>JBGTNX010000126.1:0-15406 GCA_041742825.1 Acidimicrobiia bacterium | reverse complement strand
CCACGCATGAACCCGGTCTCACCGGTTGAGAACGGCGGGAAGTTGTAGTGGTGCATGTAACGCTTCGAGTCCTCGTTGGCGAGGGTGTCGAGCATCTGCGCCATCTTCAACATGCCAAGGGTGGTGACGTTGAGCACCTGGGTCTCGCCCCGAGTGAACAGCGCCGAGCCATGGGTCCTATCGATCACGCCGACTTCGACGGTGATCGGGCGGACATCGGTGACCCCGCGCCCGTCGAGGCGGATTCCCTCATCGATGACGCGCTGGCGCGCAGTGTTCTTGAACACCGACTTGAAGGCGCTCTTCGCCTCCCGCAGTGCGTCCGCGTCCTCGGCGATCCCGAGTTCGGCGACTACCTCTTCAAGAGTCACCCGCTCCGCCTCGTTGCGCTCCTGCTTACCGGCGATCTTGACGACTTCGGCGATTTTCGCTGAAGCGGCGCCTTCGACTCGGCTGTAGATGTCATCGCTGTAGTCGGAGATCGTCGGGAACTCGACTTCGGGGATGTCTACCTGTGAGGCAAGCTCGTTCTGGAGGTCGATCAACTGGGCGATGTACTCCTTGGACTCTTCGAGCCCACGGGCGACAGTCGCCTCGTCGGAAGGCTGGTCACCTTCGGCAATGAGTCGGAGGCCATGAGGTGTTGAACCAGCCTCGACCATTGTGATGTCGATCTCGCCGGCACTGTTGCGGTGACCTGCCACTACCAGTTCGAAGACTGACTCTTCGAGCTCGTCGGTTGTGGGGAAGGCGATCCACTCGCCCTTCTTGAGGCCGAGGCGAACTCCACCGAGTGGTCCTTCGAACGGGATCGGGCTGACGCTGAGCGCCGCCGACGCCCCGTTGAGGGCGATTACGTCGAATGCGTTCTGACCATCGACAGCAAGGCTGGTGCCGACGATATGTGTCTCGCAGCGGAAGCCGTCCTTGAAGGATGGGCGGAGGGGACGGTCGATGAGGCGACAGGTGAGAGTACCTTGCTCGCTCGGTCGGCCTTCACGACGGAAGAAGGATCCGGGGATCTTGCCGACGGAGTACATCCGCTCTTCGAAGTCGACGGTTAAGGGGAAGAAGTCAACGCCTTCGCGTATCTTTCTGCTTGCTGTGGCGGTCACCAAAATCTTGGTTCCGCCGAGTGTGGCGATTACGGCTCCGTCCGCCAGCAGGGCCATTTTGCCTGTGCTGAACGAGACTTCTTTGCCGCCTACGGTGCCATGCACTGTAATTTCGGGCACTTAGTGCTCCTTTGTTTGTAAGGAGCCGGGGGGACCTGTTGGCAGTAGTCATGTCTCATCGTCTGGGCTTGACGAGACATCGCCACTGACAACCGGGTCCGGCTCATTTCTCTTGTGATCCCGGCCGTGAAGGCCGAAGCTGGGCGGGTCGATTGACCCGCATATGCATGAGGAGCGTTCAAACGCTCCTCACGAAACTTTGTGTTATCTGCGAAGTCCGAGCTTGGCTATCAGCGCTCGGTACCTCTCTACATCCTGTCTGCGGAGGTAGTCGAGGAGTCTGCGCCTCTTCCCGACCATCATCAACAGGCCGCGGCGACTGTGGTGGTCGTGGCCATGCTCACGAAGGTGCTCGGTGAGGTGGTTGATCCGCTCCGAGAGAAGGGCTACCTGAACCTCAGGCGAGCCGGTGTCGCTCTCGTGTGTGCCGTACTCGGCAACTATTTCTGTTGGTGTCTTCATTACGCGCTAAACCTGAGTTGGTCGGAGGGGACTGTTACAAACAATAACAGATCCATCGATTCAACCCATAACCGAGTCGAGAATCTTCCGGGATCTTTCGACATCTTCCTTCATGTGATCCAACAACTCGTCGACCGACTTGAACTCCAGTTCGGGCCTGAGTCGCTCGACGAATTCGACTGTGATCTCCTGTCCGTAGAGGTCAGCGTCGAAGTCGAGGATATGAGCTTCGATGAGTCGCTCCCCACCGCCGAAGGTCGGGCGGGTGCCCACATTGGTCGCAGACATGTGACCTGTCCCGTTGACCCTGGTCACAGTGGCGTAAACGCCATTTCCGGGTGTCACCTTGCGCGCCACGGGCTTGAGGTTTGCGGTTGGATAGCCGATGTCGCGGCCGCGCTTGTCGCCGTCGATTACCGGCCCGGTCATCCGGTACCTCGACCCGAGCAAAGCTGCAGCGTCGCCCACCGAACCGACCTCGATCAGGCTCCGGATCCGCGAGCTCGAGACCGTATGTCCACCTTCGGCGACCATGCCCACGACGTCGACATCGAACCCTTCACTCTCGCCTGCGTCGGTCAAGAATCCAACATCACCGGCGCGGTCTTTGCCGAACTGGAAGTCCTCGCCGACTGTCAATGTCGACACTGCCAGTTTCCCCACCAGGATCTCGGAAACGAACTGCGCCGGTCGAAAGTCACGAATCTCGGCGAGGTTCAGCACAGCCACAAGCTCTGCTCCGAGACCTTCGAGGAGCTCGAGTCGCTCGTCGATTGTCGTGATGAGGCGCGGCGATGTCCCCGGGGCAAGCACCTCAACCGGATGCGGGTCGAAGGTGACCACTGCGTGCGTGCCGTCGTGTCCGAAAGCGCGGCTCAACAGCTCGCGGTGGCCGACGTGCACACCGTCAAACACGCCGAGCGTTAGCGCCGTGGGGGTCTCGTTCGGCTCCCACGACCGATAGCTGCCTTTGAGAACTCTCAATTCGCCAGCACCACTTCAGCCCGGCAGGTGTCGCCGGCGCGGGTATACACGGCGAGCAACTTACCCGCCTCGTCGAGGACACGGACCGGCTCGCCTTCAGGAAGTGAAACCAACTCGCCGCCTACGAACCTGACCCCGTGCCTCACGGCACGCGCCGTCTCGGCATCGACTGCGATCGATGCGAGATCGTCCAGGGCATCCTCAGGGCTGAGCAGCTTCGCCTCCCACCCATCGAGTTCATCAGCCGGGATCCCGTGTCTCTCTGCGTCGAGCGACCCGATCCGCGTACGCCGCAGGGCCGTCAAGTGCGCTGCACCGCCGAGGCATGCGGCAATGTCGTCGGCGAGACTGCGCACATAGGTCCCCTTGCCGCAGACGACCCGGAACTGGACCTCGGGATAAGGACCTGGCCCGACGGACGTGAACTCCAGCTCGTCCACTCTCACCTCACGGGCCTCGCGTTCGACAACTACACCCTCGCGTGCCAGCTCATACAGGCGCCGGCCCTGGTGCTTGAGCGCAGAGACCATCGGCGGTACCTGCAGGATCCCGCCGAGAAATCGGGGCCGGACTGACTCCAGCTCAGCCATAGTCACTTCCATCGGTTCCCGGCTGAGCACCGCCCCATCGGCGTCGAGGGTGTCAGTTGCCACTCCGAACTCAGCGGTCGCCAGGTACTCCTTGGGTTGCTCCTGGATGAATCTGATGAGGCGGGTGACCTTGCCGATCGCCACGACAACGACCCCGGTTGCAAGGGGATCGAGAGTCCCAGCGTGTCCCACCTTCTTGATACCGGTTGCCCGCTTCACTCTGCTCACTACAGCGTTGGACGTGATTCCCCCCGGTTTGTCGACAACGAGAAACCCGATGGTCACTTTGCCGCCTTGACCATCGCAACGATCTGTTTGATCGCCTCTGCTGCGGTGCCCTCGAGGGTGACCCCCGAAGCCAGGCGATGACCTCCGCCCCCCAGCGCAGCTGCGATGGCGCCGACATCGGTGCCGCCGCGGGACCGGAGGCTCAGCTTCACCCGGCCGTCATCGTGAACTTTGGCCAGGGCGGCAACATCGGCCTCGACCGGGAGGCGAATCGTGTTGATCAGATTGTCGATGTCACCCCAATCGATCCCGGCCGCATCGAGGTCTTCGTGGGTAATCACTGTGGAGACGACCCCTGCCTCCTCGTCGAGGACGGCCCGCGACAGAGCGGCACCGGCAGCACGGAGATATCCGAAGGGCGCCTGCTCGTAGACCTGTTGGCCGATGTAATCGGTGTCGGCCCCGGCCGCCACCAGGCCCGCCGCGAGTTTGAAGGTCGACGGCTTGGTCGCGGCATATTGGAACCGGCCGGTGTCGGTCACGACGGCGGTGTGGAGACAGGTTGCGATCTCGGCGGTTATCGGCCAGCGCAGGACGTCGAGCAATTCGGCCACTATCTCACCGGTGGCCGCCACAGAACCATCGACAACCGCGATATCGCCGAAGCCGTCATTTGTCACGTGGTGGTCGAGGACGATCAGTGTCCCGGCGTTGCCGGCATGGTGACCGAGCTCGGCGAGCCGGTCGGTGGCGCCGGCATCTAGGACCACCATCACCGGTGGCGACTCGGGAAACTCCTCAGGAGCGACGAGTCCAACCGTGGGGAGAAATGCGAGATTGTCGGGAAGGATGAAAGGTGAGCCGAAGGAGGTCACAACCTCCTTGCCGGCGTTACGGGCGGCGAGAGCGAGGCCCATCATCGAGCCCAGGGCGTCTCCATCGGGCCCGACGTGACACGCAAGGGCAATGCTGTCCGCATCGGCAAGGACTGCGGCTGCTTTCTCGATCATGTCGCGGCGCGTTGGCACTTCCTACTCCTCTTCGTCCGTCTTGAGCTCGCGGAGGATCTTTTCGATCCGCTCCCCTGCCATCACCCCATGGTCGAGGTCGAATTCGAGGATCGGCGTGTACTTGATTTTCACCTGTCGCCCAATTTCCCTCTGCAAACGGGGCCGTGCGGCGCGGAGGGCCTCGAGCACCTCTCCTGGGTCTTTGGCGATGGCATCGACGAACACAACAGCTTTACGCAGGTTGGGTGCTGTGTCGACGCCAGTGACCGACACCAGCTCGAGCCGGGAGTCACTCAGCTTCTCCAACTCCTCGGCGATCACCTCACGGAGGATCGAGTTGACCTTCAGCATCCGTGGAGTTGTCATGATTCACTCCTTGCGATGGACTAGGTCCTGGCAACCTCACGGATCAAATAGGCCTCGATGAGGTCGCCTTCTTTGATGTCGTTGTAACTCTCGAGGCCGATACCGCACTCGAACCCTGACGCCACTTCGCGGACGTCGTCTTTGAACCTGCGCAGCGACCCGATGACTCCATCGTGGATGACCACGCCGTCGCGAAGCAATCGTGCCTTGGCCCCGCGCTGAATCTGCCCTTCGAGGACATAACAGCCAGCAATCGTCCCGCCACGGGGAACCTTGAACGTCGCCCTGACCTCGGCGGTACCGAGCACCTGCTCCTGCTCGTCGGGGGCGAGCTGGCCCACCAGGAGGGCCTCGATGTCGTCGAGAAGCTCGTAAATGATGCTGTAGGTGCGAACCTCGATCCCGGCCTGTTCCGC
The DNA here is from genome assembly GCA_041742825.1 of Acidimicrobiia bacterium. Lineage (GTDB taxonomy): Bacteria > Actinomycetota > Acidimicrobiia > Spongiisociales > ZC4RG35 > MA-ANB-1. The sequence continues at coordinate 10,115 of JBGTNX010000126.1, read as the reverse complement.
AGCTTTGCGCGATTTGGGCTCGGGGCGGACATTGAACCCGACGATTACAGCGCCGGTGACATCGGCTAGGGAGACGTCGTTTTCATTGATGCCGCCGACGGCTCCGTGGACAATCGAGATGTTCCCGCCCTCGCGTTCGATCTTGCCGATTGACTCACGCAGCGCCTCGAGCGATCCCTGGGCATCGGCCTTCACGATCACGTTGAGCTGGGCGTCTTCGGTACCGAGCTGTTCGAGAAGGCCCTGGAGACGATCTCTGGCGGTGGGCATGGCCTGCTCTTCGAGCTTCATCGCCTCGAGTCGAACTGCGGCGATCTTGCGGGCTTCGCGGTCGTTGGACACGACTTCGAGGAAATCTCCTGCCACCGGGACATCGTCCCAACCCATGATCTGGACCGGAGTTGCCGGCCCGGCGCTCTTCAGCGAATTCCCATGCTCGTCGGTGATGGCGCGGGCACGCCCCGAGATCGCACCTGCAACAAAGGCATCGCCTTGTTTCAGGGTCCCCCGCTGGACGATCACCGTGGCCACAGGGCCGCGGCCGACCTCGAGCCCGGCCTCGACGACGACACCTGAGGCTTTCGGCTTCGGGTTCGCCTTGTACTCCTCGAGTTGAGCAATGAGGTCGATGACTTCGAGGAGATCGGAGACTCCATCGCCTTTGAGCGCGGAGACCTCCACGGAGGGCACGTCACCGCCGAGTTCCTCGACGATCACGCCATGCTCGGTGAGTTCGGTTCTGACCTTGAGCGGCTCGGCACCGGCGAGATCGATCTTGTTTACTGCAACGATCAGCTTCACTCCAGCGGCAAGTGAGTGCGAGATGGCTTCGACGGTTTGCGGCATGACACCGTCGTTTGCCGCTACGACAAGGATCACGATGTCGGTGATATTCGCGCCACGCGCCCTGAGGGCGGTGAATGCCTCATGTCCCGGCGTGTCGATGAATGTAATTGGGTGGCCGTTGACGTCTACCTGGTAGGCGCCGATGTGCTGGGTGATGCCACCTGCCTCGTCGTCGACGACGCTGGCATCGCGGATCCTGTCGAGCAGCGTTGTCTTCCCATGGTCGACGTGTCCCATGACGGTGACGACGGGTGGCCTGCCCACCAGGTCGGCCTCGGCGTCGTCGAAAACTGGCTGTTCGGCAACTGCGGGTGGCGGTGCTGCCTCTTCGATTTCGACCATGAAGCCGAATTCCTCGCCGATTTCCTCGACGAAATGGGCCGGCATCTCCTGGTTGGCTCCGGCGGCGACGCCTTTGCCGAGCAGGGCTTTGATGACTTCGGGGACCGGCTGGGAGATCGCTTCTGCGAAGTCGGCAACTGATGCACCGGCCGTGATCGAGGCGATGTCGACTTCGGTCTCCGGTTCCGGCTCCGCCTCGGGTTCGGAATCCGCGACTGGTTCGGGGGCGGCCTCGGGTTCGGATTCCGCGACTGGTTCGGCGGCGGCCTCGGGTTCGGATTCCGCTACCTCTGGCTCGGCCTCTGCAGCAGCAACCGGAGCCTCGTCGGTGGCAAGAGCCATCCGGACCAGCTCGGCCCCTTTGGCATCGAGGCCTGAGGACGCTGTCTTGACATCCAGGCCCAGCTCTTTGGCCTGCTCCAGGACATCTTTGGATTCCAGCCCCAAATCGCGGGCAAGTTCATAAACCCTCACAGATCAAACTCTCTCATTCACTCTCATCGTCGGTGTCATCGCTTACTGGTTGTTCTCCGGCATCTTCGTCGTCGACATCCAGGGCAGGCTCAGGCTCCGCAGCAGGTGCAGTCGCTTCGACATCAGGCGTAGCCTCGATCTCTTCGACTTCAGGTGTCTGCTCCGGTACCCCCGCATCCTCAGCCTCGACCTCAGCCGCCGCCTCCGGTGCGGCCTCGGGGACGACCTCGGGGACGACCTCGGGCTCAGGTTCGCTGGTCTTGTCGGGGTGGATGTCGACCTTGTAACCGGAAAGTCGGGCGGCGAGACGGGCGTTCTGGCCCTCCTTGCCGATGGCGAGGGACAGCTGGTGCTCGGAGACGATCACATCGGCGGTCTTGGTCTCCTCATCGATCCGAACTTCCTGGACTTTGGCCGGTCCCAGAGCCTCGGCGATGAACTGGCCGATGTCGTCGCGCCATTGCACCACGTCGACCTTCTCGCCGCGAAGTTCGTTGACGACCTGGCGCACCCTCGCGCCGCGCGCACCCACACATGCACCTTTGGGATCGACGTTGGAGTCGTGGGAGATAACCGCGATTTTTGTGCGGTGCCCGGGCTCGCGGGCGATGTTGACGATTTCGACGGTGCCGTCGTTCAGCTCCGGGACTTCTAGCTCGAGGAGGCGGCGGACCAGGTCGGGATGGCTCCGGGAGACGACGATCTGGGCACCCTTGCCCTCGTTGCGGACTTCGATGATGAGAGCCTTGACCCGGTTGCCCCGCTCCAGGCGTTCGAACGGGATCCGCTCGGACCCGGGAAGGATCGCTTCGGCGTCACCGAGGTCGAGGATCACCGAGCGATAGTCGACCTGCTGGACGAGACCGGTGATGAGATCGCCCTCACGGCCCTCGTACATGTCGAAGACGAGCTCACGCTTGGCCTCGCGGAGCTTGTGTTGCATCACCTGCTTGAACGACTGCGCGGCAATGCGCCCGAACGCCTCGCCCTCAGGGGTGTCCTCCCACTCATCGACGACGTTGCCTTCTTCGTCGAGGACCTGGGCGTAGACGGTGACCTCACCGGACTCGGGATCGATTGTCACCCTGGCTTCTTCGGCTGCACCCGGGCTCCGCTTGTACGCGGCAACCAGGGCATTGGCGAACGCGTCGAGAATTGCATCAACGGCCACACCTCGCTCGCGGGCGAGCACCTCAATGGCTTCCATCATCGTGTCGAGCTGCATAATTCTCCTTAGTGACCTGGCTTGGGAGATTTCTCCCACCGAAAAACTGTCTTCGCCTTGACCACGGTGTCGTAGCTGAACACTTCAGGACCGTTGTCCCCTTGGACCGTGAACGTGGAGGCTCCGGCGTCGGCGATCACACCGCGCACGGTCTTGCTGGCTCCTTCGAGGGCGACCTTGGCGACGACCTCCCGTCCCACTGACTTCTGATAGTGCTCGGGGCGGCGAAGCTTGCGTTCGAGGCCCGGGGTGGTCACCTCTAGTTGGTACGAACCGTCGATGGAGACCTCGTTGTCGAGAAGGCGGGATATTCCCCGAGACAACTCGGCGAGACGGTCGACATCGACCTTCTCACCGTCGACGGCGACGCGCAGAATCCGACCCTTCCCGATCCCGCTGAGCTCGATATCGTCGAGGACGAGATGCTCGGCCGCAAGGTATGGCTCGATGAGCTCCCAAATTTCTGCCGTCGTTGTCACTACTACTCCGAATTCTTCAGTTCAACTGTCCGCATATACACAGCAAACAGGTGGGTGCATGCGGCGCCCACCTGACCGAAAAGCGTCCTGTTGTGGATACGGATTATAGGGGAATAGCCGTGCTCCCCCAACAGGAGCGCAGCCGGATCAATCGCCGTTGAGGGTCGAGCGACCCGATTCGACTGCGGCGATCACCTCGTTGACGACGGAATCGAGGCCGATTTCAACAGTGACGAGCCCGGCTCGCCTGGTGAATTCGACAGTTCCACTCTCGATCCCACGCGGGCCGATTGTCACCCGGAAGGGGATGCCGACCAGCTCCGAATCGGCGAACTTGACCCCCGGGCGTTCCAGGCGGTCGTCGAGAATCACGTCGATGCCTGCCGACTTCAATGTTGTGTAGACACCCTCGGCAGCCTCCATTGTCCCGGGATCGTCGGCCCGCAAGATCGTGACCACAACCTCAAATGGGGCTATCGGGACCGGCCAAATGATCCCCTTCTCATCGAATGAGCTCTCGACGACGGCTGCCATTGCCCGCTCTACCCCGATTCCGTAGGAGCCCATGATCACCGGATGACTGTCCCCTGCTTCGTCCTGGACAAATGCCCCGAACGCCTCTGAATACTTGGTGCCGAGTTTGAAGATGTGGCCGACTTCAATCCCTTTCCACAACTCGAGACGACCTCCGCAGTTGACGCATGCTTCGCCCGATGAAACCGAGCGGAGGTCGGCCCACGTCGAGACGACGATGTCGCGGTCCGGACTGACTCCGGAGAGGTGCCAGTCGTTCTCATTGGCCCCGGTGGCCATGTTGTGCCGGCCCCGCAGAGCTTCGTCGGCGACGATCTGGATGTTTTCAACACCAACAGCCCCGAGACTCCCCGGGTCGGCGCCGAGAATCGGTTTGATCTCGTCGGGTAGGGCGGGACGGATGCCTTCCCCGATCCCGGTGGCGTCGAGAAGCTTCTGTTCTTCGAGGTCGTGGTCGCCGCGCAAGAGCACCAGGACCGGTTTTTCGTCGAGGAAGTAGACCAGGCTCTTGATCTGCCGGTCCGGGGCGGCGAGGTCGGGGTGGGCCTCCGCGAACGACCTGATCGTCCGTAATCCGGGAGTCGGGAATCGTTCGAGGTCCCGCGGCGCGCCGTCGTCGACCTCTGCCAGGGCCGATGTCGCTTTCTCCCGGTTCGCCCGGTAGTCGCAATTCTCACAGGTGACGATCCAGTCCTCCCCTGCTTCAGATCGGACTATGAACTCCACCGACTCAGAACCGCCCATCGCGCCCGACGAGGCCTCGACATCGAAGGCCTCGAGGCCAATTCGGGAGAATATCCGCTTGTAGGCGCTCCGGTGTTTGGCGAAGCCGGAATCCAGCCCGGGTAGGTCGATGTCCAGGCTGTAGGAGTCTTTCATGGTGAACTCCCGCACCCGGAGCAGGCCTGACTTTGGCCGCGGCTCGTCGCGGAACTTGGTGTGCATCTGGTACCAGATCTGGGGAAGCTGGCGGTACGAGAACAATTCGGAGGCGAGCATGCCGAAGATCTCCTCTTCGGTCATTCCGAGCACATGATCGATGCCCTTTCGGTCCTCGAGCCGGAAGATGTTGTCGCCCATCAGATCAAATCTTCCAGACTGCTTCCAGATCTCGGCAGGATGCAGCGTGGGCAGCATCATCTCCTGGCCTCCGATCGCGTTCATCTCCTCACGGATGATCGCTGCGATCTTGAGTCTCGTTCGCTGACCCAATGTGAGCATCGTGTACGACCCGGCAGCCAACTGGCGGATGAAGCCACCGCGGACCAGGAGCCGATGGCTGACAGCTTCGGCATCTGCAGGGTCGTCTCGGAGGGTAGGGATAAAGGTTTGGGACCAGCGCATATTCAGTCCGCCTCCGCGATATCGGCGACCCGGTCCCGCTTGTCTTTCACCCGGTTGGCGTCACCCTGGATCTCGACCAACTGCAGCCTCGTTGCCCGGGCGATCTCCTCGGCGTTGGCGTCGGCGTGGGCGAGACGGCTCTCAACACCCTCCTCGACCAGCTTCTTGGCCTCATCGAGCAATGCCTCGACCATCTCTGCCTCCGGCACCACCCTCACCACCTGACCTTTGATGAACAGATGGCCTTTGCCTTTGCCTGCGGCGATGCCGATGTCGGCCTCTCGGGCTTCGCCCGGGCCGTTGACCACACATCCCATTACCGCTACCTGGATCGGGAGGTTGGCAGCCTCGAGCGCCGCCTGCGCCCTGGTGGCGACATCGATGACGTCGACCTCAGCGCGGCCACAGGATGGGCAGGCGATGAGATCGAGTCCCTTACGCTCTCTGAGCCCGAGCACCTCGAGCAACTGCCTGCCGGCCTTCGCCTCCTCGACCGGGTCGGCGGTCAGCGAGAACCAGATCGTGTCCCCGATTCCGTCGTTGAGCAGGGTGCTGATCCCGGCCACCGACTTGATCAGACCGGCGGGGGGAGGGCCTGCTTCAGTGACGCCAAGGTGCAGGGGGTAGTCGACTGTCTCCGAGAGCAGGCGATATGAGGCGATCATCGACGGCACATTGGAGTGCTTCACCGAGATCTTGATATCGGTGAAATCGACCTCTTCGAGATACCTGATCTCGGTCTGGGCCGATTCGACCAGAGCTTCAGGAACTGCAGAACCGTATTTGGCGAGAAGATCCTTGTCGAGCGATCCGGCGTTGACCCCGACCCGGATCGGAACCCCTCGGTCCTTGGCCTCCCGGGCGACCGTCTTGATCTGGTCTTCCTTGCGGATATTGCCGGGGTTGAGTCTGAGCCCTTGGACGCCCGCCTCCAATGCCGCCAGCGCCAGCCGGTACTGGTAGTGGATGTCGGCGATTATCGGCACCGGGCTGCGGGGCACGATCTCGGCGAGACCCTGGGCCGCCTCCACCTCATTGCAGGTGATCCTCACGATATCGGCGCCCGCCCCGGCCAGGGCGTAGACCTGGGCCAGAGTCCCATCGACATCGGCGGTTTTGGTCGTCGTCATCGACTGAACACTCACCGGAGAGCCCGCGCCCACGGGGACCTTGCCAACATGCAGTAGCCGGGTCTGTTTGCGCTCGATCATGCCCTTAGACGGTAGCTCAGAGCTACAGCGAGATCGGGTTGACGACGTCGAGGATGATTCCCACCACGCCGAGGAACACGAAGAGAATGACGACTGCCGCCGCCACTGGCATCAGTCGTTCGAAGTTCGCCTCGCGATGAGTCACCCGCTCGTAGAGGGCTACTGCGAAATGGCCCCCGTCGAGGGGGAACAGTGGAAGCAGATTGAGCGTGGCGAGGATCACGTTGACCAGGGCCAGGATCCCGACGAAGGATGCCACCGTGTCCATCTGCGTTGTGATATTCACGATCCCGATCGGGCTGACGGGCCGGATATTCGGATCGATATCGGTGTTGCCGACGAAGACCCCGAAATATTGGATGATGTTGGAAGGTCGCACCAATTCCCCGATGGAAATGAAGGTGCCTTCGATACCAGTCCACACGTTCTCGGCTGCCAGGCCGATACCCTGGATGGGGCCGACATCCGCGACTTCGACCACCGAGGTGACTCCGAGGAACCCGGTGGATCCCGGTCCGTCGGGGGCGGGCTGTTCGATCAGGTCGGCGCTGAGGGTGAGAGCCTCGCCGTTGCGGTCGACCTCGAGCGTTGTAGGACCTCCCCCTTCGGTGCGCAGCGCAGCGAGCACGTCTTCCCACTCCGAAACTGCGGCCCCGCCGACGCCGAGGATCACATCTCCGGATTCGAGGCCGGCGGCGGCGGCAGGCGAAGTCTGTTCCACCCCGTCTACTTCGACGGTTGCGACCACTGTGTCGATTTCCATCGTCAGCTCAGCGATTCCCTGGGTCAAAGCAATTCCGAGGAAGAGAACGAAGGCGATGAGAAAGTTGGTGCCGACCCCGGCTAGAACGACAAAGCTCTTCTCCCAGAACTTCTTCTCCCGGTAGGTCCGGCCGAGGTCTTCAGGAGCTACCTCTTCGAGGGGGTTCATCCCTACGATTCGGACGTAGCCGCCGAGCGGGAGCCACTTGAAGCCATATTCGGTCTCGCCGCGCTGGGTCGACCAAATCTTCGGCCCGAAGCCGAAGAAGAACTGGGTAGCTTTCATGCCTACGGCCTTGGCCGCGAGGAAGTGTCCCGCCTCATGGGCGGTCACAAAAAAGACAATTGCCACTGCAGCGGCGATTCCACCAAGCATCGAAGTCACGGTACTGCCCGGCGGCCGCTATTCAACGATGAAATGGGCTCAGCAGGAGCCGGCGAGCAGCGACGCCGCGACCCCGCGCGCCTCCTGATCGGCGGCGACGACCCCTTCGAAATCGTCGACCTCTCTCCAGCCGACGGTGTCGAGCGTCTCTTCGACGACACGGGTGATCCCGGTGAACCCGAGACGACCCTGAAGGAAAGCATCCACCGCAATCTCGTCGGCAGCGTTGATCACGGCCGGTGACGATCCCCCCTCCCGGCCTGCCCGGAATGAGAGGTCCAGCGCGGGAAAAGCGTCCCGATCGGGCGCCTCGAAATCGAGCGAAAGCCCGGCGAACGAAAACTCGTTGCCAGCCACGCCGCGGGACCGCTCCGGGGCGGTCAACGCATATTGGATCGGTATCCGCATGTCTGCCTGGCCGAGATGGCCTTTCCAGGACCCGTCGACGAACTCGATCATCGAGTGGACTATCGATTGGGGGTGTACCACGACGTCGATACGTTCGTACCCGACATCGAACAGATAATGGGCTTCGATCACTTCCAGGCCCTTGTTGAACAGTGTGGCGGAGTCGATGGAGATCCGGCGCCCCATGTCCCATGTCGGGTGATCGAGAGCCTGCTCTGGCGTGACAGTCTCGAGAAACTGGGTGTCGCGCCCACGGAACGGGCCGCCCGAGGCCGTCAGCATCAGCCTGCGGACCGAGTCAGGATTCTCTCCGATCATGCACTGGTAGAGGGCGGAGTGCTCGCTGTCGACAGGAATCAGCGCCCCCTTGCCCGATGCGAGGGCAGATTTCACCACCGGCCCCCCGGCAACGAGGCTCTCCTTGTTGGCAAGGCCGACACGGTTCCCTGCTTCGAGGGCGGCAAGCGTCGCTCGGAGGCCGGCTGACCCGACAATCCCGTTGATCACGGTGACACCGGGAAGCGCTGCGACTTCGACCAGGGCCTCCATATCGAAGCCAACTTCTCGGCCGACCAGGCTCCGGAAGGTTTTCCGTTCGCTCGTGGCGCCACCGGTGGCAACAACGGCGGCGTGCGGGTAACGAGCTGCCTGTGCGGCCAGATCCTCCCCCGGGATGCGGGCGGCGATTGCGATCACCTCGATGCCGAGGTGGTCAGCCACCTCCAGGGCTTGTTTCCCGATTGATCCGGTGGAGCCGAGGACGACTACCGGAGGGGTCACAGAAGCCCGAACCCCCGGAGCACGAAGTAGACGGCGGGGACGGCGATGAGGAAACTATCGATGCGATCGAGCATCCCGCCATGTCCGGGGAGCACCGATCCCATGTCTTTTACGCCAATCGATCGTTTGATCGAAGACTCGATCAGGTCGCCGACCGGGGCAAACAGGCCGACAACAGCGGCGAGCACTAGCCCGCGGGCGATTCCGATCGTCTCCCACGCCGGGAATGTGGTGAGGATCGACGCCACCACCATCGAGGCAATCAAGCCTCCAAAGAACCCTTCGAGTGTCTTGTTGGGCGAGACGTGTTCGGCCAGCTTGCGACGTCCGAAGGAGCGCCCGACGAAATACGCCCCCATGTCGTTGAATGCGATGAGCAGGACCACAAATAGGATATATGCCACCGGTTGAGGGCCCTGTGCGATGAGGATGGCAAAGGAGAGGAGTCCGACCCAGGTCATGCCGAGCACCGTTACCGCGGTGTTTTCCAGTGCATCCCGGCGCGGAGCGAGCGAGAAGAAGAGGATCGTCGTAAGCGCGGCCAGGGCCGCCCATCCCCCGATCGCCAACGCCCCGGAGCGGGCGGCGCCAACACCCATGAGGACCACTCCGACCAGCCCGAACAGGGCAACCGGCCGGTATTCAACCGTGCGCAGGGTGGCGTAGAACTCCCCGAGGGAGACGACCATCACCAGGATCACGAACGAGGCGAACCACCAACCACCAAGGACGAGGCTGCCCAGGAAGAGTCCAAATACGACAAGTGCCGACGCAACTCGCAGGGTGAAGTCAGATGCGGCCGCCTGTGAAGTGACCTCGTGGTCTTCCATCGTGACCCGCGCGGTTGTCCCGGCGACGTCGTCGAAACCGACCATGCCTGAGTCGACACCTGCCACGGACGCCGAGACTGCCTGCTGTTCCCATTCCTCGGAGGCTGCCCGGGCGACATCTTCGGCAAGACCATCGTACTCATGGGTCGAGTACGCGACATCACCGAACTCTTCGGCCCCGGAGTCGTCCTCCTTGGAGAAGAACAGTTCGTCATCGTTGCCGTCGTCGACGACGATTCCCGGCAACTGGACTACTTCGGCATCGCGCTCCGGCTCGGCGGGCCTGTCGGATTCGCTGTCGGGCATTTCGTCTGGCTCCGGCGACGCCTCCCACGGACGTCCGAAACGCTTCTCGTCACCTTCGTTTGGGCCGTTCTCGTCCAAGACTTAAACCTCGATCAGCTCTTCTTCTTTGTTCGCGACCAGCTTGTCGATGCGATCGATGTGCCTGTCGGTCAACTTCTGCAACTCATCTTCGCCTCTTCGGATGTCGTC
>JBGTNX010000125.1:0-40150 GCA_041742825.1 Acidimicrobiia bacterium | reverse complement strand
CGAGTGCGTTTCACCGAAAGTCCTGGGTCTTCATGGACCATCTCGTATGGAACGGACTAGAGCGTTATCACCGCCCTGAGGCCCAAATGGAACTCGCCCTCGAGGACTGATCGAGATGGGCGGAGATCACCCACCGGACGCCCCGGTAGGGCAAGAAGTGGTTCTCACTGCGGCAGACCGCGACATGCTGGAAGGTGGCCACGGCTCCGGAGTTGCTTTCGCAATGGGCCTGGTCGTGAAGCTTGCAGAGGTAACCGGTGCCCCTGGCCTCGTCGACATTTCTGGCGCACACATCGACGGCTGCCTCTACCACGGCGAGTCGGGGATCGACTACGTCGAGCATCTGGTGGATGGGGGAGCGAAGGTGGCGGTGCCGACCACCCTGAACGTCTCTTCCCTCGATCTCCTCCACCCCGATCTGTATCGGGGCAGCACGGAGACTGCAACGGCCGCCAAGCGGCTCATGGACCTCCACGTGGCCCTCGGGTGCGAACCGACATGGACGTGTGCGCCCTACCAGCTTCCAGCGCGTCCCGGCCAGGGCGAGCAGGTCGCCTGGGGGGAGTCCAACGCCATCGTGTTCGCAAATTCGGTGCTGGGTGCCCGCACCAATCGGTACGGGGACTTCGCAGACCTCGCCTGCGCCATTACGGGCCGGGCACCCTTCTCCGGGCTACACACCGACGAGGGGCGAGCGGCGACCGTCATCGTCGAGCTCGATATCGACGAGAGCTGGCTCGGCCACGAGTTGATCTTCCCTCTCCTCGGGCACTGGATCGGAATGAGCTGTGGCAAAGGGATACCTGTAATCATCGGTCTTGACGCACGTGTCGGAGAAGACGACCTGAAGGCCCTTGGTGCCGCCGCTGCCTCGTCGGGTGCGACAGCGATGTTCCACGCAGTCGGGGTGACGCCGGAAGCGGCGACCCTCGACGACGCCACACGGGGCCGAGAGGTACCGGTGCTGCGAGTGAGCGGGGCCGACCTGGTGGCGATCAGGGAGTCCCTTGGATTCGCCCGCAGCCGGCTGGGGGCGGTATCGGTGGGAACCCCGCATATGTCTGGGGCCGAGATGAGGAAGCTGGCAGACATGATCCGGGGAAGAGAGTCAGCGGTCCCGTTCTACGTGAACACGTCCCGCTCGGTTTACGGGAATGTCGGCGCCGACGTCACCGGTGCACTCGATGGCTTCGGGGTGACGGTGGTGACCGACACGTGCACGTATATCACCCCGATCCTTGGTGATGTGGAGGGTGCGGTGATGACCAACTCGGCGAAATGGGCGCACTACGCGCCGGGCAACCTCGGTGTCGACGTCGCATTCGGCAGCCTCGCCGAATGTGTCGCCTCGGCCGTCTCGGGACGGGTCGAACTCGACGACCCCTTCGTTTCATGAGAACGATGCTCGTCGACGGCATCGCCTCCGGACCGTTGATGGTGCTCTCCGAGCCGTTGTCGTTCTGGGGAGGGGTCGACCCGGAGACGGGTACGATCATCGACCGCTCCCACCCGGCTGTCGGCGAATCGGTGGCCGCCAAGGTTCTGTATATGCCGTATGGCCGTGGCAGCAGCTCATCTGCAAGTGTCATCGCCGAATCCATTCGCAACGGCGCCGGGCCACTCGGCTTCATCCTCGGAGAACTTGATGAAATCGTGGTCACCGGCGTGTTCGTCGCCAACGCGCTCTACGGAACCCGGGTACCTGTGATCGTGGCCGAGCTCTCCGACGACACCCGGGGCCCGATTCTCGTCGACGCCCGGGGTGCTCGCAGCGTTGAAGCCCACTAAGGTCGGCCGACCTATGCAAACCGGGCTGGTTGGCACCGATTGGAGAGGGAAATGTCGCGCGTCAGCGATCTAAGCGAATTCTTCGAGCACCTGCCGGTGCCCCTCTACAGAAGTGCCCCTGACGGAGCCCTCCTGGCGGGTAACGCCGCCCTGGCACAGATCCTCGGTTTTGAGTCGATGACGGCCCTGAGAGGCCATAGCGGCTCTGTGAACACCTTCTATCCGGACCCGGCGGCACGACAGGTTTGGATCGAGACCATCATCGCCGAGGGCACCGCCCACGACTTCGACGTCGAATTGCGGCGCAACGACGGCCAGATCGTGTGGGTACGAGACACCGCCAGGGCCGTGTACGACGACGTCGGCGATCTGCGATATTTCGAGGGCTGTCTGATCGACGTGACCGATCGGATCCGCCTCGAGCGCTCCCGCGACCAGTTCATCGCAACGGTGTCTCATGAGCTTCGCACTCCGATCACCGCGATCTTCGGGCTCAGCACCGAAATGGAAAGCGCATACGCAAGTTTCGAGGATGAAGACAAGAAGGAGATGATTGCTCTCGTTGCCCGTGAGGCAGAAGAAGCCTCGTGGTTGATCGAGGATCTTCTCGTCGCCCACCGCGCCGATTTTGCCGATGTCAAGTTCTCGTTGGATTCGTTCCCCATCCTCGAGGAGATCAAACGAGTCGCCGATAGCGTCGACAGCAAGTTCACGATCACCGGCGCCGAAAACGCGCTTGTGGTGGCGGATCCGCTGCGCACCCGCCAGATAGTCAGGAACCTCCTCACCAACGCGGTCCGCTATGGGGGATCTGAAGCGTCGATCGAGATCGAGCAGACAGAAGACGTCGTCAATGTGGCCGTCTGCGACTCGGGCGAGCCGATCGACGCGGCCACCCTCGAGTACATCTTCGAACCTTTTGTCGGCACGCCGCAGAACACCCAATCAGTCGGGCTCGGCCTTTGGATATCGAGGCGACTCTCTGAGCTGATGGGCGGTTCGATCCATTACCGACACGACGGCGACCGATCACAGTTCATCCTCACCCTCCCGGCGGGTTGAGCGCCCGGCTCTCCTAATCTGCAGAAGATGCGAGTACTTGTCACCGGGGGCACCGGTTTTATCGGAAGCCACACGGTTGTCGAACTGATCAAGGCGGGACACGAACCGGTGATCGTCGACAATCTCGCCAACTCGGACGAATCGGTGGTGGGCCGGATTGGCGAGATCACCGGGACCATCCCTGAGTTCCACCGTCACGACGTACGCGATGTCGACTCGATGGTCGAGCTGGCCGGATCCGGTATCGATGCCTGTATTCACTTTGCCGCGCTCAAGGCGGTTGGAGAGTCGGTGAACGAGCCGATGACTTACTACGACAACAACGTCGGCGGTACTATCGCCCTCCTCGCGGCCCTGGAAAGCGCGGGCGTCACCAACATGGTCTTCAGCTCCTCGGCCACCGTTTACGGGGAACCTGAGGCTCTACCTCTCGTCGAATCGATGCCTGTGGGCCATGCGACCAACCCCTACGGCTGGACCAAGATCATGATGGAACAGGTCCTGCGGGATCTCCATGTCAGCAACCCGGAGTGGAGCATCAGCCTCCTCCGCTACTTCAACCCGGTCGGCGCCCACCACACCGGGATGATCGGTGAAGATCCGAGTGGAATTCCCAACAACCTGATGCCGTTTGTGGCGATGGTGGCTGCAGGTGAGCTGGAGCAGGTCAACGTCTACGGTGGCGACTACCCCACACCGGATGGGACCGGGGTCAGAGACTACGTCCACGTGGTCGATCTGGCAGTGGGCCACATCCGGGCACTCGACGTCCACACCGGGGATAGCGGCGTTCACACCTACAACCTCGGAACCGGGAGGGGCCACAGCGTCCTCGAGGTCATCAAGGAGTACGAGTCGGTCAGCGGGCGGAACATCCCCTACGAAATAGTGGCCCGCCGGCCCGGGGACGTGGCGTCGAGCTGGGCGGACGTGCAAAAGGCTTATGCAAGACTGGGATGGTCTGCTGCATACGGACTGACCGAGATGTGTGCGGATTCCTGGAATTGGGTCAGCAAGGCACCGCGATGAGCGATGTCCTTGCCCGGGCCGAGGAATGGGCTCGACACGACCCCGACCGTGATTCCGCCGCCGAGCTGCTCGCACTGACTCAGCGAGGCGACGAGGAGGCTCTGGCTGAGGTTATGGGCGCACCACTCGAGTTCGGCACCGCCGGGATCAGGGGAACCGTGGGCCCCGGCCCCGGCCGGATGAATCGCGCAGTCGTAATCCGCACCACCCGCGGGCTGGCCGACTTCCTCCTCGCGAGAGAAGGAGCGGAACCCCCTTTTGTGATCCTCGGATTCGACGCCAGGCCCACCAGCCGCCAGTTCGCCGAAGACACCGCGGGAGTGCTCGCCGCAGCAGGCATCGGGGTCCGGTACTTCCCCGATTACGCACCGACGCCCCTGGTGGCTTTCGCGGCGAAACACCTCGGGTCCAGCGCTGCGGTTGTGATAACGGCGAGCCATAACCCGCCGGCAGACAACGGGTATAAGGTCTATGACTCCAACGCCGCCCAGATCATCCCCCCGTCCGACACCGCGATTTCGGCTGCGATAGCGAAGGTGGGCGCGGCGGATGAGGTGCCCCGGATCGACGCCGCATTCGAAGTCTCCCACCCTCTGGTAGCGAGCATTCCCGACTCGATTCTCGACGACTACTGGGCGGAGATCGACGCCTCGCGGCCGGTGAAGCCTGCTTCTACCGTCAGCATCGTCTACACCCCCCTCCACGGCGTCGGGGGCCGGACCCTGCTCGATGTCTTCGGGCGGACCTCCCACCAACAGCTGACGCCAGTTGCCGAACAATTCGAGCCCGACGGCACCTTCCCGACTGTCGTCTTCCCTAACCCCGAAGAGCCGGGCGCACTCGACATGGCGCTCGACGCCGGGCAGCGGTCGAAGGCAGCACTTGTAATCGGCAACGATCCCGATGGCGACCGGCTGGCAGCCGCAATCCCGTTCGATGGAAAGTGGCGGCTGTTCACAGGTAATGAACTTGGAGTCATACTTGCGTCCCACATCCTGGACAACTGGGCCTCCGAAGACACTCCGATAACCGCCTGTTCGGTGGTTTCGAGCCCGATGCTATCCCGGATGGCCCAAGCTTCCGGCGCATTCCACCTCACCACACTTACCGGGTTCAAATGGATCGCCAATGCCGGGCTGGCCGCCGAAGCAGAGGGGAGGGGCGCTTTCGCATTCGGCTACGAGGAGGCGCTCGGGTATACGGTCGGGCGAACGGTCCGCGACAAAGACGGGATTTCTGCCGCCCTCTTACTCGCCGATATTGCAGCTATCGCAGCCGAATCGGGGCGCACTCTCCTCGACACGCTTTCCGACCTATGGCAGGAGCATGGGATCTGGGTCAGCAGTCAGGAGTCGATCGTGATGCCCGGTGAGGAGGGCCAGTCCAAGATCCTCGACGCCGTCGATCGGATCGCCGCGAATCCACCAGAAGCGATCAATGGTCAATCGGTGACCACCGTGACGGACTACCGCCGGGGGGCGGAGTCGAGGCCGCCGTGGCTTGGTGCTCAGTACCTGATCGAAATCGAACTTGGGGAATCGGGCCGGGTTCTGGTGCGGCCCAGCGGAACCGAGCCGAAGCTCAAGGTCTATGCCGATTTGCGGGCGGCTTCAGGCCTCCCGGAGAAGATCCATGTCGAACGGGACCGGCTGCTCCTCGCTGCGGAGAAGGCGGCGAAAGGGGTTGCCGCCGGGCTCATCCCTCCCGGTGGGTGACCGACTCGGCCTCAGCGCGCTGTCCGTACAGATAGAGCCAACCAAGTCCATGAACGATTACCGCAACCAGCAACACGGCCCCTGCGAATGGCGCGCCGACGATGAAAGATGCCACGGCGGCAATTCCCGCCGCCACGACAAGTGCAGTGCGAACTCCATTGAGCGGGCCAAACATGGAACAGACATTACCGTGAGTTGGTGAGTTCCTCTCTCAAGGGTCGCCCGTGGTTGGCCGGGGCGCTGGTAGTGCTGACACTGGTCTCCTGTTCCCTCGGAACTACAACTACCCCGATCTCGAGGGACCTTTCTGTCGTGGAGCCGAGCTCGGGCCCAAGCGTCCCGGAGACCACGACAACTACCGAAGCCCCCGCCCCGGCAGCACCCACCAACTCTCTCCCGGCAGCCGCCGGGGTCTTGATCACGCCTTCCGGAGTGGTCGTGGCGCTCCTCGACCAGAGCGGGGACCACTTCGTGATCAGAACACCCTGTGGCGTTGAGGCCACAATTGGGAGCGGAACTCCGGTCAGTGACGTCGAGGTTGTGCTCGACCCGGGCCACGGAGGCGCACCCGATCCGGGAGCCGTTGGGTCCAACGGGCTCGCCGAGGAAGAAATCAACCTCAAGGTGAGCCGCGCCGTCCAGCAGGTGTTATCTGAACACGGGGTGAATGCCGTCCTCACCCGCACCGCAAACTACTCGAGCACAATCGGCGCACGAGCAGCCCTTGCCGACCAGGCCGCAGCGACGCTTCTGGTGTCAATACACCACAATGCGCCGACAGCCAATCTCGGAGATGAGCCCGGGACGGAAGTCTTCGTTCAAAGCACATCAGCTGACTCGCGACGGCTTGGCGGCCTGCTCTATGAGCACGTTTTCGACGCCTTCCAGGAATTTGACATCGTGTGGTCCCGCGCCCCGGATGCCGGAGTCCTCGAAGTGCTCCTCCCATCGGGAAATGACGCCTACGGGATGCTGCGCAACTCCGAAACTGTCGCAGTCCTCGCCGAGTTGGGATACCTCTCCAACCGTCCCGAAGCTGAGCTCTATTCGACCGCGGAGTACGTGACTGTTGCGGCAGATGCGGTGGCGAGTGCCATCGTCGCCTACCTCGAAACCGATGCCCCGGGAAAGGGTTTCATCGCCTCGCCACGGGTGTTCACCCCCAACCGCGGGATCAGCGGCAACGCCTGTGAGGACCCTGCCCTCTCCTGAATCAGCCGGCCAGACGCGGGTTCAGGCTGTAGGTTCCGGTGAGCCGGGCGGAGTCGAGAACGTGGCCCTCGATCGCACTCTCGACATCGGCAGCGGAGAAGTCTCCGCTCAGCTCGAGCGAATCCACATCCAAGGCATAGAGGGTGAAGACGTAATGATGGATGATTGAGTCGTTCCAGGGCGGGCAGGGGCCGTCGTAGCCTTTGTAGGTTCCGGCCATCACGGGGTCCCCTGTGAACCATCCCGTGTAGTCGTTGATGCCTTCCCGCGGCCGCTTGCTGAGCCCGGATTTCCCTCTCAGAGTTACCCCGTCGGAGTATGCGCCTCTTTCCACCGTCCGGCTGTCGGGTTCGACATCCACCAGCGCCCAGTGGGTGAACTGGCCCCTCGGTAGGCCTGAGGGGACCTCCCGCCCTTCCTGGTTCACGTCCTCGGGCGAGGTGGGGACGTCGATGTCGATAACCAATATGGCGAATGAGCGCACCCCTTCCGGGACATCACCCCACTCCAGGTGCGGATTCTGGTTTCGCGCAAACCTGACATGAGCCGTCGGGTCGATGACGCAGAGCGCGTAGTCGCCAGGTATCTCCTCACCGTCCGCAAAGTCATAACTCTTTAGCCACATGGTTCCGAGGCTAGTGCCCTATCCGGCAGATCGTGCTCGCATTTCAACGGCCCTTGTCGCCCCTGGCGGCGTCCTCGTCCTTGACGAACGGTCCGGTGCGCCTTCGTCCTGCGTCCTTGCCAGGAACGACAATTGCTCGCCGAAATAGAGAGCGAATCCACCGGACAGGACACCGTCACCTCAGAACTTGAAGTGCTTGATCGCCTCTCCCTCACTGGAGATGTCGCTCATCGCCGAAATCCCCAGGTCGAGGTGGATGTCCGACCAGTCTGCGCTGACCCGGATGTCGCTCTCCTCGGTCTTCACCCCGTCGGGAGTGGTCGGGACATCGGATACGAGGAGAAGGGCGCCACGCGCGATCTGGTTGTGGTGACCGACGATGAAAACAGTTGCGGTCTCCATGTCGATGCCAATAGCGGTGAGCCTGCGGAGACGCTCGAGGAATTCGAGGTCATGTTCCCAGAGGCGGCGGTTTGTGGTGTAGACGACTCCGGTCCGGTATTCGAACCCCCGTTCGACGATCTTCTCCGATACGAACTTGTGGAGCTTGAAGGAGGGGAGTGCGGGCACTTCAGGAGGAAAATAATCGTCCGAAGTCCCCTCACCGCGAATCGCGGCGATGGGGAGGATGAAATGGCCGATTTCCGTTGATTGCTTCAGGCCGCCGCACTTGCCGAGGAAGAGGACGCCTTCGGGCCGTCTTGCAATGAGAAGATCCATGATGGTTGCAGCATTTGCGGTGCCGATGCCGAAGTTGACGATGCTGAGCCCTTCACCGTTGCTCGCCGCTTGCATCGGCCTGCTCTGCCCGACGACCTCACAGTCGAAGCGGCGGGCAAATGCCTCCACGTAACTCCGGAAGTTGGTGAGCAGGATGTAATCACCGAAATCCGAGACTGGCATCCCTGTGTAGCGGGGCAGCCAGTCGGTAGCAATCATCTCCTTGGTGAGCTCTGCGTCCATCCGGTCACGGTACCCCGGCAGTGCGGGCAGGTGAATTCACTCGGCCCCGGGGACGGTGTCGATTATCGAATTCGCCACGAGCACGCTGATTCGTTCGACCGCTTCGATCCCGGCCGGGTGGTTTGGCCAGCCGTAAGTGAGGATCGCAACCAGGTATCCCTCATCCTCGCCCGGTGGGTCGACCCAGCCGACAGAGTTGATGATGCGGCCGGCGAACCCGTTCTTCTGGGCAATCGTCCACGAGCGGGGCACACCGGCGGTCACCCCCCAGGTCTGGTCGGGCACAACCGAGGTCATGAGCTCGAACGCCACATCCCGGGAGGCATCGTCGAGCAATCCCCCTTCTCCGAGCAGCACCTGGCGGAGCAAGCTGACCTGGTCGGCTGCGGAGGTCTTCGTGGCGCCCCAGGAGCTGCCGCCGTCGGCAGTGATCGAGGTTTGCGAGAGTCTGAAGACCTCTCCGGTTTCCCGGAACCACGGCGACGCCCCGAACGAGTGCCACAAAGAGCGCACCGGCCAGTTCGCCGACTCGGTGATCATCGGCAGCAGGTGTGACATCTCCGAATCGGTGACGTCCCGGTCCCGGAGCTGGGCTTCGAGAAGAGTGCCTGCCATGACCATGACTTTGAACACTGAGGCGGTGTTCTGACGGTTTTCGGGGTTCAGCGAGTACTCACAGCCGGTGCGAAGATCGAAGACATGGGCAGTGAGGTCGCGGCCCGGATAGAGGTCGGCGAGGTCGGCACGGACACTGCCGGCGAACGGGTCGGGGCGGCATGCGCCGCGTGATTCGCCCGGATAGGCCTCCGCCACAATCGTAGCGGCGGTCGTGGAGGTTGTAACCAGTGCCGCCGTGGTGGTGGTGGGTGTGGTCTCTGCGGTTGTCGTTTCAATGCTTGTGGTGGCTGCTGGCTGCGGCGAAGTGCAGCCCAAAACAAGGCCGGCGACCACAAGCAGTATCCATCTCATCGGCCAACGGCGCCGGATGCGATGATCAGGTAGTTCCGCGCCGCCACGAGTCGAAAAGCCTTCCGTATATCCCGCCTTCGGCCACGAGTTCGGAATGTGTCCCATCCTGGACGATGCGCCCGTGATCGAAAACGAGGATCCGGTCCGATTTCTCCGCTGTCGAGATTCTGTGGGCGATCGTGACAACGGTCCGTCCCGAAGTCAGCTCGTTCAGGGTCCTGCTGATTCTCACCTCGGTCGCCGGATCGACTGCCGAGGTCGCCTCATCCAGCACCAGGAGATCGGGGTCGGCGATCGATGCCCGCACCAGGGTGACCAGCTGGCGCTCCCCCACCGAGAGGGCACTGCCCCGTTCCCCGACCTGGGTGTCGAGGCCTTCGGCCAGCTCGTCGAGCCAATCGCGGAGGCCGAGCCTGTCGAAGGTGGCAAGGAGCTCCGGTTCGGTGGCCCCGGGCCGGCCCATGCGGACATTGTCGGCGATGGTACCGCGGAAGAGGGCTCCTTCCTGGGGAACCATCACCACACGGTCACGCAGGGATGCGAAGCGAACATCGCGGACGTCGGTGCCCGCGATGCTCACCGACCCTTCGGTAGGGTCCATGAGCCTGGTGAGGAGCTTGGCGAAAGTCGTCTTTCCCGATCCGGTTTCGCCAACGACCGCAACGCTCTGCTCCGGCTCGATGCTGACGCTCGTCTCATGCAATGCCGGTTCGGCCAATGCCTGAGCCGCCGATTGGCCCGGACGAGGGTACCGGAAGACAACCCGGTCGAACCTCGCCCCAATTGGCTGATGGGGGAGTTCGACTCCATCAGGGCCGGGGTCGGCGACATCAGGGGCGATGTCGAGGATGTCGAGCACACGCCTCCACCCCGCCACCGCGGTCTGAGCCTCGTTTACCGCTTCGCCGAGCATTTGCACCGGCTGGACGAAGAGTTGGACGAGGAAGAGAAAGGCGACCACGGTCCCGACCGTCGTCGTTCCGTTGACGGCAAGGATGGTCCCCACGACAACAACTGCTGCGACTACCACCGCTGAGGATGCCTCAGCGGCGCCGGAAAAGGCAGCAGACAGCCCGCCCGCCCGGACCGCGGAGGAGCGGTGCGCTTCGATGGCTTCTTCGAGCTGGACCCGGGTTCGATCCTCGACGCCGTACGCACGGATGACGGGGGCGCCGACCACGGTCTCGGCCAGCAGCGCCAGCATTCTCCCTACCTTCTCCCGAACCGTGAGATAGGCGATTTCGAGCTTGCTCTGGAACCACTTGATCATCAGGGCGATGAACGGGACCAAGACCACAACCACCAGCCCGAGGTGCACGGAGAGAATCAGCATCACGACAAGGGCGAGGAATGCCTGGCCCCCATTCGTCAGCAGCATGAGCCCGCCCCATTGCATGAAGCGGCTGATCTGGTCGACGTCGGAGGTCACCCTGGAGACGAGGACCCCACGCTGCTCGGAAGCCTGGTGCAGCATCGAGAGGTCGTGGATATGGCGGAACGCTCGGATCCTTAGCCCGGAAAGGGCGGTCTCGGAGACCTTCGCCAGGCGTAGGTGCATCCATCCGGTAAACCCCGCCGTCACCAGGACAGCCACGAGGGCGATACCGGTCATCTGGACGACGAAGGTCATGTCGACGCGTTCCCCGTTGAACCCTCCGTCGATTATCTGTTGGATGACGACAGGGACGATCACACGTCCGGCAGTGGCAACCAGGGCAATGGCGATAGTCCCGGGAAGTCCATTGCGCAGTTCGGGGGAGAGGCTGAGTCCTCTCCTGATCGTGTGCATCGCCCCTTGCGAGCGGCGTGCTGCGACTTCTTCCTGAACTGCAGTTGTGGTCATGCCGGCTCCTCGAGCTGGCCGTAGGCATCGATCAGGCTGCGATATCCGGACACTGCCCGGTACAGCTGCTCGTGGGTTCCCCTGTCGACGACACGTCCTTCCTCGACGTAGATGACTTCGTCTGCCATCACAATCGAGGAGCGCCGATAGGCGACGATGACCACCGTGGTGTCGAGTTGGGCGAGGCCGGCAAGGATCTCGCCCTCAACCGCGGGGTCGATCGCCGAGGTAGCGTCGTCGAGGACCAGCAATCGGGGCTTGCGGACCAGGGCGCGGGCCAGGGCGATCCGCTGGCGCTGGCCGCCGGAGAGTGAGGCCCCGCGCTCGCCGACGACGGAGGAATACTCGTTGTCGAGTTCGAGGATGAAGTCGTGGGCACGCGCCAGCCTGGCGGCGGCGAATACCTCTTCGGGGGAGAAGGGCTCGCCGAGTGTGATGTTGTCGTACACCGATTCGTTGAAGAGAAACGTCTCCTGGAAGACGATGCTCACCGAACCGGCGAGGGCCCCACGCTCGATGTCCACGAGGCCATGTCCGTCTAGGGATACCACACCGCGGTCAGGGTCGAAGAGCCGCACAAGGAGGTGGGCTATCGTCGACTTCCCGGATCCGGTCGGCCCAACCAGGGCGACGGTTTTGCCGGCTTGAACATTCAGGGTGATCTCGTCGACGCCGCGCCTGTCGCTGTCGGGGGAATTCACTACGGCCGCGCCACCCGACGAAAGGTCGTGGTGAGCAGTGTCGGGGTACATGTAGCCCACGCC
Source organism: Acidimicrobiia bacterium (assembly GCA_041742825.1). GTDB lineage: Bacteria > Actinomycetota > Acidimicrobiia > Spongiisociales > ZC4RG35 > MA-ANB-1. The sequence goes on along the minus strand of JBGTNX010000125.1, from coordinate 28,180 downwards.
ACTTGCGGTGGTCGACGCCCCGCCATTGTTCTGCGGGAAGGCGAGCCCGTATTCGACCTCCCCCCGCTCGGCCAGGACGTTCTCAACGCGATCGAGGCCGACCACAGCGCGGGGAAGCTCTCCAAGCAGCCACCCGAACACCCTCATCGGGAGCGCGACCAATCGGAATAGGTAGGCGAAGGTGACCAGGTCACCCGGAGTGAGTATCCCCTGGTCGACTTGCAGGGCACCCACCGCCAGGACGGCGAGGACTGCGATGCTGGGGAGAGCCTCGATCACCGGGTCGAAAGCGGCACGGAGCCGCCCGACCTCGACCATCCGGTCACGCAGGGCGTCGGATCGCTCCCCGAAACGCCCGACCTCGGCATCCTCACGGCCGAGCGTCTTCACCACGAGAGCTGCATCGAACGACTCGTGCGCGATGTCGGCCACTTCGGCCCTGATCCTCTGCGCCTTCGCTGCTACCGAGCGCATCCGTCGCTGATAGATGTAGTTCGCCGCCAGCAGTGCCGGCCCGACCATGAATCCGATTAGCGCGAGAAACGGGTCGGTGAGCACCAGGAGCACCGCGGTGATCACCAACATGAGCACCACGCCGAAGGCCATCGGAAGGGGAGCTGCGATAAACGAAGCAGCTTCGACGTCTTCGTTGGCGTTGGCGAGCAGCTGACCTGTTGAGTGTTTTCTATGCCATTCCACCGGGAGCTCGAGGTAGCGGTCGGTTACCTCGACCCGGTCGCGGTACTGCAGCCTGAACTGGGCGTAATAGGCTCCGAGGCGGCGCAACGTTATCCCCATCCCGAGAAACAGCGAGACACCCAGTACGGCACCTGCTGCAGCAGCGAGCGACCCAACCGCGACTTCTCCCTCGTCGATTGCGGGCAACAGGATGTCGTCAGTTATCCACCCGAGGACGTAAGACGAGAGGATTGTCATCACGGCATAGAGGACTGTTCCGATCCCCCCGATCAAGAACTCCTTCGGAGCGCGCTTGAGCTGGCGACGGATGAGGTTGAAACCCTGACCCATCTTCTCGGCCGAGACCGGTGAATCGAGGGGTTCAGGGACTGACATCGACAGCCAAGGCTACGCGCTCGGGGGAGCAAGGCCAATCCGAAACATCGGGCCCGCGGTTCGCTTCAGCCGTTGATGGCGGGGATGATCGACTCCCCGTAGAGTTCCAGGGTTCGGTCCTTTTCGTCGTGCATGAGGTAGATGCCGAACTGGTCGACTCCGAGGGACTCGAGCAGTTGCAATTTCTCGATGTGCTGGTCGATTGTTCCGAGAACGCAGAACCTGTCGACTATCTCATCTGGTACGAACTCCGTGGTCTTGTTGCCTGACTTCCCATGGTGGGAGTAGTCATACCCTTCCCGGGCCTCGATGTAGTCGGTGAGAGCCTGAGGGACTGCTGCCGAGTCAGGCCCGTACCGCTTGACCAGGTCGTGGACATGGTTGCCCACCATGCCCCCAAACCACCTGAGCTGGTCACGCTGGTGGGCGATTTCGTCTCCGACATAGGCAGGGGCAACGACGCAGATACTGATGTCGGCCGGATTCCGCCCCGATTCTTCGGCCGCTTTGCGGACTGCGGCAACGGTCCATTCCAGGATCTGGGGATCGGCCAGTTGGAGGATGAACCCGTCGGCATGTTCCCCGACGGTTGCCAATGCTTTCGGCCCGTAGCCCGCCATCCAAATCGGGAGGTCCCAGCCCTGGCCGATCCACGGGATCTTCAAGTTTGTCCCGTCGTAGCTGACCTCCTCACCGGCGACCAGGGCTTTGATGATCCGGGAAGCCTGCACCATCTCGACCAGAGTTTTCGGGGTCTTCCCGATGTAGCGCAATGCGGAGTCTCCCCGTCCGATTCCACAGATCGTCCGGCCCTCGAACATGTCGTTCAGAGTTGCAAACAGTGAAGCCAGGACAGTCACGTCACGGGTGCCCGGATTGGTCACCATCGGGCCGACTACCATTTTCTCCGTCGCGGCGAGCATCTGTGCGTAGATGACGAATGGCTCCTGCCACAGGACGTGGGAGTCGAATGTCCACCCATGGCTGAAGCCGAGTTCTTCGGCCTTCGTTGCGAGACGCACCACCTCGCTCGCAGGCGGATCGGTTTGGAGTACTACCCCGAAATCCACGGTCTACTGACCGTGCTGGGGGAAGCCGAGGTCCACCCCGCGGTGAATCGGGTCGGGCCAGCGGCTGATGATCACCTTCTGCTTGGTGTAGAAGTGAACACCCTCTGGGCCGTAGATCGCATGGGAACCGAAGATTGAGCTCTTCCAGCCCCCGAAGCTGTAGAAGGCGAGCGGGACAGGTATTGGCACGTTGATGCCCACCATGCCCACCTGGATCTCGTTCTGGAACTTCCGGGCGGTGCCTCCGTCGTTTGTGAAGACTGCCGTGCCATTTCCATAAGGGTTGTCGTTGACCATCTTCAGAGCGTCCTCGAAATGCTCGGTCCGCACCACGGAGAGAACAGGGCCGAATATCTCGTCGGTGTAGATGCTCATGTCGGTGCCGACGTTGTCGAAGAGGGTGGGGCCGATGAAGAAACCCTCTTCATGCCCGGGCACTTTTAGAGAACGTCCGTCCTCGAGCAGAGAGGCACCAGCGTCCTCGCCGGCGTCGACATACCCGGCGACCTTGTCCCTGTGCTCTGCTGTGACCAAGGGACCCATTTCGACTCCGTCGTCGAATGACGGCCCGACCTTGAGTGCGGAGATGCGCTCCCGAATCTTCGGGATCAACCGGTCGGCGGCATCGCCGACAGTTGTGACCACCGAAATCGCCATGCACCTCTCGCCGGCTGAGCCATAGGCCGCGGAGACTGCACTGTCGGCAGCGAGGTCCATATCCGCATCGGGGAGCACCACCATGTGGTTCTTGGCACCGCCCAGTGCCTGCACCCGCTTGCCGCTGGCGGTCCCCGTCTCGTAGATGTAGCGGGCGATGGGTGTCGAGCCCACGAAAGAAACCGCGGCTACGTCGTCGTGGCCGAGGATTGCGTCAACTGCCACCTTGTCGCCGTGCACCACGTTGAAAACGCCGTCGGGAAGCCCTGCCTCTTTCAGCCACTCAGCGGCAAGCAGCGAGGTCGATGGGTCCTTCTCGGACGGTTTGAGGATGAAAGTGTTCCCGCATGCGATTGCGATCGGGTACATCCACATCGGGACCATTGCCGGAAAGTTGAAAGGTGTTATCCCCGCTACGACTCCGAGGGGCTGGCGAATTGTGTAGGTGTCGACGCTTGTGGATACCTGCTCTGAATAGTCACCCTTGAGCAGGTGGGCGATATTGCAGGCGAACTCGATCACCTCGAGGCCGCGCTGCACTTCGCCCCTTGCGTCGTCGAGGGTCTTGCCGTGCTCCTCACTGAGAAGCGTTGCCATCTCGTCTTTGCGGGCAACCACGAGTTCCCGATAGGCGAACATGACGTTCTGGCGTCTGGTGAGTGGAGAGTCCCGCCAGGTCTCGAAAGCATTCTTCGCAGTGCGCACCGCCAGGTCGACCGTTTCGGATGTGGCCATGGCCACCTCGGCACGCTGCTGTCCGGTTGTCGGGTCATACACCGCCCCGGTGCGCTCCGGTGCTTCCGAGACGGTTTCCCCGTTGATCCAATGACTGATCATTCTCATTCGTTTACTCCTAGATCAGGTACTGGTTGGCTCCGCGGCGCAGATATTGCCCGTCACCGGGACTGCCCAGATACTCATCACGGGCGATGATCGTCTTGCCCCGGGACAACACCGTATCGACTTTGCCGGCGAGTTCGTAACCCTCGTAAGCGGAGTAGTCGACATTCATGTGATGGGTCTCAGCCGATATCACCGTTTTCGCCTCCGGGTCGAAGACGACGATATCGGCGTCCGACCCCACTGCAATAGTTCCCTTCTGCGGGTACATCCCGAACATCCGGGCCGGGGTAGTGGCGACGATCTCGACGAACCGGTTCACCGAGATCCGTCCCCCGGCGACTCCGCCGTTGTAGATGAGCCCGAACCGGTTTTCCACGCCTGGCATCCCGTTCGGGATCTTGGAGAAGTCGTCGGCACCAAGTTGTTTCTGGGTCCCGAACTGGGGATGTTCGCCCATACAGAACGGGCAGTGGTCGGTGGAGACAACCTGGAGGTCGTTGGTCCGCAGACCTGTCCACAACCGTTCCTGGTGGCCGTCGGCGATATCGCGCAGGGGCGGGGAGGCCACGTACTTCGCCCCTTCGAAACCGTTGCCCATGTCATCGAGGGAGAGGAACAGGTATTGGGGACAGGTCTCGGCGAACACGTTTCGCCCCTCATCGCGGGCCCGAATCACCGCGTCCAGGGCCTCCTTGGCAGAGAGGTGGACGATGTAGAGGGGCACGCCGGTTAGTTCGGCGAGTTTGATCGCCCGATGGGCGGCCTCACCCTCGAGGATCGATTTGCGCACGATCCCGTGGTAGATCGGGTCGGTTTCTCCCCGCTGCAAAGCCTGCTCGACGAGGACATCGATGGCAATGCCGTTCTCGGCGTGCATGCAGATGGTGGCCCCGATTTCAGACCCTTTTTGCATCGCTCGGAGGATCTCCCCGTCGTCGGAGTAGAAGACACCGGGGTAGGCCATGAACATCTTGAAACTGCTCACCCCTTCATCCATGAGCATCTGCATCTCTTTGAGGGTCTGCTCGTTGATGTCACCGGTGATCATGTGAAAGCCGTAGTCGATGGCGCAGTTGCCTTCAGCCTTGCGCATCCAGGCTTCGTACCCGTCCATCGCCGACTCGCCTTTGGTTTGCACCGCGAAATCGACGATTGTCGTGGTGCCTCCCCATGCCGCAGCCCGGGTTCCGGTCTCGAATGTGTCGGCTGCGAAGGTCCCGCCGAACGGGAGTTCCATATGAGTGTGGACATCGATGCCACCGGGCATCACGTACTTGCCGCCGGCATCGATGATCTCGTCAGCTTCGACCGAGTGGTCGCGCCCGAGCAGGGCAACGACCTTGCCGCCATCGATAAGGACATCAGCCTCCATCTGGTCGGTGGCGGTGATGACCGTCCCACCCTTGATCAACGTGGTTCCCATGCTTCTCACTACTCCGTTGCTTTTGCGATGGCAGATTCCAACAGGTTCAGCCCTTCGTCGGCCTCTTCTTCGGTGACCGAAAGGGGAGGGGCGATCCGCAACGTATTCCCGTAGAGGCCACCCTTACCGATGAGAAGGCCATTCGCCTTTGCTGCCTCCATCACGGCTGCCGTGGTGGTTGGGTCAGGTTCTTTGCCGCCCGGTTGGACGAATTCGACTCCGATCATCAAGCCTTTGCCCCGGACATCGCCGATCATCGGGAACCGGGACTGGATGTCGACGATCCCCGACTTGAGACGCTGGCCCACCTTGTAGGCGTTGGTCTGCAGGTCATTGGCAAGCAGGTATTCCAGGTTCGCCAGCGCGCCTGCGGTCGCCAGGGGGTTGCCGCCAAATGTCGATATCGAATTTGCCGACAAGCAGTCGATTACGTCGGGCCTGCCGATCACTCCGGCAATTGCCAGCCCGTTGCCGAGACCCTTGGCGAATGTGATCAGATCGGGCGTGATCCCATGAGCCTGATAGCCCCAGAAGTGCTCACCGGTGCGGCCCCAACCGGTCTGGACCTCGTCACTGATGAACAGGCCGCCCTGGCCACCGACCAGATCTTTCATCGGCGTGTAGAACCCGTCCGGGGGAGTAGCAAAGCCGCCCACACCTTGAATCGGCTCGGCGATCATCGCAGCCACGTCACCGGAGACCGCCACGTCGAGCATGTTGGCCAGATCGTCGGCACAGGCAGCGATGAACTCGGCGTCGGGAAGGTGCCCGAACGGGCTCCGGTACTTGTACGGCCCGTGGACATAGACGGTGTGGAAGGGGGTGAGCTGGGTCGCCGACCAGGAGCGGTTACCGGTGATCGCTACCGTCGAGTGTGACTTTCCGTGATAGCTGCCCCTAAACGCGATGATCTGGTTCGACTTCCGGAATTGTGTCGCCATCATCAGCGCTGCGTCGTTGGCCTCGGTTCCCGAGTTGGTGAAGAACACCTTCGCGTCCGGAATCCCCGAAAGCCCGGCGATCTTCTCGGCCAGCTCGATCTGGGACTCGATCAGGTAAAGAGTGGAGGTATGGAGCATCTTGTTCGCCTGCTCCCGTATCGCTTCCACCACCTCAGGGACCTTGTAACCCGACATCGTGGTCAAGATCCCACCAAAGAAGTCGAGGTATTCGTTACCTTCGGCGTCGACTACCCGGCGACCTTCACCGTCGACAAGCGAGATCGGTTCGTCGTAATAGAGGGCAAGCCAGGAGGGCAGCACCTCCCTGTGCCGTGCGAGGAGGTCGGCGTGGGTGGTCAAGGGGCGACCAGCTCGTCGTAGGCGTCGGGTCTGCGGTCCCGATAGAACGCCCACTGCTTGCGCACCTCGTCGATCTCGTCGAGGTCGAGGTCCCTGATCACCAGTTCTTCCTCCGTGTCCGAGGCTGCCTCACCGACTATCTGGCCGCGGGGCCCGACGAAGTACGACGACCCGTAAAAGTCATTGTCCCCATATTCCTCTTTGCCGACCCGGTTGATCGCACCGATGAAGTACTCATTGGCCACCGCGGCAGCAGGTTGTTCCAGATTCCACAGGTACATCGACAGACCGCGGCTGGTAGCACTCGGGTTGAAGACGATCTTGGCCCCGTTGAGGCCGAGCGCCCGCCAGCCCTCCGGAAAGTGACGGTCGTAACAGATGTAGACGCCGACTTTGCCCACCGCAGTGTCGAAGACCGGATAGCCGCCGTTTCCGGGGCGGAAGTAGAACTTCTCCCAGAAGCCCTTGACGTGTGGGATGTGCTGCTTGCGATACTTCCCGAGATAGGTGCCGTCGGCGTCGATCACCGCCGCGGTGTTGTAGTAGAAACCGTCGTCTTCCTTTTCGAAGATTGGGATGACCAGGACCATCTTGGTCTCCTTGGCCAGGTCCTGCATCAGCTTTGTGGTTGGGCCGTCGGGGATCGACTCGGCGTAGTCGAAGTGCTCGTTCTCCTGGACCTGACAGAAGTAGGGACCGTAGAAGATCTCCTGAAAGCACATCACCTGGGCGCCCTGTTTCGCCGCTTCGCGGGCGTAGTTGGCGTTCTTCTCGATCATCGAATCTTTGTCGCCGGTCCATTCGGTTTGGACGATTGCGGCTCTGACCACGTTTGCCATTGGATCTCCATTCTGCGGGGAACAGAACCCCCATAAAACTTAGCTTACAAATAGGGATGGGAGACTACGTCCGCCCCCCATCCCTCAGAGTCGGTTTACTCTCCGCCGGGCAGGAGCTCGATTTCTCTCCGCTCATAAGACTCGCCTGTGACGTCGAGTCCTTCTTCCCGCAACTCGTCGACAGCCTGTTGAGCGAGATCCGTGCGATAGGCATCTCCGGTGACTTCGATCCCTTGGAGCTCTTCGATCTGGCCCGTCGCCACTTCGACCGTCTGGTCCCAGAGCGACTCGTTCATCACCCCGATACCGTTACTGGCCGGGAAGATGAGACCGAGGATCTCGTTGAGCTGCCACGCCTGATGGCTTTCACCGAGGGTCGATCCGTTGTCGAGGACTACCTCAACGCATTCGTCGAAATTGTCGAGACAGTGAATCCACCCGCGGAAGGTTGCCTTGAGGAACCGCACTGCGATGTCTTCGTTACCCTCTTCTGCGATCCAATCCGCGTTCACCCACACTGCATCCTGGAGCATTGCCGTCCCGACTTCGTTGAAGTCGATGACGTTGAAGTCTTCCGGCTGATAGAGCTCTCCGGTATCAGAATTCTCGGCCTCGAGAAGCTGGGCGTACTCGTTGTAGATCATCGCCTCGGCGGCGTCGAGCTCTCCATTGAGAAGTGCAAGCATGTCGAAGTTCTGAGCAATTAGCTCCACATCCGGAACGTCGAATAACTCGATGGCAGCAGTCAGCTCATACTCATTGCCAAAACCCCAGTTACCGACTGTTTTGCCCGCCCAATCTTCGGGAGACTCGATACCGGAATCAGCAAATGAAACTTCGAGAGTCCCTGACCTTTCAAAGACCTGGGCGATGTTGACGATGTCAGCGCCTTGTTCCCGGGAAACCAATGCCTTAGGGACCCATGCCAGTCCGAACTCGGCGCCACCAGTGGCCAGGACTGTCTGCGGTACGATTTCGACAGCTCCTTCGAGGATCTCGACGTCGAGACACTCGTCTTCGTAGAATCCGAGGTCATTCGCAACGAAGTACCCGGCGAACTGCGACTGGGCGACCCATTGCAGCTGTACCCGCACCTCGTCGAGTTCCTCACATTCCTCGGAGCCGTCCTGCCCGCCCTCAACGGTGTCGTCGCCGCACGCGACTAGAACAAGTGCCATCGCCAGCATCAGCGCAGGGACCTTCATCCAGGGTGGCTTCTGCAATTTCATGATTTCCTCCTTCGGGGGTATTTCGATCCAGAGTATCCGTCAATCCTATGGAGCGTCGTCAGTTGTCATCGACCGCCCGGAACGATACATGCCATGGCATGCTCAGCCGCTCCAATACCAGGACGAGCCCGTACAGCAGGATCCCGATGACAGCGGCCACAACGATTGCAGCCCAGGCATCGGGGAAAACGAAGAGGTTCGCTTTGCCGATTATGTACTGGCCGAGGACATCCTGGGGCCCCCCGAAATACTCGGCGACGATCGCAACGATGATCGACAGGGTCGTCGCTATCTTCAGCGCACTGAAGAAGAAGGGAAGGGCGCGCGGGATCCGAACCCGTGCGAACACTTCACGCGGGCCGGCCGCGAACGATCGCATCAACTCGAGCTCGGAGGGGTCAACTTCGGTGAGTCCTCGGGCGGTGTTGATCATGACGGGGAAGAACACCACGATCGCTACCGCCGCCATCTTCGAGACCGGGCTCGTAATCGGGAACATGTTGTTGAGGATCGGCGCCAGGGCGATGATCGGAATGGAGTTGGTGGCGATCGCAAATGGCATGATTCCCTGCCGCGCCCCGGTCCAGCGCACGGTTACCAGGGCGATGACGACACCAGCCACCGTTCCGGCGAAAAGGCCACCGAGGGCTTCGATCATCGTGTTCCCGGCTGCGGCACTGATCACCGGCCACTGGTCGATCAATCTGTCCAGGATCGAGGACGGCTTGGGGAGGACGAAGGCTTCAATGTCGAAGACCCGCACCGCAGCCTCCCAGAGCAGAAGACCGCCAACGAAAAGGGCGAGGGCAGGGCCATACGTCCTGAGCCGAGCTCCAAGACGCGACGGCGTCGAAGTGCCCGCCTGAATATCCCCGCTGAACGCATCCATCAGATCGGAGGTCACTGTCGCGGCTCCCCTTGGCGAAGGGCTTCTCGCACTTCCGTGACTTTGTCGTAGTACGCGGGCGACTCCCGAGTGTCAACGGTCCGGGGGTGGGGGAGCGAGGTGTCGATTACATGGCTGATCCTCCCCGGTCGCGCTGACATGACCACTACCCGGGTCGAAAGAAACACCGCCTCAGGGATGGAATGGGTCACGAAGACGACTGTGATGCCGGTTTCCGTCCAGATCCGGAGGACCTCTTGCTGCATGAGCTCACGGGTCATCTCGTCGAGAGCCCCAAATGGCTCGTCCATCAGCAGAAGTGAGGGCTTGAAGGCCAGGGCACGGGCGATGGCGACCCGTTGCTGCATGCCGCCCGACAGCTGCCAGGGGTAGTGGCCGGCGAAATCGGCGAGCTGGACCAATTCGAGCATTTCGGTCGCTCGCTCGGAACGACCGCCCTCGTCCATGATCTCGAGGGGGAGTTCTACGTTTTTCGAAACGGTTCGCCAGTCGAGCAGGGTCGCCTTCTGAAAGACGATCCCGTAGTCGCGATCCCGTCGCGCTTGCTCGGCACTCTTCCCGTTGATGCTTATCTCGCCGCTACTCGGGCGGGTGAGGTCGCCGATCAGGCGTAAGAGAGTGCTCTTGCCGCATCCAGATGGTCCGATCAGTGAAACGAACTCCCCGTCCTCGACCGAAAGGTCGATCCCGCTCAGGGCATTGACCGCCTCAGGGCCAGTCCCGAAAGTCTTCCCGAGATCGTTGGCCTCGACAACACTCATGCCGGAGCTCATGTCTGACCCTCCGCCTTTAGGTCGACGTCGTAGGCGAGCCGGTTTCCTTCCGGAACAAACCGGCGTTCGGCGAGAACGACAGCTCCGACGAAGAGAATCCCGGCTACCGCGGTGACGATCACGGTTGCGTAGAGCTTCACGGAACGCGCTCCGAATTGGGACGAGAAGGTGAGCAGCGCCCTTCCCAGACCCTCCCCGAAGCCTGCAGGAAGCTCACCGATCAAGGCACCGATCACGCTGGCGGTGGCGGAGACTTTGAGGGCAGTGAAGATATAGGGAAGAGAAGCAGGGACCCGGAGCTTCCAGAGCACCTCCGACGGAGTTGCCGCGTAGGACCTCAATAACTCTATGGCGTTTGGGTCGGGGGAGCGCAGCCCCCGCAAGGTGTTGATGGCCACCGGGAAAAAGGTCAGATAAGCGGAGATAACCGCGACGGACAGCCATTGCGGGATATCCAAGCGACCACCCCAGACCACCACCATCGGAGCGATGGCGATGATCGGGATCGTCTGGCTCGCGATCACGAAAGGCATGAATGCTCGCTCCAGCAGGAGTGAGCGGACGAAGAGGACGCTCAAGCCGAAGCCGAACAGACCACCGATGACAAAGCCCGCGAACGCTTCCCGGAGTGTGAATAAAGAGCGAGTAGCAAGGTCGAAAATGAGCAGATCGCCGCCGCGTCTTACCGGACGGAACAACTCGATGAACATGTCCCAAACGTGGGGCATGGTCGTGTTGTCAGGCCGGACCGGTCTGATCCAACCCATCTCGAGCCATATCAACTTGTAGGCTTCCCATAGGAAAACCAAAACCAGCAGGACGACGACGACTGACAATGCCTGCTTGAGCCGGGCCGGTCGGGTCGAACCAGGACGGGTCGTGGATGCACGATTCATAGCGAAGGGACTCTAACGGCAACCGCGCTTCCGACCGGGCACGGGCGCCACTGTGTAACGTCGCTCGCCATGGAGGCGACAGCGATAATTGCGGCGATCCTTCTCGGCATCATCGCCGTGTTCCAGATCGCTCTGGCGGCGGGCGTTCCCTGGGGCTCCGCTTCATGGGGTGGGCGTCATCCCGGGAAGCTCCCGACCGGGTACAGGATCGGCAGTGCCGTCGCCGGCCTTTTCTTTTATCCTGCCGTGGCCGCCTTCATTCTCAGCAGCGCCGGCGTGCTCGGCGACGACGCATCTAACGGCGGAGTGGGAGGCTTGTGGGTCCTTACCGGCCTCTTCGGTTTGAGCACTGTGATCAACCTCATCTCTCCGTCGAAGGTGGAGAGGATCTGGGCTCCGGGAGCCCTCGTTCTCACCGTCTGCTGTGCCGTTTTGGCGATAAGCTTGTGATATGAGCGAGCCTTCCGGATTCAGCTATACCCGACGCAAGAACGGCGAAGTGATCATCAAGCACAACGGACACAAAGCATCCGTTCTCCGTGGTGAGCGGGCCAAGAAGTTCCTAAATCGGGTCGAGACGCGTGACCCCCAGGAGGTAATGGCCAGGATGACCGGCAACTACAAGCGGGGCAACGAGAAACGCTGAGTCAGGTCGCTCAATCGGGGTGGAGTCGTTCGAACCCGCTGAGTACTGCGAGCAGCGATGCAGTTGTGATGTTGGCGTCGACGCCCACCCCCCACTTGACGTCGCCGTAGGCTGACGAGGTCTCCACGTAGGCAACTGCTCGGGCCGAGGCACCCCTGCCGATTGCATGTTCGGTGTAGTCGACGACATCGAAACTCTCACCGAAATGCGCGGCAATGGCGTTGACGAAGGCCTCGACCGGCCCATCGCCAACACCCTCGAGGTCTACTTCATCTCCGCCGACGCCAATCGTGGCCTGCACGGTCGTTCGCCCCCCGTCGGAGCGAGTCGATGTGTGCAGCTCATGTCCGAGCAGTTGGAGACGCGGTGTGTCGGGGAGATACTCCGCCCGGAAAGCAGACCACATGGCGTCCGGGGTGATCTCGGTGCCGGTGTTCTCGGTGATGGTCTGGATGGTCTTCGAGAACTCGATCTGCAGCCGGCGGGGGAGGTCGAAGCCGTGCTCCTCTTTCATCACGTAGGCGACTCCGCCCTTGCCGGACTGGGAGTTCACCCTGATCACAGCCTCGTAGCTGCGCCCGACATGTTTGGGGTCGATGGGCAGATAAGGGACGCCCCAGATCTCGTAGTCTTCGGCGAGGGCAGCAAAACCCTTCTTGATTGCGTCCTGGTGAGATCCCGAGAACGCGGTGTAGACGAGGTCGCCCACATAGGGGTGGCGCGGGTGCACCGGGATCCGGTTGCAGTATTCGGCGACCCTGCGTAGATCATCGATGTCGGAGATGTCCAGTTCTGGATCGACACCGTTGGCGAAGAGGTTCATCGCCAGGTTGATGATGTCGACATTGCCTGTGCGCTCTCCGTTGCCGAACAATGTGCCTTCGACCCGGTCCGCACCGGCCATCATCCCGAACTCAGCTGCGGCGACCGCTGTGCCCCGGTCGTTGTGCGGGTGCAGGCTGAGGACGATCGAGTCCCGATCTCTGACTGTGCGGCCGAACCACTCGATGACATCTCCGTAGACGTTGGGGGAGTAGCACTCGACAGTCGCGGGGAGGTTGACGATCATCGGGCTCTCCGGGGTCGGTTCGATCACATCCATTACCGCCTCGCACACCTCGACTGCGTAATCGGGCTCGGTGAGGGTGAAGCTCTCGGGTGAGTACTCGTAACGAACCACGGTGTCGCCGGCCGCCTCGGTCAGCTTCCTCGATAACTTCGCGGCGTTTACGGCGATCTCCTTGATGCTTTCTCGGTCGAGTCCGAACACGACAACACGCTGCAGCGGGTTCGTCGAGTTGTAGAAGTGGACGATGGCAGTGGGTGCTCCAGCTATCGAGTCGAACGTCCTCTCGATGAGCTCGTCTCTGCTCTGGCTGAGAACCTGGATCGTGACATCGGCCGGGATCAGGTCTTCTTCGATCAATAGGCGGACGAAGTCGTAGTCTGGCTGGCTCGCCGCCGGGAATCCGACTTCGATCTCTTTGAATCCCATGGCTACCAATTCCTGGAACATCTTCAATTTGCGGGGAGGGTCCATTGGATCGATCAGTGCCTGGTTGCCATCTCTGAGGTCCACCGAGCACCATATCGGGGCATGATCGATGACCCGGTCTGGCCAGGTGCGGTCGGTCAAGACCAACGGCACGAACGGCTGATATTTGTGATACGGCATTTGCTGTGTTGTCGTCATGAAGGCTCCGGGTGAAAGGCGGCGGGGGAGGGGAGGGGGTCCGGGCAAAGAAAAAGCCCCCGGACCGGGGGCGGGCGAACGCGGAATTGACGCGTCGCCCTACATAAGGAGGAGGAGTCCGGAGCGCTTCAGATGAGTCACGTCGGTCAGCTTAGCGCCTAACCCTCTCGTGGCAACACAGCGGCCCGGGTTCACTCACGCAACTGACTCAGACCCTGGCGCTGGCTCCCGTCGGCCTCGAAGTTCTCAGGGGCTAGCCAGCGTGTGAACCCCTGTTTTACCTGTGGCCAATCGTCATCGGTTATCGCATACCAGGCCGTGTCCCGGTTGCGCCCTTTGTAATGGGTCGCTTTCCGGAACGTTCCCTCGTATCGGAATCCGAAACGCTCGGCGGCGCGGCGTGAAGGCTCGTTGAGATCATCGCATTTCCACTCACATCGCCGGTAGCCGAGGTCGAAGGCGTACTCGATGAGCAGGTAGATGGCCTCTGTGGCTGCAGTTGTTCGCTGCATCCCGGATCCGAAGACGATCGATCCGATCTCGATTACACCGCCGGACGGGTCGATCCGCAGATAGGAGAGAAATCCGGCCGGTTCGCCGTCGACGAGGACCACAAATGGCAGCCAGTCGGATTTGTCGATCAACGATTCGAAGGTGGAACGCATCTCGGGCTCAGTCGGGAACGGGCCAATAGACATATACGTCCACAACGAGTCGTCGTCTCCACCAAGGGTTGGGTGGAGAGCCAACGCGTGCCTGGCCTCGAGCGGTTGGAGTGTGGCATAGGCCCCTTCGAGCGTCGCTGGCTTCGGAAACGGAGGCGGATTCCAGTCGCCGAGGTCGTCGCCCACAGGCTGCCCGTATTCGTTGACCTGGCTCATCAAGTGATGATAAGCCGCCAGGCAATGGCAGACGATCTCCCGGAACGCCGGAGCCGGGGCCGTAGACTCGCCCGGTGGCAACATGGAGGCTCGATCCCGGATTCGTCCATCTCAATCACGGCTCGTTTGGCGCGACCCCGGTCGAGGTGCTTTCCGAGCAGGACCGCTGGAGGAGAGAGCTGGAATCCAACCCGGTTTCGTTCATGCTCGAGACCTACCAGCCCGCCCTGGAGAAGGCACGTACCGCAGTTGCCGCCTTCGTCAACTGCGATACCGAAGGCCTCGTTTTCGTACCCAATGCCACGTTCGGCGTGAACTCCGTCGCCCGCTCTCTCGAGCCCAGGTTGGCTGCGGGCTCGGAGATCATCGTGACCAATCAGGGCTACAACGCTTGCAACAACGCTATCTCGGTGAGCGCCGAACGGGCCGATGCCCGGATCCTCACAGTTGACGTCCCGTTTCCTCTCCAGAGCGAGCGGGAGATCATCGATCCGATCCTCGCTGCAGTGAGCGAACGCACCGCACTGGTAGTCCTGGATCACGTGACGTCCCCCACCGGAATCGTCTTCCCGGTGGCCGATCTCGTCGCGCAACTCGAGCCCGAAGTGCCGGTCCTCATCGACGGTGCTCACGCGCCGGGCATGCTCGACGTCGATCTCGATGCCCTCGGAGCTTCGTTCTACACCGCCAATTGCCACAAATGGATGTGCGCCCCAAAAGGGTCCGGCTTCCTCCATGTGGCAGATAGGCATCGAGATTGGGTGTCTGCCGCTGTCATCAGCCATGGGCACAATGGAGGATGGCCGGGGAGCACGAGCGATTACCACGCTCGATTCGACTGGGTCGGCACCGACGATCCTTCGGCGCGGCTCTCAGTCGGCACCGCAATCGAGATCATGGGCGAACACCATCGCGACGGATGGAATGGAGTCAGGCGTAGCAACCACGATCTGGTGCTCGATGGTCGGACGCTATTGGCCGCTGCCCTCGGGGCCAGTATCCCGGCACCCGACAGCATGATCGGGGCGATCGCCTCAGTTGCACTACCATCTGCACCCTCGGGGTCGGATCACATCTTCGACCCGTTGATGGAAGATCTGCGGTCCCGGTGGCAGATCGAAGTGCCGGTATTCACCTGGCCCGATGCTTCGCGGCGTCTCATCCGGTTATCGGCCCAGCAATACAACACCCTCTCCGACTATGAGAAGCTCGCGGAGGCTCTCGTCGCTGAGCTTGCACTGTAAGAGCTCTCGTCTGGCGATCTCGATGCTCGAACGGCCGGTTCAGCCGCCGACCTCGAGCTGTTTGTACATGCCCAGCTCGTAGTGATCGACGATTTTCCCTTCCGGATCCTGACCCACCAATCGACAGCTCACCTGATATCTCCCCTCGGACAACACCACAGAAAGAACGGTCGAAGTCCCGGGTGGCAATACACCGGTAGCGGCCACAACCTCGCCATCCGAGTCCGTCACCAGCATTGTGTGATTGAACTCACCAACGTTGCTGATCTGGAGCGTGCTGGCACCCTGGTTGATCCAATCCGGCCCGACGATGCTGCCTTCGTCGAGCAGGAAGCTGTCATCGGTGGCTGCGGAGCCGCACCCCGCCACCAGCACCACGATCACGAGCAGCTTTCTCATGTCCGCGACCCGGCAGGTTCTCTGACCGCGGTTGTGGGCACAGCGATCTGAAATGTGCTGCCGGCCGGCGAGCTTTCGACGGCGATCGAGCCCGAGAGAGACTCCATCACCATTCTCGCCATGTAGAGGCCAAGGCCCGTCCCCGAGCTGAAACCGGACTTTTCGAACTTTTCGAACGCTCTGGGCAGGAACTCGGGGTCGATACCCGGCCCATCGTCGATGACAGTCACAAATATGGCTTCAGGCGGTCTGTGGCCGAACTCGAAAGCCGGGCCCACACTGGGCACAGACGAGCAGAAGACCGAGACGTCGATGGCCCCGTGGGTGTGAGCGTTGTCGATCAGAGCCGCGACCACAGATTTCACGGCCTTGAGATCGGTCTTGACGAGCACATCGTCGTGCAAGCAACCGCCCGGTGGGGGAGAGTGGACCGTGGCGAGGGCGGAACAGATCTCTTCCGCCGGGATTTCGCTCAGGTCGTATGAGATTCCTCGGTTCTCGATGCGCGCCACGGCGAGGATCTGATCGACAATCTCGAGAAGCCGGTTGCCGTCGTGGGCTATGGAGTCGATCAGCGCCTTGCGCTCACTTTCAGTCATATCTGTGGTCCTGAGAAGGTCTGCCCCGGTGACGACGCTGGTAAGTGGTGTCCTCAACTCGTGGTTGATCATCAAGACGAACTCCGAACGAATCCGAATTTTCTCCTCGGCGAGAGCGAGAGCCTCCTCGGCCGCAGCCCGGGCCGCCTGCAGGTCGACGTTTGCCGATTCGAGTTCGCGGGAGTGTTTGCGGAGTAGCTCAGATTCGACCACGACCTCCCGAAAGCGACGTGCGGCTCTGGCTCTGGCAACGACGATTCCTGCGGCGACGAGGACCAGGGCTGTTGCGACGACGAGAAGCTCGACCGTTTCGGGGCGCAACGTGCCGGGTGGCGTCCGGCGGCCGAGCAGACTGGCGACGTCGTAGTGCAGCAAGAGAGAGTGACCTTCTACCTCAGAGGGTGATACCACCTGGTAGAGGACG
This sequence comes from Acidimicrobiia bacterium, assembly GCA_041742825.1. Classification (GTDB taxonomy): domain Bacteria; phylum Actinomycetota; class Acidimicrobiia; order Spongiisociales; family ZC4RG35; genus MA-ANB-1. The sequence goes on along the minus strand of JBGTNX010000125.1, from coordinate 11,282 downwards.
GATCCGGCGGGCCATGCAACCACACCGTCGAGCCAGAGATCCTCCGGAATCGGGCCGGCGAGAGCACTGAACCGTTGCCCTTTGACTGCATTCTGCAGCATCTCATGTCCTACCGATCCTCCCACGAGCTGACTCGAGGTGGATGCGGTGATGAGACCAGAAGGTCCGACCAATGAGACGGCCTCAACACGCAGGGTGTTGCGGGCGATGCGAACACCGTCGTCGGGGTCCGGGTTATTTGCGACAATCCGGTCGGCCGTAGCCGCCTCGGTGACGAAGAATGTGCCCTCACCGATTGGCTGGGTTGCCTCGCGTTGGAGGTTCAGGGCGACGAAGGCTGAAACGGCAGCCAGAACTGCCGCCATTGCGGCAAGGAACAACCACCAGGAGGAGGGGCGGCGAATGCCTGCGTGATCGTGTGAAACCATCCCAATTCCATCGGCATTCCGAAGGTTTTCTTGATAAAGGTGATTCGGGCAAACGACGTCAACTAGGTCGGCGTCGCCTGGAGCGAAGCCTCTTGGCCACACGCTGTAAAGTCCCCGGTCGGTCTAGCACGGTTGTGTGTCCGGAATGAGCGAAATCCATTGCCCCAAGGCGCTCGAGCGTGGGCAGCATCCGTTCCCGTTGCATGATCAGCGCGGGTTGTCCTGTGGCCTCGACGATTCGGTTGGTCATCATGAAGCCGGCGGCCACCTCCACAGCCGTCATCGCCGCTTTTGGCCCCAGGACGGCGGCCACGGCTTTTGCGGTCCCGGTTTCGGGATTGAGGCTTGTGGCCGATCGGGACAGTTCGATCAACTCCCTGCCGCCCTCGATTCCGGGATCGGTGCTGGGGTCGACGATGGCGACCGGGTCGATGGTTTCTCCCAGTTTTCTGGCTGTCACCTGCAGGATGACGAGATGGCCGAGAGTGCAGTAGAAGCACTTGTTGCCATGTGAAACCGCGGTCACGACCAATTCCATCTGAAGTGGGCTCAGACCTCGAATCGTCTCGACCTCCCGGGATTGTGAAGGGTCCATATAGAGGCGATCGAGGAGCCGGTTGGTCATCGCCTGCTCGTGCGGGTGCGCTCCCAGGGCAAGGCGGGGGAGGGGAAGGCCTGTGGTCGGGACCCAAGCCTTACGCATTTTTAGGTTTCGCACCCGCCTCGTAGGGACCGGTTCACCAGCGACGGGTTCAGGCAGCGGTTCGACTCCAAGCCCGACGAACGAAGTAAATGTATCGATCCCGGTGAGCATTGAAACTACTGAAACCGTCTCCAGATATCCGGTCAATCCGATAACGGAGACACTTTCGTCGACGGTTGACTTGCTGATTGCCGACGGTTTTCGAACCAGGACCTCGATCAGGTCGAGCACCGGACCGGGAAGACCTGACCCGACGTCGCCGTGACCCGGCTCAGCTCGCGCGGCTCTGGCAATTTCAACCCGTTCTTTGCCGGTCCATGCCGATCCTGGCCCGCCAATATGCCGCCAAACCTCTCGGAATAGAGCTGCGACATCTGCCGGCACCGGCATGTCTGACCGTTCCATCTCGAACATTCTCTCAACCTCCCGTATCGCGCAGACGTTATCCCTGAAGTGTTGTTATGAGGTACGTATTGACGACAAATTTGGTGCACGTCGGTTCATAACCCTCTTTGGGTCCCGGACCGGGCGAGAAGGTCTAGATCGTTGCAGCCTTTGAGGCTTTCCGGGTGTACGCCGCGGTCATCCGCTGGGTCCAGGTTTCTTCGTCCGGGGAGACTTCCCATCTCCATTTGAGCGAGTCTGAAGCGATATCGAAGAACACCATTCGCTTGTAATTCTGGTCGACATCGACCTTGCCGTCCGTGGCGAAACACGGGTGACCGTCGACGAGGATGCCGTGGAAAGCCCAGTAGTTGCAGTCCTGGTCTACCCAGGTCTGGCGCCATCCATCGTGCTCGTTGTATACGGAGAGGCTCATTCCGGACCACTCCTGGGGCGCGTAGAGATGGAAACGTTCCACAATTACGTTGCCGTCGTATTCCCGGGTGATGGTGTTGACGGCGTCGCCAGCGGAGGTAAGGCAATCCCACTCGCCGAGCCAGAAGTCAAACGCGATAGGTCCCATAAGGACCTTTATGTCTGCGGCATACCCTCATGTCTATGCGAGCGAGCAGGGAGAGCGGTGACAGCCCTTATGGACACCGAAGGAGGCTCGCCCATATGACGGTGAGCCTGTGCTTTTTGTTCGTCCTTCCCCTTGCCCTTACGAACAGCCAATCTCAAACATTCCAGCTTCGCCGACCTCGTCATGGTACCGAGTCTCGATACAACCGTCACCAGCGCTGTCGCCTTCGGTCAGAGTGGTGGTACCCACAGGTCTGCAATTCGGACGATCTGGCCACATCGCGCAGTCGCCTTGGCTAGTGCAAGACAGGCACATGAGTCCGATCAGCACAGCCCAGAGGAAACGTCTCATTCCGTTTCCGGCGGCGAGTCGGGACTCATAGGTAGGAGAGTAGAGAGAAGGGACAGGGATTAAACAGCTAGTTGGACCCACTCAGCTTTTGTGTGTCTACTTGACATAACGTGGATTATGGGCGAACTCGCTAATGCCCTGTCAGGTGTCCATATCGGGCGTCCGGTGGTTCGCCCCGCGAGCGGATAAAAATGACAAGCAGCCAGATCCACCAGGTTGTCCAAAGGGTGAAGACGACACCAAGAAGCAGATCACGGGCAAGATCGAAGTTCAAAAGGTTCAGCATCGCGCCGACCCCAGAGCAGAAAGACAGCACAAACGACAACCTGGACAGTCCCACCGTGTCACGCGAAAGTAGAAGCCCGAGCCCCAGCCACCAGATAGCGAGGAGGATGGCGTCCAGGAACTGCCAGATTCCACGCCACACTACTTCGATAAGGACAGCAAATTGAGACGCAATTAGGGTCTTGTGCATTGGCCCTGCTGCTGCGAATTCGTGCATCAGGGCTGGTCCGGTCGTTGCCAGCACGGCGGCTCCGACGCCACCGGCCAGCGTGTAGCTAATGGCGGCAATCGTCGTCAGATCTGCAATGAGCGGACGGCGGACTCTCAGCCGGCGCCAGAGAACGTACGCCAAGGCTCCCGTTGCCAAATAGTAGCCAACGAGATCCAGAGCCGACGCCCAGCGCAGGAACTCGGCCGACGTGGCGCCGCCACCGATCAGCCCGGAGGGCTCCAAGAACCAGTCCACGCGAAATTGGAAGGCCGCCAAGAACAGCAGGTTGCTGGTCATCCCGGCCCCGATCGCCATAATCAGTGCACCTATGCCGACGGTCCTCGTTTCCTCGCTAGCAAGTGTGATACCCATGTGTCAGCGTTCGCGGATCCAAAGTGAAATGGTCAAGGGCTGTACAGCCCCCACGACAACGGCGGTCAGATCCGAACCGAGCGCGGTCACGTCAGCCTTCGAACGGAGGCGACCTCTGAAGTCCTCGATGAGTATCGACGCGTCGTAGTGGGAGCGATTGAACCTTCGATCAACGGAAGCCTGAATCCGGCGACGAACCGGGTGGAACAGACTCGCTACGACCAGCGTGGAGGCGGCCACCGCCAAATCGCCGCTCGTGGGCAGCAGTGCCCGCAACAAGAATACTCCAGAAGCGTAAACAGATACCAGCAACGCCGTGACGAACGCATAGGAAACGGTCCGGCTGATGATCCGGTCGAGATCGAAGAGCCGGTAGCGGAGGATGCCAATGCCGATGGCGACTGGAACCAGGCTCAAACTCATGGTCGTGATCAGGTTCGAAACCTCGTCGGAGACCTCAGTCCCCACGCTGAGCAACTCCCACATCAGCGTGCCCAACATTCCGATGGCCACGATTACCACGCTGACGGCGACCCATTTGATCTGCTGCCGCTCATTTCCGTTCGCTCGCCGGAAACGAAGCACGAGGGAGCCAACGGACGCCACCACTGAAAGCATGAACAAGAAAAGCCCCCCGCCGTCCACCAAGGCGAGGAGGATCCCGGAGTCTTCAAGGGCGAATGGGTTCTCCGTCGGCAAACCTTCGAAAGTCTCAGGCGAGAAGGTCACACCCGCCAAGATCCCCAAGAGTCCGAGTCCGGCCGCCCACGCTACCGGCCTCCACCGCCGTGACGGGAGGTGGCCTGTGGGAAATACCAGCAGCAGAATTGTGGCCGAGATGCCGGCTCCGAAGCCGAAGACCCAATTGCCTAAGAGCACCAGCCACGGGGCAAGAGGAAATCCCGACAGTCTGCCAAAGGCCACCTCATCGATGTAGGAGACGATCAAACCTCCGCAGGCGAAACAAAAAGACGCAGCGAGGAGTATCCACCCGATGGTATGACGAGGTAGGCGTGAGGCGATCACCGCGCCGACCCCGCCGGTGCTGACAACAAACACCACGGTGGCAGCCGCCTCCGGATTCAGGCTACCTCCGAGGACTATCGCCACCGCGGTCGGCGCCACGATAAAACTCAGAAGAATCCACGGAAGGGCCCGGCGCCGGCTCATCATCACGCCCGTCCGATCAGGATTACCGACATAGAAGCGTCGGTTGTCGATAGACCCAAAACGTTCACCTTCAGGCCCTTTGTACGCTCCAATCGTTCCGGAAGCGTTACGGCAAGACCTCGCCGGATAGACGTCACCTCCTATAACGAGCTAAATCGGCGAGGTGCCTCTCTCCAGAGTGTCTCGGATCACCTCGGGCACTGGTACCGGTCGAAAGTGCTCCGGGTCGACGAATACCCAGACCAGTTTGCCTGTCGCGATCAGCTCACCTGAGCTCTGGTTGACGGTTTCAACAGCAACATCCATCGACGCAGTCCCGAACCTGGCGACTTCGATCGAGGTTTCGAGGACGTCACCGAGCGTTGCCGATGACTTGAAGTCGATTTCCAACCTCGCGGTGACCACTTCGATGCCGTTGCCGCCCAAACCGGGGCCGCCGAGGCCGAGATCTTCGAGCCAGTCGGTGGCGGCGTCATCCCAGTACCGGGGGTAGTTGCCGTTGAAGACGATCCCCTGGGGGTCGCAGTCGGAGTACCTGATCTTCTGCGTGGTGGGCATCCCGAGCATGGTATCGAGAAGTCTGTCGTGCGTTCTGAGCTCGAGTTTGCCAAGCAACTATTGTTGTTTCGTCATCGAGCAAGGAGGACACAGTGCCAGAAGCCAGCCAACCGGGGCCTGAGAAGGTCAAGGGCCCTGCCTCCTACTTTCCGTCAATCGAAAAGACCTACGGCCGTCCGATCGACGAATGGAAGCAGTTGATCCGGACCAGCCCCTATCAACTGCACATGGAAATTGTGAACTGGCTGAAGAGCGAACACGATATGGGTCACGGACATGCCAACGCACTGGTCGCCCACACGCTTGCTGAAGACGCCAGGTAGCAAACCTTGCGGATGCCCGGGGAACAAACCGATCCCGGCCGGTGTTGAACTTTGCGTACCCGAATAGACCCAGGAAGGTTTTTCGTATGGCCACCGTGGCACTGACAAAAGACACATTTGACGCAACAGTTCAGGAGAACGACACAGTCATCGTCGACTTCTGGGCCGAATGGTGCGGTCCCTGTCGGGCATTTGCACCGACTTTCGAGGCAGCTTCGGAGAAATACGCCGACATCGTGTTCGCCAAGGTCGACACCGAAGACCAGCAGGAGCTGGCGGCCACCTTTGGGATCAGGTCGATCCCGACCCTGATGGTCTTCAAAGAGCAGGTAGTCCTCTACTCACAGCCGGGTGCATTGCCCCCGGAGATGTTCGACGACCTGGTCGGCCAGGTGAAGGACGTCGACATGGAAGAAGTCCGGGCGCAGATGGCCCAGCATGAGGCCGATCATGGCTCAGATGGTCACGACCACGATCATGACCACGATCATGACCACGATGAGGCCGGGGTGGCCAAGAGCTAGAGGCTTCGGATCAAGTCCCGATCCCGCAGGACACAAAGATCGTGTGCCTGTTTCCGGCCGGGACCGACTCGATTTTGGCGTTGAGCCGGCAGTCCTCGTATTCAGCGTCGTTGCTGGTGTAGATGCCGCGGTCTCTTTCGATGCCTTGAACCGGCATCGGCTCGAACTCCCACTCCCCCGGTAGGTGAGTCACCGAGTCGATGCTGGCGCCCTCCGTGACGAAATGGGTTATGTAAGCGGCCCCGAGGGCCGCCCCGGCTCGGCCAATCTGTTCCAAATCGCCGTCGACCTCGATCTGCTCGGCAAGCACCTGCTCCTTCTCAAACACCGGGTCACACCATGACCTCTGGATACCGGGATCACAGTTCAAGGTCAATCCCGCTGCCGCCGCGATCAGCACCGCTCCGGCGATGGCGAGGGAGATCGTGGCAATCCTGGTGCGGGCCTCGCTGAACCAGACGACTATCGACCCGATATATCCGAAACCTGTTGCCGCCCAGCCGAGCCGGGCCCAGGTCCGCGACGAGCGTTGGTCGCTTGCCAGGCCGAGCACCATTGCGATTCCGATGATTCCGAAGGCAAGCACCAGATACCGGCAGCGTTTGCTGTGGGTGGGATTGTTCTCTTTGAGAGCATAAGCTGCATAGAGGCCGGTGGCCACGCTGAGAATCAGCTGGATCAACTCGATGGGCTTCGACCCGCCAGGTGTGAGAACGAGGACGACGGACCAGGCCAGAAAGCCGACGGCTCCGACCAACAACACCAGCGGGGAGATGCGATTTCGTTCCACGGATCAAACGCTAAGGCCGGGCCGAAACTACGCAAAGCGGTTCAAACAAATTCTGAATTATTGGATGGCGCACAGACTCCTATTCGGGATTCGGCTCATGCATGTCCGTGTCTAGGCCCATCTAAGATGGTCCTGTATGCCCCTCCACCCAGCAGCAGAAGACTTCCTGCGAGACACCCAGATCGAACACGAGGTCATGGAATGCGACCCGGACCTAGCTGACACGGCTGCCTTCTGTGAGGCGTACGGGGTGCCACTCGAGAACTCGGCTAACGCAATTCTCGTTGCATCCAAGAAGCCAGAGGGCCTTCATGCGCTTTGCCTGGTGCTGGCAACCGACCGCCTCGATGTGAACGGTACGGTGCGCAAGTCGCTCGGAGCCCGCAAGGTCAGCTTCGCCTCGGCTGAGGACACGCTGGCGTTGACCGGCCAGGAGATCGGCGGGGTCACAGTGTTCGGGATCTCCGAAGAAATTCCGATCTGGGTCTCTCCCTCTGTCCTCGAGAGAGATTGGGTGATCGTCGGCGCCGGTACCCGCAGCGCCAAGATCAAGCTCGACCCTGTGGTCTTCGCCAATCACCCGCGGTATGAGGTGATCCCTGACCTCGCACAGCCCCGTCAAGGAGTGGGATCCTCATGAACGCCAGAGCGAATCCGAACCAGGGTGGACCGTCGTGCCTGTGATCGGCCTGTCCCAGGTTCACGTGTCCGTGCTCCGTTTCGAAGAAGCGGTCGCGTTCTACCGCGACGTTCTCCGCCTCGAGTTCCTATTCGCCGTGCCAGAACAATCGATGGCCTTCTTCAACCTCGACGGGGTTCGCCTCTATCTGGGCAAGCCCGAGTCAGCAGAGTTCGAGTCCGCTCCCCTGCTCTACTTCACTGTCGACGATATCGAGTCCGAATATGAGCGGCTCGTCGCCGCCGATGTCGAATTCCTCGGCGGGCCGCACCGGGTCCACGCAACCGAGGAATTCGAACTGTGGATGGCCTTCTTCAAAACGCCCGAAGCTCATCTCAATGCGCTGACTCAAGAGCGCGCTATTTCCTAGATTTGGGGGCCAGTGTCTTCCGGATCAGGAACCAGTATCCGATGACGCCGGTGAGAGTGAATCCGAACCACTGGATGGCGTAGGCGAGATGAGAGCCCTCATCGGTGAACTCGGGTGGAGGTATGGCGACAGGCAGCTCGTCTCCGCCTTCACCCTCGAGTGCTAGGTATACGGGCGCGAGATCGTAAGGCGTCTGTTGCTGGATCCGCTCGATGTTGATCCGGCTCATCACGTCGAGTACTCCTTCAGGGGGATCGGTCGGGCCAAGCGCCGGTCTGGTCTGGGTCGTGTTGATCCAGCCAGTGATAGTCACTTGCCCGGACGGCGGAGGGGCTTCGGCGATCGGCGGATTGTCGAGTGGCAGCGGCACCCAACCGCGATTGACCAGCACCGCTCCCCCATCTTCGGTCACCAGCGGCGTCACCACGTGGAATCCTGCCTGATCCCGGTAGACCTGGTTGCGGGTGAGCACCTCGTGGTCGGTTTGGTACGACCCGGTGACAGTGGCTCGACGATATCGGAGACTCTCGATATCGTCCCCGACCGCCGCCACCACCAGCGCCAATTCATCAGGTGGCGCGGTGTAGCGGCTCTCAGCGATCTGATTCTCGAGTTTGCGCTCCTCGAGCCGACCGAGCTGCCAGAAGCCGAGATTGATGAAAACGATTGCGATGACTACGACCACAACATGCGCCGCGATCCACTTCGGGGTGAGGATGGCCTTCAACTGAGACTCAGGCGGCTAAAGGGATCTCGTCATCGTCGAGGAGCGTGTCGATGGCAGACTCGATCGTGGGAGCCTCCGAACGAAATGCGACCGGCGCAGAGATCATCGAAATCGCGATCGAGCTATCGACTTTGCCGCTGACGACGAGTATCCGGGCAATATCGTCGGACCAGTACCAGGGCATGGGAGACCTCCTTCAGGTACGAGCTTGGGGTGGACGATCCCACTGTACCCCCGGTGTCAAGTCGACAAATCGCCAACGAATACAGGGGTTTTCTAAGGCTCGCCGATGTCCTCGTTCCAGAGACCTGGCTCGGCGGCGATGAACTCCAGCATCATGTCGATACAGCGCTCATCGTTGACCAACGTGACCTCGACTCCTGCCGATTCGAGGAGGTGCTGCGGCCCTTGGAACGTTTGGTTTTCGCCGACGACGAGTCTCGGGATCCCGTACAAGAGGATCGCCCCGGTGCACATGGCGCATGGTGAGAGGGTCGAGTAGATGGTCGCTCGCTGGTAGACCTCGGCCGCCATCCGTCCGGCATTCTCCAGACAGTCCATTTCGGCGTGGAGTACGACACTGCCCCTCTGGACGCGCTGATTGTGGCCGCGGCCGACGATCTCACCATCGACCACGAGCACCGATCCGATCGGGATCCCTCCGCTGGAACGTCCTCGAGTCGCTTCCGCTATGGCAGCGTCGAGAAATGGATCTTCGGCCATGGTCAAACCTTACGGTAAATCGAGACGCTCGCGGTAGCTGTCTCGCTGAACTCGCTTTGGTCGTACCACGCCCACCTCGACTCGAGTTCCAACCCGGCGAGCCGGGCCATCAGATCGAGCTCCGCAGGCCACGCGTAGCGGACCGTCACCGGGAGCGCCCGGTTGGCGCCATCGGCGTCGGTTCGGATGTGCAGCGACCTCACTTCCTGAAGAACCGAGTCGTGGATGGCGACATCGTAGGCGTATCCACCGTCGTGACCGATCTCCGAAACCCCGAACCTGGTGTTCTGGGAGTCGAATCGCTTCACGTCAGGGACGAAGCACTCGACGAGAAACCGCCCGCCAGGTTCGAGATGGTCGGACACATTCTGAAAGCAGCGGACCTGACGCTCCTGGCTCGAGATGACAAAAAAGCTGTTGAACACCACATAGACAAGGGGGAACGTGCCGTCGACGGCCACATCCACCATGTCGCCCAGCGTTGTGTGCACCTTCTCGCCGCCGGGCTTGTCCGCCAGCTTGGCCAGCATCGCCTCAGAGACGTCGATGCCGCTGACCTCGATGGCGCGTTCGCTGAGCGGGATGGCGACCCGCCCGGTTCCAACGGCCAATTCCAGAGCACGCCTCGAGCTGCCGGAGAGATCGACCAGCCGGTCGATCATCCTCTCATCGACCTCATCGAAGAGGACGTCGTAGTCGTCCGCCCAGGCTTCGCCGTAGATGCGCTCTGCTTCCCGCCGCGAGATGTCGGCTGACTCGTTCATGCGCCAAACCTAGAAGGCAGGAGACCGCCATGTCGTCCGATTACCGGGTGGCCTGTCGCACTAGGCCGATACCGGCTCCAACTCCTCGACTTCCTTAAGGTTGATCTGTTCGGCGATGACTTCGAGCCGGCTGCGACGGCCGTCGGGGCTCTCCCAGAACCTCCGCTGTACGGATCCGCAGATCCAGATTCGGCGCCCCCGCTCCCCTGGTTCATCGACTTCTTCGTCACTCGGGTCCCACAGTGTCACCGGCACGACATCGACACGCCTCCGGGGTGCTTCTGACCGCACTGTGACCAGATAGCGGATCAAGCGGGTCCCCGATTCGAAGATCCTGATCTCGGGCTCGGTTGCGATGCGTCCGCACAAGACGATCAGATTCAGGTCCATTTCCATGAGGTTCTCCCCCTCTACAGGTTCGGGGAGAGTGCTTGACCCGATTGTTGCCGGACCGGGTGACAGATTTCTAGTCGAGTGCGGCCCGGAGGTGTTCTACGCCTTCGAATTCGAGGTCGTGTTTCTCGAGTGCGTCCACGATCTTGCCCGCCGCCTCTTTGTCGTCAGCGGCAAGGGCGACACGTGCTGCCACGAACCATCGCCTCAGTTCCCCCGGTGAGGGCTCGGCGACGAGACGGCCCGGTTTGATCACCGACCAGGCGTCGCGAGGCCGACCTTCGTCGAGGAGGAATGAGGCATATACGACCCGGGCTTCATGGTCGATAGTCGCCGAGATGTCATAGCCGCGGAGTTTCTCCCACTCCCTGGTCACGTCGGATTTCCTTCCCAGGGCACGGAGGCAATCGAGCTCGATGGGCATGTGAATCAGGTCTCCGGTCATCCTCCGGAAGGTACGGAGCTCCGCGAGCGCATCGTCCCATTTCCCGGACCGGTAGGAGGCAAGCCCGAGCAGTTCACGGATAACTGACGATTTAGGTGACAGCGACTTTGCCTTGCGCAGGTGGGGCAGGGCGGCCGGGTAACGCTCGTCTGCGTACTCGTCGACCCCCTGGGAGAGCTCCTTGATCGCCGGATCCCGGCGATCCTTCGGTGTGGAGCGCTGGATCTCGTCGGTGACCCATTTGGGTAGCTGGCCTGAGGAGACCGACGTCATCGAGCGCTGCTGGTGGCGCTGTGGCGGGCCCCCGGACCTCCCGGTGCTGGGTCGTCCGCGGCGGTTGTCGCCTGATTGGTTCTGATCCGATCGATGGGGCACATCGACTCCTTAGATACAAAGAAGGGCCGCCAACGTTAGTCGGCAGCCCTTCGACATTTAATGTCCGGCGGTGACCTACTCTCCCAGGGGACTACTCCCCAAGTACCATCGGCGCTGGCGGGTT
>JBGTNX010000124.1:0-15749 GCA_041742825.1 Acidimicrobiia bacterium | reverse complement strand
GTAGATCCGGTCAGACAATCCGGCTACCTCGTCGAGGAAGGTGCGGTGAGAGCGTCGTTGGCCGAGCGGGCTGATCCCGCCGGAGACGTAGCCGGTGAGCCGCTCGGCATCGGCGGTCGCAGCCATGTCGGCCTTCCTTCCTCCGGCGGCCGAGGCGAGCTTTTTCATCGAAAGCCGCTCCGTCACCGGGATTATCGCCACCACATGTTCGCCGTCAACAACTGCCATCAACGTCTTGAACACTTGCGTCGCTTCGGCGCCGATCGCAGCTGCCACCGCCTCTCCATAGCCATCACCCACTGCCTCATCCACCTCGTAGTTGTGAAGCACGTGCTCGACACCCGCCTCCTCGAGCGCTCGCACGGCCGGGGTCGACATCAGCCACCCGCTCCGAGAATCGCACGGTCCCGTGTCATCGATCCATCACGGCTGTAGGCGAATCACGATCTTCCCCAACGAGCGCTCCTCGCCGAGACGTCCTATCGCTTCGGGTGCTTCGTCGAGGCCGTACACGCTATCGATAATCGGTTTGATCCTCCCAGCGACCACGACTCCTGCCAGAACTTCCAGATCGGCAGAGTTAGGCCGGGCAATGAGAACGCCGAGGTGCTTGCTCCCCATTTTCGAGATCAGACCTCCGACCAGAAGTGCCATCAGCAACCGACGCGCCGTACCGCCCGCAACTTGGTAAACGCCACCATCCGCCAGCGCACGCCTGTTGGCGAAGATCGAGCGGCTGCCGACGAAGTCGAGAATGCGGTCGTATTTCTCGGTTCCCCTCGTGTAGTCATCGGCGGCGTAGTCGATCACCTTGTCCGCACCCACCGACCGCAAGAACTCCAGCTTGAGCGCGCTGTCCACCCCGGTCACCTCCGCACCGAGCGTCTTGGCCACTTGCAAGGTAAAGGTCCCGCCTCCTCCTCCGGCCCCGTTTACCAGGACCTTCTGCCCCGGTTGGACACCACCCTTCGAGGCCATCCCCTGAACGGCCAGCAGACCCGCTTGGGGCAGTGCCGCCGCCTCCTCGAACGACAGGTCAGCAGGCTTCAGCACCATCGGTACTTTTTCGGGGACCGATACATACTCACCCAACCCGCCACTGCCTGCGTAGAGGATGTCACCGAACACTTCATCCCCAGGTTGAAAACGGGTGGCATCTTTGCCGACTTCTTCGACAGTGCCGGCAATGTCGGATCCGAGGATGGAGGTCGACGGTTTGAACAAGCCACCGAAGCGGACATATGCGGGGCTCCCGACGAGGTTCTCCCAATCGGAGCGGTTCAGCGATGTCGCGTGAACCCGGATGAGCAGCCCATCGTCCTTGAGGGCCGGCTTCTCGACCTCGGTGAGCCTGAGGTTCTCCGTCCCGCCATAACGATCGTAAGTAACCGCTCTCACGCCGATCGCCTAGATACAGAAGTGCCAGGTCTCATCTCCTCCCAACAGTAGGACGCCGGTGGATTCCTAAGGTGGCCGAATGACAGCGAATCCTGACTACGACCCTGGCGCCTATCCCCCGTTCGCCGTTACCGCCGACACCGCAGTCTTCACCCGCCGTGACGGCCGCCTCTGCATTCTGATGATCGAGCGGGGTAGCGAGCCGTATCGGGGAAGGTGGGCACTGCCCGGAGGGTTCGTCGACATCGACGAGGACGTGGGCGACGCCGCGGTGCGTGAGCTCGCCGAGGAGACAGGTATCCAGCTCGCCGACCTCCGACAACTCGGCGCATACGGTGCTCCCGATCGTGATCCACGGATGCGGGTGGTGTCGGTCGTCTTCTGGACGTTCGTAGATGACCTCGACAAATCCAGCGGTGGCGACGACGCCGCTCACGCCTTCGTGGTTCCAGTCGACGAGGCCCTCGCCGATCCCGGCCGTCTCGCCTTCGACCACCACCAGGTCCTGACCGATGCCTTGAAACAGGTGGAATCCGAGTTGGACTGAGTGGGTCGAACGCCCTCCATTACTTCCGATTTTCGCGGACAAGGGTATTGAAACTGTCCTAGCCGTCTTGTATCTTCAGAACATATGTTCGATTCTGAGATTTTCGGAATGCCGCCGGTGAGCAACGACCGGCTCGACCTCTCCGGAGCGGAATGGGGGTTGTTGGACCTTCCGGTCGAGACCGGCCGGCCCGGAATCCCAGCAGAGTTGAGGGCTCTGCAGCCTGGGCCGGCCCTGGGTGCGATCCTCTCCACCATCGACGTTTCCTCGGTGTCCGGTCCGGCACGGGTTGCGGTCCTCCAGGCCCATCAACGGCAGGCATCGCACTATCAGGCCAGGGTGTACGCCGACATGACTGCGGTCGCCGACTACATGATCGAACTCGGTGACGACCTCGAATGCGCTGAGGAGGCTGCCGCTTTCGAGATCCGGGCCGCCCTGCGAATGACCCGCCGTGCCGCCGAAACCGAACTCGGATTGGCCCAAGATTTCAGAGACCGCCTATCGGCTGTCGGGGAAGCACTGGTCCGAGGCGACATCGACGTCCGTCGGGCCCGAACCATTGCTTATGGGACCTCACATCTCTCCGACCAAGACGCTCGCCAGGTGGTCGACCGGATCATCGACACCGCCCCGCAGCTGACCACCGGACAACTCGGGGCGATGATCCGCGAGCTCTGCTTCACCGTCGACCCCGAAGAGTCGAAATCCCGCTACGAACAGTCCCTCGAGGAACGTCGGGTGGTTAAAGAGGCCACCGAAGCAGGAACCGCCAACCTGATGATCCTCAACGCCGCCCCCGACCGTGCCGCCGAAGCGTCCAACCTGATCAACCAGATCGCCCTCGGTCTCAAAACCGCAGACGAAACCCGGACCCTCGACCAGCTCCGCAGCGACGTCGCCCTCGACCTCCTCTCCGGACACGGCCACACCACCGCAACAAGACGAGGAACCGTCGACCTCTGCGTCGACCTGACCACCCTCGCCGAACTCGACGACAACCCCGGAGAACTAGCCGGGTTCGGACCGGTAATCGCCGACATCGCCCGCCAGGTCACCGAACTCCAACACCACGCCGAATGGCGGTACACAATCACCGACCCCGAAACCGGGATGGTCGTAGACAACGGAACCACCAAACGCCGACCAAACGCACATCAAGGACGTCACGTAGAAGCGAGAAACCGGACCTGTATCACCCCCGGGTGCCGGATGCCCGCCATCAAGAGCTGTGATCTAGACCACACCATCCCCTGGTCCCAAACCGGTCGCACCACAACCAGTGAACTGGCACCACTCTGCAGACACGACCACTGTCAAAGACACAAATTCGGGTGGATATATACCCCGATCGACGGCGGGGACTACCTTTGGACCAGCCGACTCGGGCTCCGATACACAACCAGCGGACGACCACCCCCGTAGCGTCCCCGAGCTTCCCCCCGGTCCCTGGTTGAATGAACCGATGTCCACCCCCGCACCGTCCGTTTCAGGACGCTTTAGATGAGCGAGTTCATCGAAGTCCACGAGTTGGTGCTTCTCGTCCTCGGACTTGCCGCCTTCGGCGTGGTTGGGCTCCCCCATGTCCTGAGTCGCCAGCCACTTTCATATCCGATCATCTTCGTGGCCGGTGGGGCGATTCTCTTCTCCCTCCCTTTCGGCCTTCCGGCCGCCGACCCGATCGAACACGCCGAAGTGGTGGAGATACTCACCGAGATCGGTGTGATCACCGCGCTGATGGGTGCTGGCCTGGCAATCAACCGTGTCCCGGGCTGGAAGTCGTGGAGTTCGACGGTGAAGTTGCTGGCGATCACCATGCCGCTGACCATTGCTGCAATCGCCGGACTCGGATGGTGGGTGCTCGGCCTTACCCCTGCGGCGGCGATCCTGCTTGGCGCGGTGCTTGCCCCCACCGATCCGGTCCTTGCCAGCGATGTCCAGGTTGCCGGACCGGACAGTGATGACGATGACGAGGTCAGATTCGCCCTAACCTCCGAGGCCGGATTGAACGACGGGCTCGCCTTCCCGTTCACCAACCTCGCCATCTTGATAGCGCTCGAAGGGCTCGCCCCTGCAGGGTGGCTCCAAGACTTCCTTTTCGTCGAACTGGCATACAAGGTGGTGGTCGGTGCCCTCGGAGGGATCCTTGTCGGGAGAGGACTTGCCTGGGCTATCTTCGCCCGGAAATCACCACTCCCCGGGCTCCGGGACGGGATGATCGTCCTCGCGGCAACCCTCATCGCATATGCAGGGACCGAGATCATCGGGGGGTACGGGTTCCTCGCCGTTTTCGTCGCCGCTGTCGTGATCCGGAACCAGGAGCGGAAACACTCCTACCACGAAGTGATGCACGAGTTTTCCGATCAACTCGAGCGCCTGCTCAGTGCCGTCGTACTGATTCTGTTCGGCGGGGCCCTCGCCAGCGGAATTCTCTTGTACCTCGACTGGCAGGGCGTCCTCGTCGCGGTTGCGATCGTGCTCATCGTCCGGCCCGCCGCCGGGATGGTGGGATTGGCCCGGTCGAAGATGTCCCGCCCGGAACGTGGAGCCGTTGCCTTCTTCGGGATCAGAGGAGTCGGCTCGTTCTATTACCTCGCATATGCCTCGAACCAGGTCGAGTTCATCCAGGTGGAACAGGTGTGGGCTATCACCGCCCTGGTCGTGACAATCTCGATTGTTGTCCACGGGGTCACGGCGACTCCGGTCATGGCATACCTCGACCGCAGGAACGGCAAGTAACTCACAAAGAATATGCCGGTTCTTGGAAGCCGCGCACGTTGAGGCTCCGATAATCTCTCGCTTGCACGAATGCCAAGCTCACAAGGAGAACGATGTACCCCCTGATTGCCAGCGCGCGGATTCTGTTCCGGACCGCCCTTCTCATCTTCGTGGTGACGATCGTGATCGGGATCCTCAACGGCATGGACATCTGGCAGCCCTCTCACAACATGCTGCTCACTCACGTCCACGCCGGGACTCTGGGATGGATCACCCTCGCCGTGCTCGGGGCGGCGATGCTCATGTTCGGAGGGGAATCGACCGAGGATGAGGTCCGCCAGGCAAGAACCCTGGCGATTGGGGCGGCCGCAGCCACGGTGCTCTATGTCATCGCATTCGCTACAGGCACCGGCATCTTCCGCCCGATAACGGGGACCATTGTGTTGATCGCCATCGTGTGGGCCTTGGTCTGGGTTGCTCAACGGTATGCCAGATCGGACCGGACCACACCCCAGCTGGCCATGTTGCTGACGATGGTGTCGCTCACCATCGGCGCAGTGCTCGGGGTCCTTCTCGGCCTGTTGATCGCACGTGGCTCTTTGCCGGGTCTGAGCACCGAGACCGCCCGTTCCCTCGCCGGAGCCCACCCGCCCGCCATGCTCATCGGATACCTGATCCTTGCCGGAGTCGCGGTCACTGACTGGTTACTCAAAGGCCCCGACGGGAGGAGCGGCCGGATAGTTGCCTGGGCCCTGTTCATCGCAGGCATCGTGGTCAACCTCTCATTCATCCTCGACGTCGAAGCCCTGATCCAGGTGGCGACGTTGCTCGAGGTGGTGGCGATTGTTATCTATCTGGTGAGGATGTGGCCCAAGATCAAGCCATCCGCCTGGACCGGCGGCAGCGGCGAGGATTTCGCCCGCATGTCGATCCTGTTCCTCGCCATCGGCATCGTGCTGTTGGTCAACGTGGTACGGCTCATAATCTCCGGCGAGCTCGACCCCGAGGCCGGAACCGGACCGGTCGGGGTCCTCCTTGCTTTCGATCACGCCATGTTCATCGGCGTCATGACCAACGCGCTCTTCGCTGTCGTCGCCTCCACTTGGGGCCTGGGCGACAACCGGATCTCGTTGTGGTTCGTGAATGGCGGACTTACGTTGTTCCTCGTCGGGTTGTTTGCCGATATTGCGATCCTCAAACAGATCGGTGCACCGGTCATGGGTCTCGCCCTGCTCCACGGGATCGCGGTGTACTACCTGGCAACCGGTCGGGCTGAGACTGCACTCACTCGGTAACCGTATTCGATATTCGGCGGGTCACTCCCTCAGGGGAAAAGTCACGCTGCTTACAGCCGGGAGAAATCCCTTGTCAGGGCAGTTTGGGACAAGAGATCGGAGGGTAAAGGGTGGCTGTCTATCAACCACCGAAAGGAGAGGCCATGCCACGTCAAGGACTCATTTGGACGATTGTGGGCATTTTGCTCATCATCGCCCTCGTTATTTTCATCTTCTAAGAAACCAAAACAGCAACGAAACCGCCCGCTTCTGCTGGGCGGTTTCGTCGCGCGAGGATCTGTCTCGTAATCCGCAACCTTACTCTCCAATTGCTCTCCGATTTACGGCGGGGTCGAAGCGTATCCCTCCCGGACGATTTCGGCACGCCCATGTCTCTACCGCGAGATAGCCGGTGGTCGTTTCGACCTACACTGGCTGGGTAGGTCCCTGGAAAGCAACTGAAAGCGGAGATATGCAGCCGGAGCATGACAACGACGTGAAAGTCGAGTATCGGGGCACCGGATTCTACGTGAGTCTGGCCATCATCTTCCTGGGCGCGCTCACCCTCCTCATTCTGGCTGTCCAGAACACCAGCGAGGTGACCATCGAGATACTCGGTTGGGAGTTCGACCTACCATTGTTCGGCGTGATCCTGGGAACGGCCCTGGTCGCCGTGGTCCTCGACGAGTTGATCGGACTGGTCTGGAGGCGACAGCGGCGCACCAGATTGGAAGAACGAGCCGAACTCCAGCGGCTACGTGCCGAGCGTGAAGGCCGAGCCAAAGCGGCAGCCGACGAAGAAGAAGAAGTCGCCGAACTACCTAATCGCCACCTCGACGGACCGGATGAGCCACCCGCTTCAGACCCAAACGACCCGTTCCGGCCGGACGAGCGCAACTCTCCGACCTGACGTTGGTTCGATCTCCGTAAGCAGTAGGGCCCGGTCGTCCGCCCGAGCCCACTGCTTCCTCCTCCTCGGCTACGGGTTGAGAGCGTCGCCTCTCGAGTAGTTGCATACGCCCTGAGGGAAGATCGCCTGGAGTTGGGCGATCTGGTCGGACGTGAACCGAATGTCGCCGTAAACGCCCGCGCGTGACGCTAACGAAAGTGTGCCTCGTCGGTTAGGCATCCGGGACCTCCGTCGGATCGCTTGGGATGGAACCTACCAAAAGCGAACAGGCCCGCGCTGAGGAAAGTTCAGGAGGTGACGGCGCGGAGGGTCAGGCTGAACAGGCTCAGGCCGTTTTCGTACCGGTAGTCGAGGGCCCCGCCCATCCTCTCGGCCAGCTGACGGGAGATTGCGAGCCCGATGCCAACAGACTCAGGCCTGTTAACCGACTCATGAGCGCGCTGGTAGGGCTCAAAGATTCGCTCCCACTCCTCCGCCGGTATGCCGGGGCCGTTGTCCGTCACCGAAACCGTGACGGTCTCCTCGTCGGCTCCGATCAGGACCTTCACCTCTGGCCCGCCGTACCGCTCGGCGTTGGTCAGCAGATTTCTCATGATCTGGCGAATCCGGGCCGGGTCTCCACGAACCTCAGGGATATCTCCATGGCTCGCAAATGCCACTTCGGTGGTGAAAGAACCCCCTGCGTCGAGGGTCTGCTCCAGCTGGTCGAGAACGTTCACGGCCACGTTGGCGATCTCGATTTGGGTGAGTTCGTTGCGGGCGACGACGAGCAGGTCTTCGACCAGGTTGGCAACCTCCTCAGCCTGCTGGGCGATCGACGACACCATCAGACTCTGGTCCTCCTGTTGGAGCCCTGCTTCCTCGTCACCAAGCAGCTGGGCAAACCCAACGATCGCCGTCAGCGGAGTCCTGATCTCGTGGCTGACCGACGCCAGAAAGGAGTTCTTGGCCTCCATCAGCTCCAGCATCCGCCGCTCCTCGTTGCGACGGTCCGTGACGTCGATGAGGGTGAGGACGGCACGGGAGAAGTCTGGGACACCCTCAACCAGCGGTGCTGACAGGATCGTCTCAGCGTCGTAATGCTCCCCCGAGGCGGTGGCAGCTTTGAACGCAACCCGTGAAACCGGTGTCCGGTTCCAAACGGCCTCGAACTGGGAGAGCCACCCCGGTTCGGAGCCTGCATTGACGATTCTCCGGTCGATCGGTCCCACCAGCACTTCTGCAGGGATGCCCACCGCTTCGATCGCAGCCGGGTTCGCAGCCACCATGTGGATCTTGGGCACGACCGCCCGAATCGCCTCGATGTCCTCGCCGAGGTATTGCCTGATATCTGTGACACCCTCTTTGCGCAGTCCCTCCATCCATGCTTCGAGCTCGGTGTAGTCCTGTTGCATCAGCGGTATCGGCGACATCTGGAAAAGGTTCTCGAAAGCCGACCATCCGATGGCAAGCTGATTTCGTTCGTCGCCCGAGTCGTCGATCTCGCGGTAGCTCCGATCGATCGCCGTGAGGAACATCCGCCACGAGTCGAGATCCGGAATGCCTTCCGTGGTGAAAGTCAGCTCCGACAGCAGCCCCCGCAGGAGGGGATGCATCGAAGCATCCATGCCGAGGGGATTTGCTTTTTTGAGAAGACGCGAAGATTCAGTCATGAGGAACCTGGTTCACACATGGGCTAATTGTCGGCATGAAACAGAGCAGAGTTGAGAGTTAGGACATGTCTCTTGGTCATGCCAGTCCAGCGGCTTCGAGGATCCTCGGATGCTCGCGATCCTTGGGCCGACCCGCAATCCGCTTGAAATCGGTCACTGCGCTCAGCCGGACGAAGGCCAGCCCTCCGATAACTTCGGCTTCGTCGATCAGCTTGTCGATGTCAACGTCTCCGTAAGCCCACGATCGGCCAAAAGTCAGTCCGTTGCCAAGGTCGACAATCGCGTCGCCCTCCTTCGACACGATCGTCCCCAGGTCCTTCACCCTCTGCCACGTGTCGCCGCGGACGATCCCTTTGTCGTTCACCTCATCGAGAAGGCCACGGGCGGCCATCGGGCCGCTCCCGAAGACCGCATACTCCCCCGGTGTGAACCGAAGGGAGCGCAAGCGCTCGAAGAGCAGCTCCGGGGGATAACCTGCATCGACCATCCGCAGTCCGGAACCCTTGGCCTCCGTCGTTACTCTCCTCGGGCGCCCAACTCGCTGTCGAGCATGAACAGAGGCCCTGACTCGCCGTCCGCAAGCCGGAGACGCTCGACGATGGTCCCCCATCGCTTCCTCCTCGTTCTGCTCCGAGATGAAGTCCTGGAGGAACGGGAAGCTGGAGAGGTCGCCCAGCTCGGAGGCCATCCGATAGAGGTCGTGGATGGCGGCTGTCACCGCCTCCTCCTGGGCCAGGGCGGTCTCGAAAGCATTGAGAGCGCTGGTGAAGTCTGCCTTTGGGGCGGCGACCTCGCTTATGGTCACCACTCCCCTGCGGTCGAGGATGAACTCGAGGAACAGATCGGCGTGGGGCCGCTCCTCGAAGTTCTCCTGCGAGAGGTAAGAGGACATCTGCAGATAGGCGTTCGCCGACGCCAGTTCCATGGTCACCTGGTCGTTGAAAGCCTTCTCCAGCTTTTCGGGCATCTTCATGGGTCGTCTCCGAGTTGTTTGGTGGCGGCCCATTGTATGCCCCCGCTGCCCGCCCCACCCGGGCCGCTTGGACCGCCACCATTCCCGGGTTCGAGTGTCGGGGAGCTGACCGCCCTGAACGATCCCACATCGGGCGGCCGGCAATAGGATGGGCCGACATTTGAGAGGAGCCGCAGGATTCCATGACGAAAATAACCAAGACCTCGTTGCCCGGAGTCGGGGTGAAACACGAGTTCTCCACCGACGACGGCATGGTGGTCGGAGTCGTCCACCACCGGACGGGCAAACGCGAGCTCTTCGTCTGCGAGGCTACCGATCCCGAGGTGGCAGTGCTCAATGTCACCCTCAGCGACGACGACAGCCACGCTCTATCCGATGCCCTGGGTGGGTCAGAGGTCGTCGAAAACCTGTCGCACCTAAAACAGCATGTCGAAGGTCTGGCAATCGGATGGCTGGCCGTCGAGGTGGATTCCCCGTATGCCAACCGGACCATAGGAGACGCCCGGATCCGAAGCCGTACTGGAGTTTCGGTTGTTGCGATAATCAGAGCTGAGACGGGCCATCCGGCCCCAGAGCCCGGTTTTGAGATGCTCCCGGGTGACATCCTTGTCGTGGTAGGTACGACGGAAGGAATCGAACAGGTCGAAGAGATCCTGAGCGTGGGATAACAATGAATGAGGTAGCGCGGCTCCTCGTTGAGCTGGGGGCTGTCGTCCTCGGCCTCGGGCTCGTTGCCAGGCTGGCTAGCCGGTGGTCCATCTCTCCCATACCGCTATTCCTCATCGCCGGACTCGCTCTCGGTGAAGGCGGGCTTCTCCCCATCGTCACATCGGAGGAGTTCATCGAGGTTGGTGCCGAGATCGGTGTCCTCTTTCTGCTCCTCATGCTCGGTCTCGAATACTCGGCCGACGAGTTGGTCACAGGAATGCGCAGCGTGGCCCCAGCCGGAGTCGTCGACCTCGTCTTCAACTTCCTACCCGGCCTCGTCGCCGGCCTTCTGCTGGGTTGGCGCCTCGTCCCCTCGCTCTTCCTCGGTGGGGTCACCTACATTTCTTCGAGCGGAGTCGTCGCCAAGCTGCTCCATGACATGGGCTGGACCGGGAACAGGGAGACTCCAACCGTCCTCTCCCTGCTCGTGTTCGAAGACCTTGTGATGGCAATCCTCCTCCCCATCCTCGGTGTACTCGCCCTTGGAGGCACCTTCATGGGCGCCGTTCTCGCCATCTCGGTGGCACTCACCGTGATGATCGGGACCATCGCCTTTGCCTACCGTCAGGGTGACAAGGTCGGGGCATTCATCTTCCACACTTCGGACGAAGTGAGCCTGCTCACCGTGTTCGGCCTCACCCTCGTGGTGTCGGGGCTCGCTGAAGGCATCGGCGTCTCGGCGGCAGTCGGTGCCTTCCTCGTCGGTATCAGCGTCTCGGGCCATGCGGCAGACCGGGCCCGCGCCCTGCTCACCCCGTTGCGAGACCTGTTCGCTGCGGTGTTCTTTCTGTTCTTCGGCTTGTCGACCGATCCCGGGGAGATCTCCGGAGTCCTCCTGGTGGCGATCGCCCTCGGGGTGGTCACCGCATTCACAAAATTCGCCACAGGTAACTGGGCAGCGATGCGGGCCGGAAGCAGCGAACGGGGACGGGTCAGGGCGGGGCTCGTCCTCATGCCCCGCGGCGAGTTCTCCATCATCATTGCCGGACTGGGTGCCGGGCTCGTCGGTGGCGAGCAGCTCACGGCACTGGCGGCGGTGTACGTCCTGCTCATGGCAATCGCGGGCCCGCTTGTCGTCCGCCTTCACCAGACATGGATAGCGAGACCGGGTTCGGTAGCCCACTAGCTCGCCAATGAAAAGGGAGAGGCCGCTATGGCCTCCCCCTTTTCAACTCGATCTGCGGTTAGGCCGAGATGGCAGAGCCGATCACAGCCTGACCGAAGTAGACGAGGAATGCGATGGTCACGACCCACATCAGCACGTGGACCTCCGCGGCCTTGCCCTTGACCACCTTGATCAGCGTGTGCATCACGAAACCGGCGCCAATCCCGACGGTGATGCTGAAGGTGAGCGGCATCAGGATGATGGCGAGAAGGGCGGGGAACCCCTCCTCGAAGTCACCGAATTCGATGCCCTTGATCAACCCTGTCATCAGGAAGCCGACCAGGATCAGAACCGGAGCCGTTGCCTGGGGCGGCACGACACCGGCAAGAGGCGAGAGGAAGATGGCCAGGAGGAAGAGGATTCCAACCACCACCGAGGTGAGGCCGGTCCTCCCCCCTTCGGCGACACCAGCGGAGCTCTCGATGTAGCTGGTGTTAGAGCTGACTCCAGCAGCACCGCCCGCAGCCGCGCCGAGCGAGTCGACAAACAGCAGCTTTCCTATGTTGGGGATCGAACCGTCCTCCTCGACCAAATCGGCCTGTTCGACGATTGCAGTCGCGGTGCCCATGGTGTCGAAGAAGTCAGTCAGCATGAAGCTGAAGATTGTCAGAGATGCGGCAACTATCCCGAGTTGCGAAAAGACGTTGCCCAGGTCGAACTCGCCAAGCGTCTCAAAGCTCGGGCTCGCGGTCAACGAGTCGGGCCACAACGCCACGCCCATTATCAATCCGATGACTGTCGTGGCGATGATGCTGATGACCAGAGCACCCGGGACCTTCCTCGCGTAGAGCAGGACAGTTATCAAGAGTCCGATGAGGGTCAACCAGGCGCCTTCGCTGTTCGGGAAGATGAACTCGACCGGAACGGCCCCACCTTCGGGGATGCCGATCAAACCACCGTTGACGAAGCCGATGAAAAGGATGAACAAGCCAATGCCAACTCCGATTGCCCTCTTCAGGCTCAGCGGCACAGCATTCATGATCGCCTCGCGGAGGCCGACCAGCACCAGCACGGCGACGATCACACCCTCGATGACGATCACACCCATGGCTCCAGCCGGGGTGAGCCCGTCTCCGAGCACCAGACCGAACGCCACAGCGGCGTTGATCCCGAGGCCGGCGGCCATTGCTATCGGGTAGTTAGCCGCAACTCCCATCAGTATCGAGAGCAGCCCCGCCACGAGTGCGGTCCCTGCCGCCAGAGCGGCGGGATCGAGGCCGGTCGCGGACAAGATGCTCGGGTTGACGAAGATGATGTAGGCCATCACCAGGAACGTCGTCACACCTGCTCTGACCTCGGTTCCGACCGACGTCCCACGCTCGGTGAGCTTGAAATAGTCGTCGAGACCGCCGCCCGATCGACCGCCCGAAGGTGGTGCCGGCGGACGTTCAACCGTGTCTGTCATCATTCCTCCCAGTATTCGTGCCGGTTCGACAACGCAATGGGACGGGATGCTACCGATCCGTGTCGCGGCGTGCCTCGGAGATGACCATTGAATGTAAGTTTCAAGGCGCGCAGTTCCAGTTGCGCGCACGAGCTCGCTGCGCGAGCATGTTTCTTCTCGCCAAACTCCGGTTGAGATCTACTGACAGAGTCTTCGGCTGGTCAATTAGCCGAGTAGCGGGCGGAGTTGAAAGGGAGGTCTTCTGGCCTCCCTTTCTGGTCTACTTCCCATTATCGGCGATGGCCTCTCGCCACCGGCTGGCCAGCTCTTCGGCGATTCCTGCAGGGTGGCGCCTATCTGTGACAACTTGTGGAAACCGGCCGTAAGCGTCCGCGCGTTCGGCCATCAGTTCGATGATTCTTGCCATCGGGTCGTCGACGTCGAGCAGAGGACGATTCGTACCCAGTTGCTCATTCGTGACACGGCGATGGATCTCGTTCGGCGTCGCCACAAGACAAAAAACGCGGCCATGGCGAACGAGTTCGGTCAAGGCGACCGGGTCAAGGACCATCCTCCCGCCAGTTGATATGACCAGGCCTTGTCGTTTACCAAGTTCTATCGCTACCGCTCTCTCGATTTCGCGAAACGCTTCCTCTCCTTGCTGCTCGAAGATGGTTGCGATAGGACCATGACGCGACTCGATCAGCTCGTCACTGTCCACAAACTCCATGTCGAGCTTCAGGGCTACCTCGCGGCCGACGGTTGTCTTACCGGTTCCCATGAAACCGGTCAGGACGAGGTTGTGATACTCCTGCACCGAAGCCAAGTTACCGATGATCGGTCGCAGACCACAAAGGGGTGGCCCGCGGGAAGGAACCGCTGCCGGTGCACCGTTCCGTCCGAAGCGAGTCCGGAAAGAGGCGTCAGAACCACACCCGCATCGTCCAGAAAACTGCCATCCCGGCGGCGACAACGTAGATCAAATTCCTCCACTTCCAACCGGCAAGCCCACCGGCGACAAGGGCGGCGGCTTCGGGTACACCTATTGCCACGGTCCCCGAGTCGTCGATCATCAGGGCGACAACGAGAGCCGACAGCACGGCGGGGCCGACGAACTCCAGGGCCCGGACCACTCGATCGGGGATCGTGCGGTCGGCGAGAGCGATGATGAAGATGGAACGGCTCAGGTAGGTGCCGATCCCTACGGCGAGGATGGCGAGGAAGGCCGTCAACTTCCACTCCGCCGATCTACGAGGATACCCGCGATGATTCCCAGGAATGCCCCCACCAGCAGGCCCGACCGGTTGGGCAGGCCGGCGGCGAGGTACGAGACGCCGGCGCCGACCACCGCGGCCACAACCTTGGGGTAGCGGTCGATGGACATGACCACGATCCCCACGAACATGACCGGGACGGCGAACCCGAGTTGCCAAGTCTCGGGGACCACGGGACCGATGAGAAGGCCGAGGGCAACCATTGTGTTCCAGAAGATGAAGAAGGTTGCCGCTGCCGCCAGGTAATAGGTGCGGAAGTCATCAGGGTCGTCATCCTTGCGGAGGATTACGATTGCGAACATCTGATCGAGGAGAGCGTACGGGCCGATCCAGCGGAACCACCTCGGCTGTCTCTGGAACGTTGGGGCCAGTGCCGCCGAATACATCATGTGCCGTGCATTGATCACTAGCGCGGCGCTTACCGCAGCAACAACCGCAGTGCCGGTGCCGAGCAGTGTGACCAGGGTGAGGTGGGCGGCGCCCGCGAAGATGATCGGTGCCCCGGTCCACCCGATGAAGATCCCGATTCCCGACTCGGTGATCGCCAACCCGACCACGAGCGCAAACGGGATCGCCGAGATGACAAGGGGCATGGAGTCGATAAAAGCGCGACGGCGGAGCGACGTCTGTGCGGTCTGTGAGAGTGCGATGGGCGGCTCCGTGCTCGTACTGGTCTATCGAAGTTATGCACCTTACAGGAACTCGAGTGGCATCGCCAAACCCGGCGCAAGGCTGGCGTCAGAGTGCGATGGAGTAGCGGACTTCGGGGACTTCGACTCCCAATACCTCTGCTTGTCGGGTGACGTCGTCGCTCTGCCAGCCTAAGGATTCGTAGAACGATCTCGCCCGGGTGTTATCGGGATGGACCCAGAGCACCGCACGCTCGAATCCCGCCTCCGAAAGGGTGACGACGCCGACGTCATGGAGCGCCCGGCCGGCACCGTGGCCCCAGTGGTCGGGGTCGACGTTGATCGCGAACAGTTGGCCTGTGGTGGTTTCGTCGTCACCGTCCTGGGGACCGACGAGGATGAACCCGATCACCACGCCCGACGTGTCTTCGAGCACAAACCGTGCCCGACGTGGGCCGAGCGGTTGCTCCAAAGCGGATCGCCACATCTCTGCCCTCTCGTCGGCTGACAGCGAGTCGAGGTATTCGTCGGGCATGAGGCCTCCGCGATAGGCCGCCTGCCAGGCTCGCACGTGGACCGCTCCCATGGCGCCCGCATCGTATGACGTAGGTGCTCTGGGGTCCATGCTCACGATGATATCCATGGGTCCCCCGCCCGTCGCAGCGATGCGATCTGGTTGACTGCGCCCATGAGCACATTCCGACACATCATGTTGATGCAGTTCAAGGACGGAACCACCGCAGAGCAGATCGACACTGCCCTTGAAGGTTTGGGGACGATGCCAGGTAAGGTCCCCGGGATCCTCCGCTACGAGTTCGGGTCCGATCTCGGCCTGGTCGACGGCAACCCCGATCTGGCGCTGGTGGCCGACTTCGCCTCCGAGGATGACTGGCGGGCGTATCTCAGTCATCCCGAACATGTGGCAATGACCGAAGCAGTATTCGCCCCGATCAAAGGGACGATGACCCGGGTGCAGTATCTGGTGTAGTGATGCAACGCTGAGCGGGTCTGGAGCGTGATATGGGTGTGACCGATCGGGAGGTTTACGAGGAGATCGCTCCTGACCTGATGAGATACGCAACCGCCCTGGTGGGTCCGGACCATGCTCCGGACGTCG
>JBGTNX010000123.1:0-8752 GCA_041742825.1 Acidimicrobiia bacterium | reverse complement strand
AGGGCAGCGCGCCGCGCTACCCGTTGCGCGGTCGGCTGTGGTGTGGTCACGATGATCACTTGGGCCCGAGGGAGGAACTGCGACATCGAGATGGCGATGTCGCCGGTGCCGGGGGGCATGTCAACGATCAGGAAGTCCGGGTTGTCCCAGAAGACATCTTTGAGAAATTGCTCTATGGCTTTGTGCAGCATCGGCCCCCGCCAGATCACTGCTTTGTCGTCACCGACGAAGTAGTCCATCGACATCACCTTCACCCCGTGAGCGACCGGGGGGACGATCTTCTCGCCCATCATCACGGGTGGCTCGGCGACACCAAGCATTCTGGGAATGGAGAATCCCCAGATGTCGCCGTCGACGATGCCCACCTTCTTGCCGGTGCGACGGAGGGCGACGGCGAGGTTGGAGCTCACCGAAGACTTGCCCACGCCGCCCTTGCCCGAGGAGATGGCGATGACACGGGTCGCCGAACCCGGCTCTCCGATCCCGGGTCCGCTTTTGGCGGCGAGCCGTTCCATGAGCGCTGCAGCATCGTCGTCGGACATGATCTCGACGTCGATGTCAGCTCCCCGTCCGTGCGGTCGAAGTGCCTCGGCGAGAGCCGCATCGAGACCGTGATCTGGCGTCGGCATGCGTAGCCCGACCTTGATCTTGCCGGTCAGAGTCTTTTCCACAGATCTCACCTGGCCGAGCTCGCCCAGGGTCCTCCCCACCAGCAACGGAGATTCGAGTTGTGCCACCGCGTTGTAGATCTCGGTGTTCGCAGAAGATCCGTTGTCAGGACCCATTCAGCTCCCTATGGGACAGTGGTAGAAGACCCACGAAACTATAGTTTTGATCAGTTGGTACCCCTCATGGACAAAAAAACCCTGGAACACCGGATCTCTGATCTGACTTCGGCCCTTGGCGACCCTACCCGTCGCGCCATATACATCGCCGTGAGAGAGTCTGCCGAACCGCTGACGACCACAACCATTTCCAGCGTCTTTGACATCCATCCCAACGTCGCCCGCCACCACCTCGACCGCCTAACCGCCGACGGCTACCTCAGGGTCAGCGCATCTAAAGGCAGAGGAGTTCCAGGCGCGGGACGGCCAGCGAAGGGATACGAGGCCACCTCAAAAGAAGTTACGGTCCACTTCGCCCCACAGCGCTCAGAGATGCTGGTCGAATTGCTGATGAAAGTGTTGGAGAGGGTGGCGAAGGACGATCTGTCCAGCATCGCCGAGGAGGTCGGTAGGCAGTACGGCAAGGAGCTGGCCTCCGAGATCGGTGTCCAGCACGAGACCGGTTACGACGCGGCGGTCCAGTCGGTGGCGAGGGCAATGACCGGGCTCGGATTTGCCGTGGACCCCGACATTTCGGGCCAGCGGCTACTCACCTCACACTGCCCGTTCGGAGAAGCGGCCAACAACCATCCCGAGGTGGTTTGCTCTCTCGACCGCGGGATCGTCTCAGGCTTGTTCGGGGAGCTTTCGGAGCCGTGCACCCCGGTCCTCATTCCCCATTCCAGCCCCGACCACGACTGCATCACCCGGGTCCCTGTCACTCTCGCCAGTCGCTGAAATCTACCGGGGCGGGGTTTTCGATTTTGGAAAGAAGGGTCTTTCTTCGCCGACCTGGTCAGGGTTCTTGGTCAATTCGTCCTGTAACCTCGAAGACATAAGAGTTTTAGACGCAACGCCGAAAGGTTTGACATGAAAAGTGATCCATTCGGGTCCCGAGCCAACCTGGACACCGCGCTCGGCAGCCGCGAAATCGTCCGCCTCGACGCCATCAAAGGCACGGAGAACCTTCCTTACTCGATCAAAGTCTTGCTCGAATCGGCACTGCGCAATATCGACGGCATCTCCATCACTGAGGACGACGTCCGCCGCATTGCCGAATACGACGCCACGGCCGTAGGTGAACAGGAAATCCCCTTTATACCGGGACGGGTAGTTCTCCAGGACTTCACCGGTGTCCCCGCAATAGTCGACCTCGCCGCGATGCGCGCCGCCATCGTGAGAATGACCGAGGACGAAGGCTCCGCACAGAAGGTCAACCCGCTGATCCCCGTCGACCTGGTTGTCGACCATTCCGTCCAGGTGGACGCATTCAATTCACCGGACGCATTGATGATCAACTCGACGAAGGAATTCGAACGGAACCAGGAGCGCTACGAGTTCTTGAAGTGGGGCCAATCCGCTTTTGCCAACTTCAGGGTGGTCCCGCCCGCAACCGGCATCGTCCATCAAGTGAACCTCGAGTATCTAGCCAAGGTGGTCTGGGACAACGGCCTCGAGCTCCACCCGGACAGCCTGGTCGGAACTGACAGCCACACAACGATGATCAACGGTCTCGGCGTTGTCGGGTGGGGAGTCGGCGGCATCGAAGCCGAGGCGGCAATGGTCGGCCAACCCATCTACATGCTGCTCCCGGAGGTGGTCGGGTTCGAATTGACCGGCAGGCTTCCTGAAGGCGCCACGGCCACCGACCTGGTGCTCCGGGTCACCGAGATGCTCCGAGCCCACGGCGTGGTCAGCAAATTCGTCGAGTTCCACGGCACCGGGCTCGCCGACATGCCATTGGCCAATCGGGCGACGATTGCCAACATGGCACCGGAGTACGGGGCAACCGTGGGATTCTTCCCGGTTGACGAGCAGACGCTCAAGTACATGCGCCTCACGGGTCGTGAGGACAAGCTGATCGACACGGTCGAGCAGTACTGCAAAGAGCAAAAGCTGTGGCGTGACGACTCCCGCAAGATCGTCTACTCCTCGGAGCTACATCTCGACATGTCGACCGTCGAGCCCTCCCTGGCCGGACCGAAGCGCCCTCAGGACCGTATCGACCTCTCCGGGATGAAACAGCAGTGGGAGCAAGATCTCACCAACGAGTTCGGCAAGGCGAGCGGCGCCGCTGCCGGCACCACCTCCGAGTGGGTCGACGAAGGAGGAACGCCAACGAACGGCCCCGAGACCCAGGGCAACGTCAAGGTCGTCTACGACGGTGAGACTTTCACCATCACCGATGGTGACGTGGTCATTGCCGCCATCACCTCGTGCACCAACACATCGAACCCCGATGTCATGGTGGGCGCCGGCCTCGTCGCCCGAAAGGCTCGGGAACTGGGCCTCAACCGCAAACCTTGGGTAAAGACCTCCCTGGCCCCCGGGTCTCAGGTCGTTACCGAGTACCTGACCAAGTCGGGACTCCTCGAAGACCTCGAATCCCTCGGGTTCCACGTCGTCGGGTACGGGTGCACGACCTGCATCGGCAACTCCGGCCCGTTGCCCGCCCCGATCTCAGATGCGATTCAAACGAACAATCTCGTCGGCGCTGCTGTGCTCTCCGGGAACCGGAACTTCGAAGGCCGGATCTCCCCCGACGTGAGGGCCAACTACCTGGCATCGCCTCCTCTAGTAGTCGCTTACGCAATCGCGGGGACGGTCAACTGGGATCCGCTGAACGAGCCCATTGGAACCGATCGCAACGGAAACGACGTGATGCTGAGCGACATCTGGCCGAGTCAGGACGAGATCGCCTCGATCGTGGGCGAGAACGTTCTCCAGTCGCAATTCACCGAGAAGTATGCCGACGTCTTCACCGGGTCCGACGAATGGCGTGCCATCACAACTGCAGAGTCCGACCTTTACCCATGGAACCCGGAGAGCACCTATGTCCAGGAACCTCCCTTCTTCACGACATTGACCTCGGAGGTCACCCCGCTGGCCCCCATCAAAGGGGCCAGGGCCCTGGCCAAGCTGGGCGACTCCGTCACGACCGACCACATCAGCCCGGCGGGTTCGATCGGCGTCGACTCCCCGGCAGGCAAGTACCTCGTCGAGAACGGGGTCCAACCTGCGATGTTCAACTCGTATGGGTCGAGGCGCGGAAACGACCGGGTGATGACCCGTGGAACCTTCGCTAACATCCGGGTGCGCAACCAGCTCGCCCCCAACACTGAAGGCGGTTGGACCACCGACTTCACCGACAACGAGGTCAAGAGCATCTACGAGGCTGCACTGAATTACCAGGCCGCGGCCACCCCGTTGATCGTCCTCGCCGGTTCCGACTACGGGATGGGCTCGTCCCGTGACTGGGCGGCCAAGGGAGCCTTCCTCCTCGGGATCAAAGCCGTGATCACCAGCTCATTCGAGAGGATTCACCGCTCCAACCTGGTGATGATGGGTGTCCTCCCCCTCGTCTACACCGGGGGCCAGACTGCGGAAAGCCTCGGGCTCGACGGCACGGAGTCGTACGACATAGCGCTCACCGACGAGCTGCAACCGAGAGATGTCGTGCGGGTGACCGCAACCCACTCCGACGGAAGGGTGACCGAGTTCGATACCTCGGCCCGGGTCGACACTCCGATCGAGGTGGAATACCTGCGCAACGGTGGCATCCTGCACTATGTCCTCAGACACATGGCAAAAGCCTGACGATGCCGGCCCGCTCCAGGGCCGATCGTTGCGTCTGACCGGAGTCTTCGTCATTGTCGTGGCCGCCGGACTCTTGGGTGCGTGGATCTTGAACTCCGAAAGCGACGCCACTGCTGGTGTCGGCCGGGATGCCCCTGACTTCGAGGTCGAGAATATCGTAAGGGGCGAGCCCATCGTTCTCAGTGAGTTGGTGGCTGGCGACGACCGTCCGATCGTGCTCAACCTGATGGCATCGTGGTGCGGGCCTTGTCGAGAAGAGATCCCCGAACTGAATGCATTCGCCGACGCCAATCCCGGCGTCATCGTTCTCGGGGTGGCCGTCGAAGACACCTACGACGACTTCAAGCAGTTCGTTACGGACGTAAGACCGACTTACACGGTCGGCTTCGACGAGGGGGCGATGCGCGAGTCCTACCCCACATTCGGGCTTCCGGCCACTTTCTTCCTCGACTCCGACGGCCGGGTTGTCGAGGTGTACAACGGGATCCTCGATCGGGAATTGCTCGAGGATTTCGTCGCCGGTCTCAGCTGAGCTCGGTAAGCCGTTCCTCCAAAGCCTGCACGAAATCGAAATTAGGCCCGGAGACCAGCTCGGCGGTGACTATCAGCCTCTGTCGAGCCGAGAACTTGGGATGGCACGTGGTGAGAGTCAACCACGCACCTTCACGGGGATCGGCCACCCAGACATCGGTCGGGGCAACGACAAACCACTCTTCGCGCAGCTCGTAGACATGGGTGCCGATCGCAGTTTCGACCTCGATCCGATCACCAGCTTCGAGCAGGTCGAAATCGAAGAACGGCCTACCGTAGGTGGTGCGATGCCCGGAAATGACCGCATTGCCAGGCTGGCCGGGGAGGACGGTCCCCAACATATGTCCCGGACCCTTTCTGAGCGTCTCCGGTGACACCCCGGAGAACAAGACCACTTCGAGACCGATTTTGGGGACCCGCATGACGCCGAATTCGACGCCTTCAGCCGAGATGTTCTCACTGTGGAACTCGACGACCCGCTCTTCGGTTTCGGGTGTCTCCTCGACCGCCACTTCCTCGACCGGGGGAATTATGGCCCGTTCGAATACCCCGTTGATCCCGGCAGCGGCCTCAGTCTGGATCCGGGAGTTGATGACATCTGTGACAAACAGCTCATATCCGGCATAACCGAATATGAAAAGTGACAACCAGATGAAAGTCCACCCGGTGACTTGAAGCTTGCGTTGCACAAGAGAAGGGTAACCCGCGCCCGGAGCTGGGCTCAGGTACCGGACCAATCCGGGTCTCGCTTCTTCAGAAAGGCGTCGATTCCTTCTGCTGCATCGGAGGTGAGAGCAATTTCGGTGAGCCCTCCTTGCAGGCGGTCCAGGGCGGCGTCGAAACCCAGTTCGTGGATCCCGGCGAATGAGTCCTTGCCGATCAGGTACGACGCCGGACTTGCGCTCAACAGCCTGTCCACGACCTCGTCGACCGCAGCATCGAGTTCGGCCGAGGAAACCACGCGACTGACCGCACCGATTCGCTGCGCCTCGTGGGCATCGATGACTCTGCCGGTGAGCATCAGATCGAGTGCAGCCTTGCGGGGTATCGATCGGGCGAGGACGGCCGAGATCATCATCGGCCACAGACCAACGCTGACTTCGGTGGTTCCAAGCTTGGCGGTCTCCACACAGATGGTGATATCGCAGGCGACGGCAAGGCCAAAGCCTCCGGCAAGGGCATGGCCGTTGACCCGGGCCACGGTCGGCTTTCCGCCCCGCTCCATGAGGCGAAACAGATCGGCGAACGCCCCCCTCTCGTGGTGGCGCCCTAGTGCATCATCGACGAAACCGCCGGAAAGATCCCCGCCCGCGCTGAATGCCCGGTCACCCTCGCCTGTATAGACGATCACTCTGACCTCGTCGTCTTCGACGGCATTGCGGGTGGCATCGAGCAACCCCCGCATCACGGCAGTCGACATCGGGTTGTGGCGTTCTGGGTCGTCGATCGTGATCGTTGCCCGTCCGCCTGATGACCGGTACTGGATCATTCCGCGTTCTCCATTCTTTGCCTATCGGTGGACGGCGAAGGCTATTACCGTCGGACTCCATGCTGTGGCTTGCACTCGTTCTCTTCCTGGCTCTGGTGATTGCCATTCTTCGCGGGGGGCGTCTGACCAACCTCGGTGATATCGAGCTGAGATCCTGGTGGCTCTTGGTTGTCGGCTTCGGCCTCCAGGCCGCGACCAGGCTGCTCCCCAAGGAGGATTGGGCCGAGACCGCCGGGCTCCTGATGGTTCTGGCTTCGTTCCTGCTGCTCCTCGTTCTGGTGATAGTCAACAGAGACCATCCCGGCATGTGGCTCGCCGGGTTCGGAGTGCTGATGAATTTCACCGTCATCTCTCTCAATGGCGGAATGCCGGTGCTAACCGAAGCCGCGGTGGTGGCGGGCGGGTTCACAGTCACCGACCCCGACATCGCAGGATCTTTCAAACATGTGGTACTCGGCCCCGACACCCTCCTCCCCGCTTTCGGCGACCTGATACCGCTCCGCCTCGCCGGCCGTGGTCAGGTAATCAGCCTCGGGGATGTGTTCCTCGCCGTCGGCCTGGGTCGGTTCTTGGAGCACGAGTTGCGCAAGCCGCGCCGTTACTTCAGGAAGGGTGCGTCTGCGGAAGCCGGTTCCGCCCACTGAATCCGGTCAGCGTGCCGCTGCCTGCGCGGCGCCGGCCTCCAGGACGCCGCGGGTCGTCAAAAGTCTGCGAAGTGACGCCACCACCTGGGGGTCGTACTCATATGCGGTCCCGGCGTGGAGGTGCTCGAGGGCCTGCAGAGGTGTCCTCCCCTCCTGGTAGATCTGCCAGTCGTAAGCGGCTGCCACTTTGACCACACGGGAAATGATTGAGATCTCGGGATCGATGTCTTCACCAGGGCGTCGGAACGGCTGGTACTGGTTGCGGACGTCACCTGCCACCCGGTCGAGATAGGGTGCCTCGGCGATGATCTCGGCACTCCAGCGGGCAATGTCGTCATCGCTGTAGCCCATCTTCAGGATCTGCGGCTCGTTGAGGCTGACCCGCCCGATGTCGTGCATCAGGCCGGCAAACTCGATTCGCTCGACCTGGACCGGTCCGAGCCCGATCTCCTTGGCGATGGCTGCGGCAATCTCGGTGGTGCGGTCGGCGTGCCCGTCGATTCCGAGCCCGGAAACCTCCGGGATCCGCGCCAACGCCCGGATGGTTTGTTTGTATGTGACCTTGGTCTCCTGGAACCGGGCAAATGCGGTGTGTGCGAACGCATATGGCAGCAGGGCGATCGGCAGTGCCCACCAATCCAAACTTAGGAACAGCTCCCCGAAGAGGGCGCCTGTCAGCGCCAATCCGAGGAATACATTGAGGTCGTGGAGCAGTGCGCGGGCCAAGTAGGTCCGGGAGAGCTCGCGCGGGCCGAGCACCAGAAGGGCACGCAACCCGACCTCGACTGCAAGCCAAGCGAGCAGGGCGACGCCGAAAGGCAGGAGGTCCTCCCATCCCCCGTCGAACTCAACCCCGACACGCATCGAGGTATAGACCAGCGCGTAAATGTAGTAGCCGGCGAGCCGCCGCACGAGTGTTGGTAGTAACTCGACGTTGCTCTCACCCCGCGAAAGCCGCAGTGCCCAGACCACCGACAAGCCAGCGCCGTAGACGACTACCACGCCGGCGAGATCGACACCGCCTAACGCGTCGTCAAGGACTAGCGGCAACGCCGCGGCCACCGCGAGGCCGGTCGTGAATCGATTACCCGAGTTGCTGGTGGCGACACCGATCAGCGATCCGATGACCAGTGCAGTTACCCCGATCATGAGATCGAGGGGATCCGATTCGACATGCGGTAAAGCCAGCAGGGCAACGACGATCCCGGTAATCGGAAACAGCCATGAGAGAATCGCTACATTCCGACTCTTCCACTCAGCCACGAAGGGTCAGCTCCGGTTCTTCGGCGAGACGTCGGGCCATCTCTTCGTCGTTCACGTGCGGGGCACCCCAGCGCCGTCTTGTCTTGTTCAGTGCCCGTTCGAACGCATCGACGACATCGGGGTGGAACTGGCCACCGGAGTGGCGGCGCAACTCCTCGAGGGCGTATTGTTGGGAGAGCGCCATCCGGTACGAGCGGGCCGATGTCATTGCATCGAACGAGTCGGCCACCGCCACGATGCACGACTCCAGACTCGGAGACTTGCCTTCGATATGACCGCTGCCGCCGTAGCCGTTGCCGTCGAAGTGGCTGTGGTGACCGGATGCGATCTCAACCATCGGCTGGAGAAAATCGACTTCGGCGAGGATCTCCTCGACGAGGTGGGCGTGGTCTTTCATCACCTCG
>JBGTNX010000122.1:0-3420 GCA_041742825.1 Acidimicrobiia bacterium | reverse complement strand
GGCCGGAAGTGGAAGACCGCCTCGTCTGGCTTTGCAGTCTCGGGGCCTGCTGAGGGCGATTTAGCAGTCCCAAGGTCGGACTGCTAATGTTCGTTAGCACTCGCAATCGGTGAGTGCTAAGTCGTTTTGGACAGGAGGAACTCACATGGCGAGAGGAGCTTCGTCGACGATGACCTTCACGCTTCGCCCCCTCGGTGATCGTGTTGTTGTCAAGGCCGAAGACGATCTGGAGCAGCGGACCCCTTCGGGTCTGGTGATCCCAGACACAGCCAAAGAGAAGCCGCAGATCGGGGAAGTACTCGCGGTCGGCCCAGGGGCCCTCAATGACGAGGGCGGTCGGCTCCCGATGGATGTCAGCACGGGTGACCGTGTTCTCTATTCGAAGTACGCCGGCACCGAGGTCAAGTTGGACGGCAAGGAGTACCTGGTGCTCTCGGCCCGCGATGTGCTGGCAATTGTCGGCTAAATAGGAGGTTTGTAACAAATGGCTGCAAAGGATCTGCGTTTCGACGAGGACGCTCGTCGGGGCCTCGAGGCGGGCGTAAACAAGCTCGCCGACGTAGTGAAGGTGACGCTCGGCCCCAAGGGTCGCAACGTCGTCCTGGAGAAGAAGTGGGGAGCTCCCACCATCACCAACGACGGTGTCACCATCGCCAAGGAAATCGAGCTCGATGACCCATACGAGAACATGGGCGCCCAGCTCGCCAAAGAAGTCGCCACCAAGACCAACGACGTAGCCGGCGACGGCACCACCACCGCCACTGTGCTGGCACAAGCCATGGTGAAGGAAGGCCTTCGCAACGTGGCGGCCGGCGCCAATCCGATGGACCTCAAGAGAGGCATCGAGCAGGCGGTCGAGGCAGTCGTCAAGGCCCTGGGTGAGCTCGCCACCCCGATCGAAGCCAAGAAGGTGGCCGCGGTCGCTTCAATCTCGGCGAACAACGACGCCGTCATCGGCAAGACGATTGCCGATGCATTTGCCAAGGTGGGCAAGGACGGCGTCATCACGGTGGAGGAAGGCCAGACATTCGGTCTCGAGCTCGAATTCACCGAAGGCATGCAGTTCGACAAGGGCTACATCGCCCCTTATTTCGTGACGGATGCGGATCGCCAGGAAGCGGTTCAGGAAGACCCGTTCATCCTGATCGCCAACCAGAAGATCAGCTCGGTCAACGATCTGCTGCCGGTTCTGGAGCGGGTCATGCAAGCCGGTCGCGGATTGCTGGTGATCGCCGAGGACGTCGAGGGCGAGGCTCTGGCGACTCTCGTCGTCAACAAGATTCGCGGCACTTTTCAATCGGTGGCGGTCAAGGCCCCCGGCTTCGGCGAGCGCCGCAAGGCAATGCTTCAGGATATCGCCATCCTCACCGGTGGCACCGTGATCTCCGAGGAAGTCGGCCTCAAGCTCGAGAACGTGACTGTCGACATGCTGGGCCGGGCCCGCAAGGTCGTCATCAGCAAGGACAACACCACCATCATCGATGGCGGTGGGTCCGAGAGCGATGTCAAGGCCCGCATCAAGCAGATCGAGCGTGAGATCGAGAACACCGACTCCGACTGGGACCGCGAGAAGCTCCAGGAGCGTCTCGCCAAGCTGTCCGGTGGCGTCGTTGTGGTCAAGGTCGGCGCCGCGACCGAAGTCGAGCTCAAAGAGAAGAAGCATCGCATCGAGGATGCCGTCTCCGCTACCCGCGCGGCAGTGGAAGAGGGCATCGTCCCCGGTGGTGGTGGCGCTCTTCTCCGGGCGCAGACGTCTATCGACAAGCTGCGTGGTGGAAGCGACGACGAGAAGACCGGTCGCCAGATCGTGCGTCGGGCCCTCGAGGAGCCGCTTCGCCAGATCGCCATTAACGCCGGCGCCGAAGGCGGCGTCGTGGTCGAAAGAGTCCGCAGCGAGGCCGGCAACATCGGCTTCAACGCCCAGACCGGCGTCTACGAGGATCTGGTCGTCGCCGGGGTCATCGACCCCGCCAAGGTGACGCGCTCGACCCTCCAGAACGCCGCTTCGATCGCAGCCTTGCTGCTCACCACCGAAGCATTGGTGGCGGAGCGCAAGGAAAAGGAGCCCGCAGGTGGACACGGCCACGGTGGTGGTGGCGGTCCCGACATGGACTTCTAGTCCCCGATTCGATTGGTGGAAGTGGGTCCCCCGGGCGCAATCGCCTGCGGGGGCCCGCTTTCGTTGGGGGGCGTTGCACGAGTTTCGAGAGCGGCCCTCCTGGAATGCCAGAGCAACCGGGCATGGATGTATTCATGAACGACCGCGTGCCCGTACAGGTAGCGAGGGACGTCCCGATTGGTCTGAATGATGAGCGCATATCCGACGGGGCGCCAGGCCCGGAAGGCCTCGTCGCCCGTGAGTTCGGCGATGCAACCAAGCAACGATTCGTCCAACTGAAGTGAGTGAACGGCCCGCTGATACTCGAGGTTGGTCGTCAGCAGGGCGAAGGCGACGTTCATGCACGATAAGCCAGATTCGAGGTCAAGCTTGAGCCAGCGGCGCTTTCCGGCGGCATCGATCTCCGGCACTTCGAGCATCGTGTAGTCGAGAGGCCACGACCCTCGCTGATAGAGGTCCTTGCCTGTGAGGCCTGCCAGTAGTTCGTAGACGTTGAGGTCGTGAACCACCACGGCGTTGTCGGTGAGCTGATCGAGGCTCGTCGGGCGGAGCGTGGCCTCGGTGAGGCCTGCGTTGCGGGCGATGAAGGCGATCACATTCGTCTCCACGACGAAATGTCGCAGGAGGAGCTCCCCGCCGTGCTTGCTTACGAACCGGGATAGAAACCAAACCCCGAGCCGGTCGAGCAAGTCGTGGTTGGAGAACTCGAACGGGACCAACCGCTTGATGAAGACGATCAACGCCACGATCACCCTCGATCCGACTCGGAAGAACGGGCGCAAGAAGCGATGTGAGAAACCGCTTTGATCCAACTCCAGCAGTCTCAACGCGTCTCGATCGAAATAGAGCGACGGATCACCCCGTAAGGCATCGAAGATGCCGGGTCCCGGTCGATCGACGATTGACCTCGGCTCAGGCATTGTCCAACTCTTCCAGCTGCAGCGCATACAACCGGCCGACGACCTTGGCGGTCTTCACGATGGCTCGAGCGATGTCGGGTGTGACTACAGGGGAGCGAAGCATCTCGAACATCATGTTGGTGTGCTCCTCGTCGGCGCCCCCGTGGTACCGGAGGAATGTCACCTGTTCCTCCGACAGATCCAGTTGCTCGACGAGCAGATCGGCCCATCGAGCCGCCTTGCGCGCTCCCAGGCCTTCGATGATGTACATCGCTCCAA
This sequence comes from Acidimicrobiia bacterium, assembly GCA_041742825.1. Lineage (GTDB taxonomy): Bacteria > Actinomycetota > Acidimicrobiia > Spongiisociales > ZC4RG35 > MA-ANB-1. The sequence goes on along the minus strand of JBGTNX010000122.1, from coordinate 123 downwards.
GGAGATGGATCGGGTTGGGCTTGGAAGCCTCCTGGAACATGTAGGCCGACAGGGCCTCGGAACCGACGTTCTTGGATGCTCCCAGGATCTCGGCGAGGTCGCCCCCTGCGGCCACGTAGTCGC
>JBGTNX010000121.1:0-10050 GCA_041742825.1 Acidimicrobiia bacterium | reverse complement strand
CTGGTCGGGAAGAGGGAATCTTCGTTTGCCTCCCTCACCTTCCCCTGATGGGTGGCGGTCGCCCAGATGTACTTCACGGTTGCGGGTTCTCCCTGCGGTTGTGGGTCGAAATCATCTCACTTCACTTCCATAACCGTCTTGCCCACCTGGACCGAGTCTCCCCGGCGCAGGGTGGTCGGAGCCGTCACCCTCCGCCCGTTGACGTAAGTCCCGTTAGTGCTGCCCAGATCGTGGAGGACCAGGCCGTTCTCCTGTGAAAGTAGCCGCATATGGAACTCAGAAGCGTAGGGGTCATCGAGCAATACGTCTGCTTCAGCGGACCGTCCCAGCACCGTTGCATCGGTCACTTCTACCTCGAGGCCCTGCTGGGTCTCGGAGCGGACCATGAGAAGTCTCCGCCCTTCACGCCGCTCCCGCTTCAGAGAGATTCCGAGGTGGCTGCCGATGGCGCGGGCCACCTGCCAGACGAAGAGATAGACCAGGCCGAGGAAGATGATGCGGAGGAGGGTGAGGATTACGTCAGGCATCTGCGGCTCTAACGAAGCGATACCGGGCGTTGGCTACCTGGAGCACAGACCCGGTGCTCAACTCGACCTGGTTGGCATCGACCCGGTATCCGTCGACGGAGGTGCCATTCGCCGAGCCGAGGTCCTTTACCCATACCGAGCCTCCCGATCGCCAGATCAAGGCATGGCTCCGGCTCACCTCGGGAACCGTGACGTTGATATCTGCCTCGGCGGATCGGCCCAGGATGGCGCGGTTTGGACGCACCTCCAGAGTCTCGTTGTCACCGATCAGCCGTGCCCACGTGGCTTCACGGCCGGGAACGACCTCGGGGTGACAGAGGAACTGGCCGGGGACTACACGCTCATCGGTCGTGATCGATACCCGCGGCGGTCCGACGAGGCGGAGGCCGGCTTCAGCTGCGTACTCGGCGAAGCTCTGAGTCAGTGACGCTTCGAGTTCGGTGTCGTCTCCGTCGATGTCGGACGGATTGAATGTGAGCGTGTAGCTGTTGGCGGTACCCGGGCCGGAGGCGTGGTCGAAGCGAGCGAGGTCAGCCTCGCGGGCAATCCGACCTGCGATCTCAGAGGCATGGAGCCGCCCGGAGAAGACGCGGCTGAATACCCCTTCGAGAAGGCGTTCGAGCCGACGTTCCAAACTGCGCGCTGCTTTCATTCAGGGGCAAGGTTACGGCTTGTGGGGCGTTGACGCTGACTACCGGAACGCACGCACGGGCAGTACCCTTTCCTCCTTGGCCACGGGCGAGTGGCGGAATTGGCAGACGCGCAGGATTCAGGTTCCTGTGTTCGCAAGAACGTGGGGGTTCAAGTCCCCCCTCGCCCACCAAGCTCTTTCACATGCTCCTGATCCTCAGGCCTTGGCGCCAAACTCGTTGATGTCAAGGGTGTAGGTCCCGTCGGTGGCTACTAGGTGAAGGTCGACCAACGAATAGTAGCGAGACTCGATGTCGACATCCCTTGGCAAGATGTTGACGACGAGGTCGGCATCATCGAGAGGGATGATTCGGGTCCGTTTGTCGGGACGCTTCTCCCATTCGTTGTTACCCGTGTTGTAGACGAAGGCGTGTCCCTCAACCCGACCCACTGCGCCGTCCACGGCCAGGATCGTCCCCACGAAATGACGCCTAGGGTCGCCGTCGAACCGTCTGCGGAAAACGATAGGGACCTTTTCGAGGGCATCGAGGACGTTTGAATTCATGCGATTTCCTCACTGTGGTCGAGGTCCACGTTAGAGGGGTCGAGTCGACGAACTTTCACCTGACCGGACCGAGTACCTGGATGTCGAGTGCGGTGGGGAATCCCTGGTGCCGGCCGCCGCATCCCTACGATCAGCGGGTGTCTGATGTCGCGCCACGGATCGGAACCCTCCGGGAAAAGCCGCTTCACGCTTCACTGAAAGAGTGGTACGAGCGGCCTGGCGACCTGGTCGAGTGCCCAGTCGGTGGTTTTGTTATCGACCTCGTCCGCGGTGATTTACTCATCGAAATCCAGACCAGCGGATTTTCGTCGATGAAGCGGAAAGTGCTGTCGCTCCTCGATACGGGGCATTTGCTTCGAATAGTCCACCCGATACCGGTCGACAGATGGATAGTGAAAGTCGATGACGACGGCACGATTCTGAGCCGGCGACGATCTCCCCGGCATGGCGTTCCAACTGACGTCTTCTCGGAGATGGTCAGCTTCCCCGGGGCGCTTGACCATCCCGGGCTCGAGGTGGAAGTGGTGATGACAATCGAGGAGCAGTATCGGCGCCACACGCCCGATCGCGCCTGGCGCCGCAAGGGCTGGACCGTTCTCGAGCGCCGTCTTGTCGAGGTGGTCGACACTCATCTGCTCACCGGCTCCGAAGACGTGGTTGCGTTGGTCCCATCGGGCCTTCCCGAGGAGTTCACGACCGCCGATCTCGCAGCACTATTGGGCCGCCCCGTGCGCAGCGGCCAGCAGGTTGCCTACTGCTTGCGGAGCCTTGGGGCCGTGGTCGCCGTGGGAAAGGCAGGCAACAGCGTTCTGTACCGGTTGCGCTGATGCGAAAGACCCGATCTTGCAGGGGTTTTATCAAAAAGAATCGAGATTTCCACCTTGCTATTTCACCGTGCACCGACAATCCTGTAGATAGGGCGCGTCGGGAGGAGAAAGGCCTATGAGGATTGACTTCTCCCAGTGGACGCCCCAGCCGGATCGATCCGCATGATCTTGCGCGGCGTGTTGCCGATCGCCTTGCCGATCGAGACCCCGCGGAACCTAGCGTTTCACACCGAATCAAGTTCCTCGGGACCAGCGCCGTTGCCGGTCTCTTCATAATCGCCCTCGCCGGAGTCCTCATATTGGCGGTTGTGTCGGGAATCGGTTGGCTCGCAGACGCGGCGGCTCCTGGCGACCAGGTTGCGCAAGAACCAGCCGGCACACGCCTTGGCCTCGGTCTTGGACTGCTGGAAACGACGACTACGGGCGCCTCCGCTGTTGGCGCCGTGGCGGAAGTGTCATCAACGACGACAATCGGTGGCCCTTTCCTGACCACGACGACGACTGTGTCGCCGGGATTTTCGCCCCTCCCCACCTTCCCGCCGCCGACGTCGCCTCCCACAACTGTTGTAGTCGGGGTGTCGACCACGACCTCACCATCGACCTCGACAACCCGCCCCGCGACGACCACGACCCAGCCCGGTTCATCTACCACGACGTCACCGACCAGTACTACGCAGCCGACCACCACTTCGACGACCATGCCGGGCACCACGACAACGACGGTGGCGGATACGACGACGACGACGGTGGACCAGACGACCACCACCACGACGCCGACGACTACTACCACTGTGCCGGATCCTGAAGTACCCGACTCCGAGCCGCAGGCAATGAGTCTCTCGAGGCTCATGAGGCTGTCGCGATGAGCTGGACAGCCAGCTAGACCCACCGGTCCCGCCGGTTCCCGGTTCCCCCTCTGATCTGGTGCCGGTATACGCTCACGCCATGGTTTTCGACCCCCCACGACGACGTCGGCGTGCCTGGCGTTGGATGGTCCCGGTCCTGTTGGTGGCGATTGCGCTGATCGCACTGTCGGCCTCGGGGGCGGGAGGCGATGCTCGTGCCGAGATCGAGTACCTCAACGAGATGTCAGCCCAGGTCGAAGCGATCGCCCTTGGTGGAGAATCCCTGCAAAGCATCGCCACCAGGTTGAGCACAATCGACCGACCTGAGCTCGATGTCGTGATCGACGACCTCCGTGCCGACCTTGCCGAAGCGATGGAATTTGGGGACCAGGACCCACCGTCGACCGAGCTATTCGCCATCAGATCGTTGTACCGGCTCGCCCTTCGAGCATGGGACTCGGGTGCGGGCAATTTCGGCGAAGGTGTCCTCGCCGCCGCCGACAACCCGAGCGATCCAACACCGGTGGACACGATTGCGAATTCCATTGTGAGCATGCGATCAGGCGACAGGTTGTTCGCCGACCTTCTCGTCGAGATCGACCGGGCCGATGTTCCAGATCCGGTAACGCCATTTCGCTCCGTCGCTCTTTCTCCCGGAGAAGGCCCGGCAGTCAGCCTTGCTGTGTCCTATTCGCTGGCGGCGCGGAGCTCGACCAACGGTCTCGCCCTTCGGCCAGGACTCGGTTTGTCTCAGCTGGTCGCATCGCCCGAATGGCAGATCAACCCCGACGATCTGGTCATAATGCCGGCAACCGAAGCGGCGACCTTCTCAGTTGTTGTTTCCAACACCGGCAATCTGGTCTCGGTAGAAGAGCAGATTGTGCTCACTTTCGCCGGTGGCGCCGACCCGGTTGAAATCTCCGCCCTGGTGCCCCAGCTCGAGCCCGGGGCGCAAACGACCGTAGCTTTCGACCCGATACCGGTCGTTCCCGGGGAGACCTACGAAGTCATGGTCGAGGTCATCGTTTCCGACATCGATGCCAGCTTCGAGGACAACATCATCCAGGTGACCTTCAGGGTCAATACTGAGTAGGGGCCGCGGGATCGGGACTGCTCGCCCCCCCCGTTACCATCGCCAGACAATGATTGACCCCAGACTCCTCAGAGAAGGCCCGGACCTGATTCGCGACTCCTTGCGTCGACGAGGGTCAAAGGTCGACCTCGACTCGCTGATCTCCCTCGAGGAGGCGGTCAGATCAGCCCGCCAGCAGGCCGAGTCTTTGCGCGCCGAGCAGAAGGAGGCCGGCCGGGAAATCGCATCGCTCGAAGGAGCGGCCAAAGAGTCTGCGATTGCCGCTGTCGCCGAACTCGCCGGGAAGGTGAAAGAGGAGAGCGCCCGGGTCGATGTCCTCGCCGCAGATCTCGAGCAGCGTCTGCTCGAGGTGCCGAATCTGGTGTCCGCCGACGCCGCTGACGGGTTCACAGATGTCGACAACCTCGAAATCAGACGAGTAGGCGAAGCCGCCGAAGCGGGGGCGGACCATGCTGCCCTCGGTGAGGCTCTCGGAATCATCGACACCGTGCGCGGTGCCAAAGTCTCAGGCAGCCGTTTCGGCTATCTGAAGGGTCAGGGCGCCATGCTCGAGTTCAGTCTGGTCCGCTGGGCCATGGATCATCTCGTCGAATCCGGGTTCACACCAATGGTGCCACCGGTCCTCGTCCGGGAACATGCCCTGGAAGGGACCGGTTTCTTTCCGGAAGCCCGAGAGCAGGTCTATGAGATCCCCAAGGACGAGCTCTTCCTCGTGGGGACCTCCGAAGTCCCGATGGCTGCCTATCACGGCGACGAGATCCTCGAAGCAGAACAATTGCCGATCAGGTTTGCCGGTTTTTCCACGTGTTTCCGGCGCGAAGCGGGAACTTATGGCAAGGACACGGCCGGCATCTTTCGAGTCCACCAGTTCGACAAAGTGGAGATGTTCGTGTTCACAGACCCCGAGGAGTCGGCATCCGAGCACGAGCGCCTCCTCGAAGTCGAAGAACAACTCGTCAGGGAGCTCGACATCCCCTACCGGGTGGTCAATGTGGCCGCTGGCGACCTCGGAGCGTCCGCGGTGAAGAAATACGACATCGAGGCCTGGTTCCCCGGCGAGCAGAACTACCGGGAGATCACATCTTGTTCGAACACGACTGACTATCAGGCCCGCCGTCTCAAGATCCGGGTCAGACGAGAAGACGGCAATCACGTTCTCCACACTCTCAACGGCACCGCATGTGCAGTGGGACGGACCATTCTCGCCATCCTCGAGAACCACCAGCAGCCCGACGGGTCGGTAAAGGTGCCCGAAGCTCTTCGCCGATACACCGGGTTCGACACGATCACCGCGTGAGCGAGGTCTCCGACCCGATCTTTGCGAAGATCGCCGCCCGCTACGACCTGATCAACCGGATCCTCTCATTTGGTCAGGAGAAGAAGTGGCGTCGTCGCGGCGTCGTCATGTTGGCTCCGGGCCGCGTGCTCGACTTGGGCAGCGGGACCGGGGCGACCGACTTCGATCAGCGTGAGGTGATCGGACTCGACCCGGTGATCGAGATGCTGGCTTTGAGCCCGGTCCGAGACCGGGTCGTGGCCATAGGGGAGCGGATTCCTCTTGCGGACGAAAGCGTGGACGGAGTGTTCAGCGGTTTCGTGTTCCGCAACCTCACCTCGGTCCCCGGGACTCTCGCCGAGATCAACCGGGTGCTCAAACCTGGAAACACCGCGGTGGTTGTGGACCTGGCCCGGCCGAAGAACCCCATCCTGCGCCTGGCCCACCGCGCGGGGACGGCGTTGGTACTGCCCTTGGTCGGGCTGATTTTTGCAAGGGCGCCTGGCGAATACTGGTACCTGCACCGGTCTCTCGACTCCCTGTCACCGCCTGAGATCCTCTTTACGGGACACGGGCTGGTAGTCGACGAGGTGTGGCGCATGGGCCTTTTCGGTTTCGTCTACGGGGTGAGGTTGCGCAAACCGGGTCTCTGAACCCAAGAGCCGGTACCTCGTGGGGTTCGGTACTCTTGCGGTTGATCGTGCTAGGTGGGGCGTTAGGGGTGCCCTGAATCCGAAGTCCTCTTCATGCGGAGCCGAGTTCCCCGTCCGAGGGATGGGTGGCACCGGGGCTTTTGCCCTGATGTCGGGAATGCGATGTTGAGGGTCGGGTCCTGCGCGGCGGAACCCCACAAATCGGGTCAGGTCCGGAAGGAAGCAGCCCTAAGTGGATCGTTTCGGGTGCCGCAGGGTCACCTGACCTGAGTTGGCGCCCGATGTCAACGGTGTTCATTCCGTCTCGAAGACGGGGGCACGGTCTTTTGCCCGTGCGTTCCGGGTTTTGGACGCGATCGAGGTCGGTTTAGTGTCAGTTTGCTGATGCTGACTTCGTTCGGACCCACCTTCTCCCGGCTGTTTCTCGCCGCCCTCCTCCAGGAGCTCAGCTTCGTGCTGATGATCCACTTTCCCGGGTATCTCGACGATCTCGGAGTCAGCGAAGGGATATTCGGCATCCTCTACGCCGTCGGTGCCGTTGCGGCCCTTCTCCTCCGTCCCGCCTTCGGCAAGGTTCTCGACTTGACCCACCGTCGAACAGTCCTGCTCTTCGCCGGGGCCCTGAATGCTGCCTTCGTGCTCTCCTTTACCCTCACTTCGGAGTGGGGACCCCTGCTCTGGGTGCTGTTCCTCTCCCAGCGGGTCCTGCAGATCGGGTTGTTCACTGCCATGCTCACCTACGCCGCGGATGCAATCCCGGAGGCGAAGCGGACCCAGGGCCTTGCCATCTTCGGGCTGTCGGGCCTGCTCCCGATTGCCCTCGGCGGCGTCCTCGGCGACGTCCTCATCGGGGCCTTCGGTTTCAACGGGTTGTTCGCTGCTTCATCGCTCGTCGGATTCGCCTCATGGGGCCTGGTGTGGACGTTCCCGCTCCTTGCAATACGCGGCCCGGGCCCCCGGCGCGGTTTCTTCAACGCGCTGGCCCAGAGAAACCTGTTGCCCGTGTGGTGGATCACACTGAGCTTCGCCGCCGGAATGGAAACACTGTTCACGTTCACCAGGACGTTCGTCGACGATCGGCAGTTGGGATCTGCAGGGTTGTTCTTCGGGATCTACGGTATTGCTGCCGCAGTGACCAGGCTCTTCGGTGGGCGGTCCTATGACCGCATTCCCCAGCGTCCTCTGGTCCTCATCGCAATCGCCTCCTACGGGCTCAGTCTGATAATGCTCGGACTGGCTCAGGCTGTTCCGATGTTTGCCCTGGCCGCGGTCCTGGGCGGCATGGCACACGGGGCGGTGTTCCCGGTGCTCTCGAGTTCGGTTATATACCGGGCCCGGATCTCCGAGCGGGGCTCGGCGCTGTCGATCTTCACATCGATCTTCGACATTTCTCTCCTCGTCTTCGCCCCGCTGGTCGGTCTGCTGATCGAAGGGTTCTCCTACTCGGTCGCCTTCAGTGCGATGGGCGGGTTCCTCCTAATCGGGGGCGTGGTCTATTCGTACTGGGACAAGCGGATGATCGCCTCAGGGGCGATGGTCAACGTCGCCAGGTCATCGACCTAGCGCAGCACGTCGAAGAATCCCGAGAGTAGGCCGGCGCACTGCTCTTCGAGGACTCCCGCTACGACGTCGACCCGGTGGTTGAGGCGGCGGTCCTGGGGGATGTTGTACAGCGACCACACCGCTCCCGCTTTCAAGTCTGCTGCGCCGTAAACGATCCGATCGACCCGGGCGAGCACCGACGCCCCGGCGCACATCGCACAGGGCTCGAGGGTGACCACGAGGGTGTGGCCCCCAAGCCGCCAGCTTTCGATCTCCCGGGCCCGTGCTGACAGAACCAACGTTTCGGCATGGGCGGTGGGGTCGTTGCGCTCCTCCCTGCGATTGCGGTCGGTAGCGACGACCTCCCCGTTGGCGTCGAGGAGAACCGCCCCGATGGGCACGTCGTCGTGGTCGGTCGCCAGCTGCGCCTGATCCAGGGCCGCCCGCATTGCTTCTTCGTATGATGATGTCGAAATAGGCTCAGTCACGTGGTCGCATTATCCTTGTGTTTGCTGCCCGGGTGAAGTCCCGGGCGGTTCCTACGCCAAACCTGCCTTTGGAAGGTCTGGCACAAACCGCTGATCCGGAGGGATCGCATAGTCTGGCCTAGTGCGCGGCACTGGAAATGCCGTTGGGGGTTTACGCCCCCTCGGGGGTTCAAATCCCCCTCCCTCCGCGGGTGTCGGATGAAATCCGACACCTTCGAGTTTCAGCTCAGCTGAAACTCTGGCCGATGTTATCGGCCGGGGTGTTCGATGAGATCGAACACCTTTGAGTTTCCTGGGGAAACTCTGGGCTGATGAAATCAGCCGGCTACTCGATGCGATCGAGTTGCTTCGAGTTTCCTCGTGAGGCTCTGGCGCTCTGTGAATGCCGACAAATGAATACTTGGAGGGGTCGCATAGTCCGGTCTAGTGCGCGGCACTCGAAATGCCGTAAGGGGTTGACGCCTCTTCGTGGGTTCGAATCCCACCCCCTCCGCCTATGACCCAGACCCATGAGCGCGCCAGTGAGCGATACGCCAAGCGGCTGACGGTCGCTCTGGTGCTCGTGGTCGTCTATGCGATCGTCCAGGTGGTCGCGGCGTACGCCACGGGTTCGCTTTCCCTGCTCTCCGACGCAGGCCACATGGGCACCGACTCCCTGGGTTTGGCAATGGCACTGGCGGCGATCCTGACCGCAGCTCGGGCCAGCAGGGGTGATCGGCGGACCTTTGGTCTCTATCGACTGGAGATCCTGGCGGCGCTCGCCAACGCAATTCTGCTCTTGGGGGTCGCCGGCTACGCCATCTATGAAGGGATCCGCCGGCTCAGCGACCCGGGTGACCTCGTTGGCGTACCCCTCCTCTTTGTGGCGATGGGAGGCCTGGTTGTAAACATCTTCAGTGCGTGGCTCCTTCGTGGCGGGGCCGGGAAGAGTCTCAATATCGAAGGCGCATACAACGAGGTCCTCGCCGACCTCGTTGGGTCGGTCGGCGTGGTTCTGGTGGCCCTGATCTATCTCTCCACCGGCTGGCAGTATGCCGACCCGATCGTTGCGATTGGCATCGGGATTTGGATCATCCCCCGCGCCGCCCGACTCGGTAGGAAGGCTCTCGCCGTACTGGTCGAGTCGGCACCTCGCCACATCGACATGTCTGCCCTGCGCAGCGGCCTCAAGGGAATAGATGGTGTGGTGGACGTCCACGACCTCCACGTATGGACCCTCACCTCGGAGATGGATGTCGCCACCGTGCACCTCGTGGTCTCCGACGAGACCGATTCCCACGACGTGCTCCACGCCGCCGGCGACCACCTGCGAACGAGCTGGGGACTGGCACATGCGACGCTGCAGGTTGAACCCGAATCGCATAGGGAATGCGTGGAGGAAACCTGGTAGCGCTGCTGTTTGGCCGGACGTCGACCGCCGGCGGCGCCTGCCTTGTCTCCCTCGAGGATCTATCCTTCGCAGTCCCGGAGGGGTGTCCGAGTGGTCGAAGGAGACGGTCTTGAAAACCGTTCTGACCGGTTTCGGTGACCTGGACAATCACGGAAAATGGCCCTCTGACCTGGCCTTTTGTCTTCTCATCGTCTCACGTCGTTTTGTACCATTT
>JBGTNX010000120.1:0-13591 GCA_041742825.1 Acidimicrobiia bacterium | reverse complement strand
AGTTCGGGGACGTATTCGAAGGGTTGGGATTCGATTACGGCCATCGACCTCGATGGGGACGGCAATGATGAGCAGTTCTTCTACCGGTCGACTGATGGGACCTTCAAGTATTACGACGTGAAGTCGACCGGGTCGTTGGGTTCGTTGCTGTCGGATGGGGTGTATTCGAAAGGTTGGAGTTCGATCACCGCCATCAACTTCGACGGCTAGCCACAAGAGCTATCTCGACTCACTCGCTTCCAGTCCCTCGCCGACCAGGTCGCCGATGCGTTTTCCCCGCCCGTGGAAAAAATGGTCGCCCGGGGTGATGACCAGGTCGATGCCGTTGTCGATAGCGAAGGCTTTGAGGGCGTCGGGGTCGATTACCTGCTCCCGGCTGCCCAGAATAATCCGCTGTGGGCCTGTTGGGGGTTTGCCATTGATCAGCTTCGCCGACGGGGCGATGCCTGCATAGGGAATCCCGGACTCGTTCTCGATGAGCCAGTTCATGGCGACCACAGCCCCGAATGACCAGCCGGCAATGCCAATCGCATCCGAACGGTCTCTGGCGACCGAAACTGCGGCGTCTACATCGGCAATCTCTGCTTCACCACGGCCGTACTCGCCGGTGCTCGATCCGACACCGCGGAAGTTGAAGCGGAGGACCGAATGGCCCCGAGCGACCAGCTTCTGGGCTACTGAGATCATCAGCGGGGCCATCATCGAACCACCATCGACCGGGCTCGGGTGGCAGAACACTGTGGTGAAGCGAGGCTCTTCGGGGGAATCCCAGCGAGCCTCGAGCGTTTCACCGTCTGTGGTAGTGATTTCGAAGCGCTCGGTCACAGCAGGAACGCCATCATCCACGCCGCTCCGGCCGCGATTATCACAACCGCAAGGACAGCTGAAGCAATGAGAAGCCAACGAGTCTGCATGCGGGGGAGAGAGTACCTCCCGGCGCCACTAGTCTCGTAGCGAGATTTCATCGAAAGGTCAGTGTTGTACGACATAGTCATCGTCGGCGGCGGGCCAGGTGGGTATGCCGCCGCCCTGTACGCCCATAACTTCGGTTTGTCCGTCGCCCTCGTCGAAAAGGACAGGCCGGGTGGAACCTGTCTGATCAGGGGTTGTATCCCTGCCAAGCAGTACCTCCATGTCGCAGAAGTGATGACAACGGTTGCCCACGCCGCTGACTTCGGTGTGACCACCGGACAGCCGACCCTCGACTGGTCGGCAGCAAAAAGCCGCAAGAACGAGACAGTCGAGGGACTGGTCAATGGTCTCGGCGGCCTGCTCAAGAAGCGCGGAGTGGAGGTAATCAAAGGATACGGCCGTCTGCTCGGTGGCGGCAAGGTCGAGGTCGATTCGGATGGTGAGAAGCAGACCATCGAAGGCGGGTCGGTGATCCTCGCCAGCGGCTCCTACCCCCGGACCATCCCGGGCTACGAGATCGACGGCGAGAAAATCGTCACTTCCGACCACGCCCTCGATTGGCCAGATCGCCCCGAGCGGGTGGCGATTGTCGGTGGTGGCGTAATCGGCTGCGAGTTTGCGTCTCTGCTCATCGACATGGGCTCGGAGGTCCACGTCTTCGAGATGTTGGACCAGATCATTCCCGGTTCGGATCCTGAGGCGGCGAAGATGTTGCAACGGCAGTTGCAGAAACGGGGGGTCAAGTTCCATGTCGGGGTCGGGGTGGAAACCCCTCAGATTGGCGATTCGGTGACAATTACCTTCGGCGATGAGAGTGTCGAGGTCGATGTCGTCCTGGTCTCTGTGGGAAGAGGGCCATTCACCGAAGATGTCGGTCTCGACAACACGGCGGCCAAAGTCGACCGCGGCTTCGTCGAGGTCGATCCCAACACGATGCTGACCGCCGAGCCCGGACTCTACGCCGTTGGCGATATCGTCGCCGGGACCCCGCAGCTCGCTCATGTCGGTTTTGCCGAGGGCATCGCTGCCGTCACCCATATCGCAACCGGCAAAGCTGAGCCCGTCAACTATCAGGCAATACCCCGGGTCACCTATACCCAGCCGGAAGTGGCCGAGGTGGGGATGTCCGCCGAACAGGCGGAGGCGGAGGGGATCGAGGTCGAGTCCGCAAAACATGCTTTCACCGGCATCGGCCGCGCGATCATCATCGGCCACAATCAAGGTTTCACCAAGGTGGTGTCGAGGAAAAACGGACCGATCATCGGGGCTACCGTCGTCGGTCCACACGCGGGGGAGTTGATCCACGAGTTGATGTACTCCGTCGGGTGGGAGGCTCTACCCTCGGAAGCTGCAGCCTTCATCCATGCCCATCCAACCCTGTCCGAAGCAGTTGGGGAAACCCTGATGGCTGCTGCCGGTCGAAGTCTTCATTAGAGGAGCGGAAAGTGTCAACAACAGTCACAATGCCCCAGCTGGGCGAAACGGTAACCGAAGGCACCATCCTCAAATGGGCCAAGAAAGTCGGCGACACCATCAGTGAGGACGAGGTCCTCGTCGAGATCTCGACGGACAAAGTGGATACCGAGGTCCCCTCCCCGGCCGCAGGGACCATTTTGGAAATCCTGGTCGAAGAAGGCGACACCGTCGAGGTCGGCACACCCCTCGTCGTCATCGGCGAAGAGGGCGAGGAGCCGTCCAGCTCCGGGTCAGATGAGGTGGCGCCCGATGCCGAAGTCACCGAAACCGACTCGAACGCAGACGAATCGGCGGGAAGCTCAGAACCGGAATCGACCGAAGAGTCTGCCGAAGAGCCCGCCCCGGAAGAGGCGAAAGAACCCGCCACCGAGGAGTCTGCAGAACCTGACGCAACGGAGTCCGAGGAGCCTGTCGCCGAGGAGTCTGAAGAGCCGTCCAAGTCGGAAATCACGGCCTTTTTCGCCGAGCCAGACGAATCCGAGAAACAGCCCCAGCTTCTTTCCCCGGTAGTACGCAAGCTGATCAGGGAGAACGACGTCGATCTTTCAGCGATCGACGGCAGTGGCCAAGGTGGTCGGATCACCCGCAAGGACGTGGAGGCCTATCTAGAGTCGGGAGGCTCGCAGCCGTCCGGTCCTTCCGAGAAAAAAGACGCACCCGCGGAGACCGTCGAGCCGAAGGATCCCGAAAGCAAGCCCGAGCCGGAACAGCCGGAGGAGCCGGCACCCGCAGCTAAGACGGCCCCGACTGCTGGAGCTGAAGAAGTCGAACTCGACCGGATCCGGCTGCGGACAGCCCAGAACACGGTCAAGGCGAAACAGACAGCAGCCCATGTTTGGACGTCAGTCGAGGTTGATTTCGAGAGGGTGGAGCGGGTGCGCCAGGCACACAAAGCCGCCTTCAAGGAGAGTGAAGGGTTCTCGCTGACCTATCTCCCGTTCGTTGCGCGGGCTGTGATCGACGCCCTCAAGGCGTACCCCGTGGTCAACAGCTCCTTTTATCTCGAGGAGAAGAAGGCGGTGTTCCACAAAGCGGTCAACCTTGGCATCGCAGTCGATCTTGATGAGAAGGGCCTTGTCGTCGGGAGCGTGCGTAGTGCCGACGGGCTCCGCATGGTGGGCCTCGCCCGCTCGGTCAAGGAAATCGCTGACAAGGCGAGGGGGCCGGGTCTCGATGTCGCCGACATCACCGGTTCCACGTTCACAATCACCAACCCCGGTCCGTTCGGATCGTTCATGTCGGCGCCCATCATCAACGTTCCCAATGTCGCGATTCTCTCAACCGACACCGTCGCCAAGCGACCGACAGTCGTGACGAGCGCCGACGGCCAGGACCTGATTGCGATCCGCCACATCGGGTATCTCGGGCTCAGCTGGGATCACCGCGCCTTCGATGGCTCGACTGCGGTGCTGTTCCTGGCGAGGATCAAGGAGAACATCGAAACCTGGGACTGGGAACAGGAACTGGCTTGATCTCAAACGGAATGCCGCTGCTCCGTACCCGGTGGCTGGGGCGCCTTGCTTATGCCGAGGCCTGGGACCTCCAGCGTGCATTCCACGAGGGGAAGGTCGATGGGCGAACCGGCGACGACTACCTCTTCCTGCTCGAGCATCCTCCGGTGTTCACAATCGGCAGGAACGGCGACGGCAACAATCTGCTCGCCTCCCAACAGGCAGTAGTCGATAGAGGAGCCGAGGTCATTCACGTCGACCGCGGCGGGGACATTACCTTCCACGGGCCTGGTCAGCTCGTCGGCTATCCCATCGTGGGGCTGGACGACCCGAAGCAGATCGTCCCGTACGTCCGCAAGCTCGAAGAGGTGCTGATCCGCAGCGTTGCCGAGTTAGGTGTCGAAGCCTGGCGGGAAGAGGGCTACACCGGTGTCTGGACTGCCCGTGGCAAGGTCGCCGCAATTGGGGTCAGAGTCTCGCGCCGGGTGAGCATGCATGGATTCGCCCTCAACCTCGACCCGGACATGAGCTTCTTCGCCATGATGAATCCTTGTGGCATCGACGACCGCCCGGTCACCAGCCTGAGTGAGCTGGCCGGTCGCAAGGTGTCGCTCGAGGAGGCGGTCGAAGTCGTGGAAAGCCACTTCGCAATTGTGTTCGGGTACACCGAGACCGAGACCCAGCATGCCGCATTCGTCCGCGGACAGGGAAAGCCCAAGGAATTCGAGGTCGACCGTCTTCTCGCAAACGGGACCTTCAGTCACGAGCGCCGGAGCCTCGAACCGATACTGCTCAACGGTCGCCTGCCGGGCGAGCCGGAGCGCCCACCGTGGATGAAGGTCACCGCCAAACTCGATGGTGATTACCTCGAACTGAAGAAGATGATGCGCGGCTTCGAGCTGAACACGGTCTGCGAAGAGGCAAACTGCCCCAACATCTACGAATGCTGGGGGATGGGGACGGCGACCCTGATGATCCTCGGCGACAAGTGCACCCGCGCTTGTTCGTTCTGCAATGTCGACACCGGCAAGCCAACAGAATTCGACGTCTTCGAGCCCTTCCGTGCTGCGGAAGCGATCAAGAAGATGGGTCTGAAGCATGCGGTCATAACTTCTGTGAACCGTGACGACCTCGATGACGGTGGCTCAGGGATCTTCGCCCACACCATCACCGAGACCCGCCGGCATTCTCCCGGAACCGAGATCGAGGTCCTGATCCCCGACTTCAAGGGCGACCGAGACGCCCTGCAGACGGTCATGGACGCCCGGCCCGAGGTCCTGAACCACAACACCGAGACCGTGATCCGTCTCCAGCGCGACATCCGCACCTCGGCGAGCTATGGGCGGTCGCTTGCTTTGCTGTGGCGGGCAAAACAGATGAATCCTCACGGTTTGACCAAGTCGGGCCTGATCGTCGGCATGGGCGAGACTCGCGATGAGGTGTTGGGGATCCTCGCCGATATGAGGGCGGTCGGTATCGACATCATCACCATCGGGCAGTATTTGCGCCCGACGGCCCGGCACCGACCGATCCACCGCTACGTCCACCCCGACGAGTTCGCCGAGTACAAGGCGTTCGGCGAGGGGACGGGAATCCCCCATGTCGAGTCCGGCCCCCTGGTCCGTTCCAGCTACCACGCCAAGGAGAGCCGCGAAGCGGTCCCGGTCTCGATCGGGTCCAGGCCTTAGCCGCCCGGATCGGGAAGGATTTCTCTTGAATCTAGACCGGGCCGCCTTTGCCAAATGGTCTGGTTTCTCGGCGATCGGTCTGATGGCCGTCTACTTCCTGGCGGTAAACACCCACCCGATCGTCACGAACGACAGTCTCGAGTATCTCGACCACTCGCGGGATCCCGGCGCATTCGGATTGGTGTTCAAGGGATATCGGCAGATCGGGTATCCAATCACGCTGATGGTGGAACGGTGGATCTCCGGCCTCGCAGGTGTCGAACCCCTGCTCTTCACAGCTCTCGTCCAACGTTTGATACTTGCTGGTGCTCTTGGGTACGCAGTATGGCTATGGCGCTGGAAAGCTGCTCCAGTCGTGTTGTTGGTCCTCTCGCCGGGGTTCTTGATGTATCCGAATTTCCTCCTCACCGAGGGCCTCTCGGTACCGCTATCACTCCTCCTGGCGTGTCTCGTTGCTCACTTCTTCCGCCTCACAGACTCCCCAACCCCGTCCCTGAACGGAAACGAACCGGCAATTCATTCGACGGCGGCGGTCACGGTCGCAGCACTTGCAACCTTTGTCGTGTTTGCGCTGGTGACTCTCCGGTTCCCGCTGGCCGTCTTTGGTTTGGTGCCTGTTGTGTTTGCCGTCAGAGCGATTCGGGGGGCCCTGCCTTCCCGAAGCGCATACATGGCAATTCTGCTGGTCTTTCTACTGGTCGGAGGTGTCTTCACCGCAGCGCTGGCAATCGAGAACAAAAACGAGCACGGCGTGCTCTCTCCTTCGACGCTTGGCAAGCCGACACAATTCTGGGGTGCATGGCGGATCACGTTTGCTCTCAATTCTGAGAATCAGGACAACCCCGCGCTCGAGGAGTTCTACGACGGTGGATCGCCGCACCCCCGGATTGCCCGCACTGCATCGGAGAGCCCTGAGTACAGGGATCAGGCGAGGAGCCTCGAAGAAGACATCGTTGAGATGCTCGAACTGGCCGGGGTGATTCGAAACCAGGAACGCCTGCTCGCAATTGCGGGGGCGTTGCGAGGGGGGCGGATCGACGATCTCCGCTCCTACACCGACACCGCACTTCGGGCCGATGCTCGATCGATCGACGAGGCGATAAACCGAAATGCTTTCGCGTTGAGCAACGGTGTCGAAGCGTTTGCCGAACGATATAGCGACGGGCTACTACCGCAATCCATCATCACCTCACCGGCGTTCCCGCAGTTCCCCGTCGCGAATGTCCAGGCAATGCTGAAGTACCTGCTTCCCATTTCGTTGGTCGGGCTACTCGCCCTAGCTGTCCGTAAGCGGCAGTGGTTGCCCGGGCTGGCCTTCTTCGCCCCGGCAGCCGTGCTCGCCCTGGCAATGGGATGGATGCTGCACGACAACGTGCGATTCGTTCTTCCGGGATCGGTGTACGCAATCGCAGGGCTCTCGGCACTCTGGTGCAGTCAGCGGGGCGGAGCACTCGAGCAGACCTGACCCGTACCCACCGACCCAAACTAGGGTTGGTGAGGACTTCAAATGCTCTACCTCCTCATCGCCCAGTTGCTGTTCGCGGCCCCGGCACCCGTGCCGGTGACCGATGACGACATTTCGCTCGAGCTCGTCGATGATTCGTTCGAGTCCCCGCTTTATCTGACGGCCCCGGACGGGGACGACCGGCTCTTCGTCGTCGAGCGCGGCGGTGCCGTGAAAGTTGTTGTCAATGATCAGCCTCTGAGCACTCCCTATCTCGATGTCGGGAACCTGTTGCCCGCCTCGCCTGGCTCCGAACAGGGGCTCCTCGGCATGGCGTTCCACCCCGACTTCTCGTCGAACGGCAAGCTGTATATCAGCTACACCGATTCGGTTGGGGCGCTGGTGGTGGGCGAGCTCGTTGCCTCGCCGACGGCGAACACTGTGAGCACCGCGGGGTTGAAGACAGTCATCAGGGTGAGCCAGCCGTTCGCCAATCACAACGGCGGGATGTTGCTCTTTGGCCCCGACGAATATCTCTACATAGGGAGCGGAGATGGCGGAAGTGGGGGAGATCCCCAGGGGAACGGCCAGAACAAGGAGACTCTCCTTGGCAAGATCCTGCGAATCGATATCGACAGCGACGCTTTCCCCTCCGACCTCCTGCGCAATTACACGAATCCTGCGACAAATCCTTTTGTAGGCGAGGCGGGCGCGGACGAGATCTGGGTGTACGGCCTGCGGAATCCGTGGCGCTTCTGGATCGACCACCCAACGGGCCGGATGTACATCGCGGACGTGGGGCAAAGCTCGAGGGAGGAAGTGACGATTCTCGAAGCCAGCGCCGGGGGCACCAACCTCGGGTGGGACATACTCGAAGGAACCCAGTGCTACCCGCCCGGTTCGAGCTGCTCCTCGGCCGGGACCGTCCTCCCGCAGCTCGAATATGTGCAGAGCGGGGGCGCGAGCATCACCGGCGGAATGGTCTACCGGGGGCCGACGATCCCTCAGCTCTCCGGGACCTATTTCTACGCCGACTTCATCGACGGATGGGTGAAGTCTTTCCAGTACAACGGGACCGTCACGACGCATCTGGACTGGAGCGGTGTGTTCGACACGACGTTGGTTTCGTCGTTCGGAGTTGACGGACACGGCGAGATGTATGTCGTCTCGCTTGCAGGGGCAGTGTGGAGGATTCAGGCACCAGCTGTCGACGACGAGATCTTCTTCTACCGCCAGGATGGCACCTTCCGGTACTACGACATCGGACCCGACGCCACCCTCGGCGTCGCCATCCTCTCCGGGCCGGGATACTCCACCGGTTGGGACTCGATCACCGCAGTCGACCTCGATGGTGATGGACGGGACGGGCAGTTCTTCTACCGGTCCTCCGATGGAGTTTTCAAGTACTACGGACTGACTGCGGCAGCCAAATTGGTGGGGCCGGTCAATTCGGGCACCTACTCGAAGGGTTGGGACGCGATCACTGCGGTCGATCTCGACGGCGGCAGCCGGGACGAGCAGTTCTTCTACCGGTCCACAGACGGAACCTTCAAGTACTACGGGTTGACGAACACCGGTGCCCTGGTCGGGCCGATCAACTCGGGCACCTACTCGACCGGTTGGGATTCGATCACTGCGGTTGACCTCGACGGCGACGGCGAGGACGAAATACTGTTCTATCGGGCGGCTGACGGGGTGTTCAAGTACTACGGGTTGACGGCAGGTGGTTCGCTCATCGGTCCCATCAATTCGGGCGTCTATTCCAAGAACTGGGATGTAATCACCGCAATCGATCTCGACGGCGACGGTCAGGACGAAATGCTGTTCTACCGGGTCGACGGCACCTTCAAGTACTACGAGATGAACTCCAATGGGGCTCTAGGCCCCCTCATCCAGTCCGGCACCGGGTACTCCGCCGGATGGAGTTCCATTAGCGCTGTGAATCTCGATTGAGCTCACCACATGATGTGGACGCCCAGGATTTCGACTGAAGGGGTCGGTCCAGGGTGACGATAGGCGTAATAGTGAAATTTCTGGCAGGAGCGGTTGTCTGCGCTGCCTTGGTTCTGATTGCCGGAACCAGCGCAGACGCCGCTGATCCCTATCCCATCGTCTTTCCGGTCGCCGGCGAGAACGAATTCGACGACACCTTCGGGGACCCTCGCGGCACCAATCGCACGCATGAGGGTGTCGACATAATGGCCGAGAAGATGGTCCCCGTGGTCGCAGCAGCCAGTGGCACGGTCGGGTGGATGCACAATGAGCAGGGCGGGGATTGCTGTGCGATGCAGCTGATTCACGACGATGGCTTCGCAAGCTGGTACATCCATCTCAACAACGACACGCCGGGAACCGACGACGGGCTGGGTTGGGGTTTCGCTCCAGGGATCGAAACGGGAGTCCACGTCGACGCCGGGGAATTGATTGGCTATGTCGGGGACAGTGGCAATGCCGAATTGGCGCCGTCTCACCTCCACTTCGAGCTGCGAGACCCTTCGGGGGTCGCTTTCGACCCTTACCCGAGCTTGGTTGTGGCAGAGTCGGAACCGCCGCCGAATCCAGACGAATTCTTCTTCTACTCGTTGGCGAACGGGTCTTTCAACTATTACGACATCGCTCCCGATGCCACACTGGGTGAACCGCTCAAATCGGGCACTTATTCGACGGGTTGGGACTCGATCACTGCTGTGGACCTTGGCGGGGACGGACCGGATGAGCAGTTCTTCTACCGGTCGACAGACGGGATCTTCAAGTATTACGGGGTCACGCCAGGTGGTTCTTTGGTGGGCCCGCTCCGAAGCGGCGAATACTCGAAAGGTTGGGATTCGATCACCGCTGTCGACCTTGGCGGCGATGGGCAGGACGAGCAGTTCTTCTACCGTTCTACCGACGGCGTCTTCAAGTACTACGGCGTGACGTCTACGGGGGCGTTGGTCGGCCCGGTCAATTCCGGGACGTATTCGAAGGGTTGGAGTTCGATAACTGCGGTCGATGTGGACGGGGATGGCCAGGACGAGCAGTTCTTCTACCGGTCGACAGACGGGATCTTCAAGTATTACGGTGTGACGTCTTCGGGGGCGTTGGTCGGCCCGGTCAATTCCGGGACGTATTCGAAGGGTTGGAGTTCGATAACGGCGGTGGATCTGGATGGGGATGGCCAGGATGAGCAGTTCTTTTACCGGTCTACAGACGGTGTTTTCAAGTACTACGAGCTCAACTCCGACGGGTCGCTCGGTGCTCTCATTCTGGAAGGAACCGACTACTCGACCGGGTGGTCGACGATCACAGCCATCAACGTCGACTGAGGCGAGGTCTTTGCAACGGACGGTCGTTTTCGTCTCGACCGTCCTTTTGGTGGTGGTGGTGCTGGCATGTCTTCCGGCCGTGGCCACGGGCGGGTTTCCCGAGTACCAGGGAAGTGAGTGGACCGACCTGGTGCGCGAAGGGCTCGAACAACTTCCCAATTTGAACCCACCTGCTGCCCCGGGAGTGATCACAGGCTCGGCAACACTGGACGACAGAATCTGGGAGATCGCGTTAGACCGGGGGTACGAAATGCGACAGACCCCCTCGATCACCCTCGCAGTCCAGGACGGAAATGTGATGCAGCCTCTGACCGCCACCGCGTGGGAAGCGCTGCAGGCGGCCGCCGCTGCTGCCGGGCACAACATCGTGATCCACTCCGGATATCGATCGGTGAACACCCAGAGGGCGATTTTCAACTCCAAGCTCACGGGTAGCTCAGATGCTGCCATCAACACCGTCCTCGACTACACAGCCCCGCCTGGTGCGTCCCGACACCACACCGGCTACGCGCTCGATATCAAGGTCTATGGCGGAACGATCGGGGGCTTCGTGGGCACACCTGCCTTTGTGTGGCTATCGGCGAACAACTACCTGAACGCGAAGCGTTTCGGGTTCGTACCCTCCTATCCGCCGGGAGTTCCCTCCCAGGGCCCTAAGCCTGAGCCGTGGGAGTACGTCTACGTCGGGGTGGAGATAATGCAGGACAGCGACGAGTTCTTTTTCTACCGGGAGGACGGGACCTTCAAGTATTACGACCTGACTCCCGGCGCGGCTCTGGTTGGTCCGGTGAAGGAGGGGACCGGTTACTCACCTGATTGGAGAGTGATAACCGCCATCGACATGGACGGTGACGGCACGGACGAGATGTTGTTCTACAAAGGAGACGGTACGTTCAAGTATTACGACCTCAACCCTGTTGCGTCGCTGGTAGGGCCGGTTCTCTCCGGCAGCGGCTATTCCCACAAGTGGGATTCAATTTCGGGGGTCGACCTGGACGGAGATGGTCAAGACGAGATCTTCTTCTACGACCAGGTCCTGGGTCTATTCGCCTACTACGACATCAACGGGAGCGGCACGCTGGGAGCGGCGTTGCAGGAAGGTACTGGCTACTCGAAGGGCTGGGATTCGATAACTTCTGTCGACCTCGACGGGGACGGCAGCGACGAGATGTTCTTCTATCGCAACGACGGAGTCTTCAAGTTCTACGAGACCAAGTCAAGCGGTGGCGTTGGGTCGTTGTTGTCGGAGGGGACTGGTTATTCGAAAAGTTGGAGTTCGATAACCGCCGTCGACCTGGAAGGGGACGGCATCGATGAAATGTTCTTCTACCGCGCCAGCGATGGAACCTATAAGTATTACAAGATGAAGCCAGACGGCTCATTGGGTGTGCTGGTCCGCGGAGGAATCGGCTACTCGACCGGCTGGAACTCGATTTCGGCCGTCAACTTCGATTAGCCATCACTTGGACACCCACAGCTGAACACGTACCGGGCGAGAGCACGGGTACAGGACCTATGCTTCACCGACCCCCAACAGATAGGGAAATCTGCTCTCATGTTTGATCACCCAAACCGTGTGCAACGACTCCAGGAGCTAATGGGGGAGCGCAAGGTCGATGCCGTGCTGCTCACAGCGGGGGCAGACCTGCCCTATTTCTCCGGCTACTCGGCGATGCCGCTGGAACGAATCACCGCCTTCGTCGTTGGCCGGGATGGGGACCCCACTCTCTTTGTTCCCGCCCTCGAGGCGCCCCGGGTGGATGAGGGTGACTTCGAAATCGTCTCGTGGGGCGAGACCGATGACCCGATCGGGCTGGTGGTGCAGCGCCTGGGATCCTCGAGCACGGTTGTTGCCGTCGGTGAGACGATGTGGTCGTCTTTCCTCCTCGACTTCCAGAGGCGGATGGGTGACGTGGAATGGAGCGTTGCTTCCGACCTCACTAGAGAACTGAGAATGCGCAAGGAGCCGGGGGAGATCGACAGGCTCCGCCGGGCCGCGGAGGCCACCGACCGGGTGCTGGCGCGGATCCCGGCTGAAGTGAAGTTTGCCGGCAGAACACAGACAGAAGTCGCCTCCGATTTTGCCAGGATGACAGTCGAAGAGGGCCACGATCGGGCGTGGTTCACAATTATTGCCTCGGGAACCGACAGCGCTTCGCCCCACCATGAGACAGCGGGCCGGCCGATCGAAGAGGGAGATATGGTTGTATGCGACTTCGGTGGGACCATCGACGGATATCACTCTGACGTCACGAGGACCTTTGTGGTCGGGGCCCCCACCCCAAAACAGCGAGAGGTCCATGAGCTGGTTGTTGCTGCGAATACTGCAGGCAGAGCCGCGGTCGCCCCAAATGTTCCCTGCCAGGAGATCGACGCAGCGGCCCGCCGGGTAATCGAAGATGGAGGGTACGGTCGCTACTTCATCCATCGCACCGGGCACGGGATCGGGCTCGAAGGCCATGAGCACCCGTACATCGTCGATGGCAACAGCTTTGCCCTCGAAGCCGGGATGACGTTTTCGGTCGAGCCCGGGATCTATATTCCCGGCGAATTCGGGGTGAGGATCGAGGACATCGTCGCCTGCGGTCCCGAAGCGGTCGACGACCTCAATCGCGCAGAGCGCTCGCTGGTCGAGGTCGGCTAGGCGGGGTAGATAATCGGGATCATCAGTAGCAATACGATGATTGTGACAATCGTCAGAGGTGCCCCCAGCCGAACGTAGTCATTGAACTTGTAGCCTCCTGGCCCGTAGACCATGGTGTTCGTCTGGTACCCGATGGGGGTGAGGAACGACGCCGAAGCACCTATCGCCACCGCCACCGCCATCCCTCTCGGGTCGACCCCTGACATCGGCGCCGCCGCAATTGCGATGGGCAGCATCAAAAGTGCCGTCGCGTTGTTTGTGACGAGTTCGGTCATGGCAATCGTCACCAGTATCACGCCAAGCAAAATCCCATATTGGCCGAAACCGCCGAGCAACCCGACCATTCCGTCAGCAGCGGCGTTGGCCAGGCCTGATGTCTCCACTGCGGCAGCCAATCCGAAGGCCGAGGCGATCAGGCCGATCACTTCGAGGTCGACCCCGCGCCGGGCCTCGTCGGGGGTGAGCACACCCACCGCGACCAGGAAGATCGCAGATACGAGTGCGGCGATGAGGATCGGAACTGCGCCGATCGCGGCGAGGACGATCATCGCTCCCAGCGTGAGGAGTGTGATCGTCGCTCCTGGAGCGACCGGGGCGATCGACTCGTCCATGGGGGCGACCAGGAGAAAGTCGGACCGATTCCGCCAACGGTCGGCGAACCCGGGGTCGGC
>JBGTNX010000119.1:0-5600 GCA_041742825.1 Acidimicrobiia bacterium | reverse complement strand
CTCAAGCAGTTCACCGAAGCTAAGAAGATGATGAAGATGCTGGCCGGAGGTCGGGGTGTGCCAAACCTCGAAGCCCTGATGAGTGGCCAGCGAACCAAGAGGTGAATACATGGCTGTGAAAATGAGATTGATGCGGATGGGAAAGAAAAAGCAGCCCCAGTACCGCGTCGTTGTGATCGACGGCCGCGCCCAGCGCGATGGCCGCTACATCGAGCAGATCGGGCGCTACGCCCCGCTCGAAGACCCCTCCCTCGTCGAGATCGACAACGAGAAGGCGGCCGAATGGCTCGCCAAAGGTGCCCAACCCACCGAAGCTGTCGAGAAGCTCCTCAACATCTCCGGAGCCATGAACACGATGAAGGTCCGCACCGGCCAGATCCACACCATCGGCAATCCAGCGCCTCCCTCCGCCGAAGAAGCAGCTGCCGAGGAAGTGACAATCGAAGAGACCGTTGAGGAAACTCCGGAAGCGGCTAGCGAGGAAACTCCGGAAGCGGCCAGCGAGGAAACTCCGGAAGCGGCCAGCGAAGAAACTCCAGGAGCGGCCAGCGAAGAAGCACCGGAATCTGCCGACGAAGTCGCCGCCGTGGCTGCCGGAACAGAAGATGCAGACAAAGACGCCACGGGCGAGGAGGAATAGTTCATGGCCAAAGGTGAGATTGTCGAGCGAGTCGTCGAGTACATAGTGAAGAGCATCGTCGAAGAGCCGGATGAGGTTTCTGTGACGGTTGTCGAGCAAGGCCCGGACGATGTCGTCGCTGAGGTCCGCACGGCGAAGTCCGACATGGGCCGGGTCATCGGGCGTCGCGGACGGGTGGCCAAGGCCATTCGCGCTGCCGCTGGCGCCGCCGGGGAAGAAGTGGGTATCAGTGCCGGAGTCGAATTCATCGACTGAGCCCAGTTTCGTCGTTGGCCGCCTGGGTCGCCCCCACGGTCTCGACGGACACATCGGCCTTTATGTGGACGAGGACGACCTCGTTCATTTCGAACCAGGCAAATCGATATCAGTCGATGGCCGGCAATTCGAAATAGCTTCGATTCGCCGCGCCGATCGCGGCCACCACCTCAAACTCGTCGGCATCAACTCGAGGGTCGCCGCTGAAGCGATCCGGGGGAACGACGTCATCGCTACAGAACGCCGGGAACTGGGCGAAGACGAATATTGGCCCGAGGACCTCATCGGCCTCGAGGTCAGGGACTCCGACGGCGAGCGCGTGGGCCAGGTTGCGGACCTCGTCACCGGCCTCGCTCAGGACCGGCTGGTCGTGGATGCTGGGGGCGCAATGTTCGAGGTTCCCTTCGTGGCCGCCCTGGTGCCGGCGGTTGATGTCGCAGGCGGTTTCGTCGTCATCGCGCCAATCGAAGGGCTTATTGAACCGTCAGTCTGAGAGTTACCCCCTGAAGGCTCCCGTCAACGGGCGACTCCTCACCGACAAATAGGTCGATTGTGCCCGGCGGAAGCGTCACAGTTGTCGAAAACTCCCCCCAGGTCTCCACCCAGTCGGCTGCCGTGGTCGACTCCTCGACCAGCACTTCCTCGGCCCTAGCGGCGACGACCAATACGTTTGCCTCGGCAGTCCGCGCGTAGCCGGCGATCTCGACCTCTTCACCGACGGTCGCCCCGACGGCAGGCGCAATCAGAACCATCCGGTTGGAAATGGATGCGGTCGGGCCGATCTCGCCTGGTGCCGGGTGCAGTTCGACGGTGAGGCGCGCCGGGCTGTTGGACAGGCCGACCCGCGCGTTCGCCTTCTCTTTGAGATGGAGGTCGACGAATATCGATCCGTCGAGCGAGCGGACCACGAACATCCGGTCGACGAGCCTCGTTTCGACCAACTGGTCGGTGATGACAGTGCGGTCGATCCCAAGCGAGATCCTGATCACCCGTTCTCCCTCGAGAAACGTGGCAGTTACCGAGGGCGGGGTGGTCGCCGGTGCATTCTCGGCGGTGTCGAAGTCGAAGCCGAAGCGCTCACATGCGTCGGTGACCTGTCGGGAGACGAGCCCGAGGGTGCGACTGTCCGAGCTCGGCGGGGTGATCCGATCGATCTGGCCCGGTGCGACGAACTCGGTTTCGTTGGGACAACCGATCCCCGGGGACACCGTTGTCGTCGTGGAGGAGGGGACGGTCGTGGTTGACGACGTTTCAGCAGGGGAAGTGGTCACCGTTGCCTGACCGCCACAAGCTGTGGCTATCAAGAGGAGGCAGGCGAGGACCGGGCGCATAATGCACCAGCGTAAGTGTTGGTTAACCTTTGAGCGATCATTCAAAAGGAGCCAGCATGCCTGAGGCAGTAATTGTCGCCACCGCCCGGAGCCCTATAGGGCGCGCTTACAAAGGTTCACTCATCGAGATTCGCGGCGACGACCTCGCAGCCCATGCGATCAACGCGTTGATGGAGAAGGTTCCGCAGGTCGATCGGTCGAGTGTGAGCGATGTGATGCTCGGCTGTGGCCTCACCCACGCCGAACAGGGTTTCAACCTGGCACGGCCCGCCTCTCTTCTGGCAGGAATGCCGGACACCGTCCCGGCGACGACGGTGAACCGATTCTGCGCCTCCTCGTTGCAGACGATCCGGATGGCATTCCACGCGATAACGGTCGGCGAGGGTGACACCTACATCGCCGCCGGAACCGAGTCGGTCTCCCGCACCTACGGAAAGGGTTTCGACTCAGAGGATCTCAACCCCCGCTTCACCGACAACACCCGGCCCGACTACATCAACGATGTCTATATCCCGATGGGGAACACTGCCGAGCACGTCGCAGAGAAGTACGGGATCACCCGGGAACGAATGGATGAGTTCGCCAAGCGTTCCCAGGACCGTGCTGTCGAAGCTCAGAAGAACGGCTTCTTCGATCGCGAGATCGTGCCGATCGAACTTCCGGACGGGCGGACGATCAAAGACGACGACGGGCCGCGGCCCAACACCACCCTGGAAAAGTTGGGCGAGCTTCCACCCGCATTCCGGCCCGACGGGTCGGTCACTGCCGGCAACTCCTGTCCCCTCAATGACGGCTCTGCCGCAGTCTTGGTGATGTCGGATGAACGTGCAAGGGAACTGGGTCTCACTCCGCTGGCCCGGATCATCGCCTCTTCGGTGGTCGGGTTGGAGCCGGAGTTCATGGGGATGGGGCCGGTCGGAGCGGTCCGCAATGTCTTGGCCCGGGCGAAGATGTCCCTCGACGACGTCGACGTCATCGAGATCAATGAAGCTTTCGCAGCCCAGGTGCTGGCGAGCGTCGACGAGCTCGGCATCGACATGGACAAGCTCAACCCCCACGGCGGCGCCATCGCCCTCGGCCACCCGTTCGGGATGACCGGTGCCCGGATCATGGGAACCCTGATCAACGACCTGCAGACCCTCGACAAGACCATCGGCATAGAGACCATGTGCGTAGGCGGCGGCCAGGGCATGGCAATGGTGATAGAGCGGCTCTGATATTGAACTCTCCCTCCGCTTGCTGGGTGAAGGGAGTACCTCCGACCTCCTGGGCGGGAGGGAGGGTGGGGCGATCCCACAAACGACATTCGATCTCCCGGCCCGGGACCTGTCCCTCCTGCCGCCGCCCCCCTTCGTCGGGCACAGGAACAACCTCGGCGCAAGCGGGAGGACAGTGTCACCCCAACTAGCCTCAGTCGGGTGAAGATCGTTGTCGTCACCATGTTTCCTGAGTTCTTTGATGGGATTCTCAACCTTTCCATCGTGGGGAGGGCGATCGAATCGGGAGCACTCGATGTGGAGTTGGTCCATCTGCGGGACCACGGGTTGGGCAAGCACCGTCAACTCGACGACGCTCCGTTCGGGGGCGGTCCAGGGATGGTGATGAGGGTGGAGCCGCTGGCCAACGCACTCAAACCCCTTGCAGAGACCCATCGTGTATTGCTCACACCCTCCGGATCGCCGCTCACCCAGGCGACCCTGGATCGTTGGGCCGAGATGGGGACACTCACACTGGTCTGTGGTCGGTATGAGGGCGTCGACCAACGTGTGACCGACAACTACATCGAGGAGGAAGCATCGTTGGGCGACTTCGTCCTCGCCGGCGGGGAAGTAGCGGCGGCTGCGGTGATCGAGGGTGTTGCCCGTCTTCTCCCGGGCGTTGTCGGCAACCCTGAGTCGACCCGCACCGAGTCATTCCGTGATGGGCTCCTCGAAGAGCCCGTTTACACCCGCCCGGCAGAGTTCGAAGGCGATTCGGTTCCCGAGGTGCTCCTTTCCGGCGACCACGCTCGGATCGAGGAGTGGCGGCTCGGCAAGCGCCGCGAGCGAACCAGGCAGCGACGCCCCGACTTGCTCTCAGATGGCGAGAATTCTGAGAACTGATACAATTGCGGTTCGCCGGACGGATTCGACACCGGCATTCTTTTAGGAGTTTCCCATGAACCATCTCGAGGCCGTTGAAAGCGCGCACCTGCGCGACGACATTCCCGACTTCCGACCCGGCGATACCGTGCGCGTGGATGTGCGTGTCGTCGAAGCGGGACGGGAGCGGATCCAGGCATTCGAGGGCGTCGTGATTGCCCGCAATGGCAGCGGGGTCCGTGCCTCCTTCACCGTGCGCAAGATCAGTTTCGGCGTCGGGGTCGAGCGTGTCTTCCCGCTTCATGCCCCGATAATCTCCTCGATCAAGGTGCTTCGCCGTGGCGACGTTCGCCGCTCGAAGCTCTATTACCTGCGTGACCGCGTCGGCAAAGCAGCTCGTATCAAGGAGCTGCGGGACTGACCGCTCAAGAACACACCGACGACATCGGAGACCCCACCGACGAAACGCCGCCGCCTCCAAAGCGTCGGCGTTCGTTTTGGGCGGAGCTTCCCGGACTGCTGCTCACCGCCCTCGTCATTGCGGTGGTGGTGAAGACTTTTCTCGTCCAGCCCTTCTGGATTCCTTCAGTCTCGATGGAGCCGACCATCCAGGTGAATGACCGCGTGATGGTCAACAAGCTTGCATATCAGATGGGTGATATCGGTAGGGGAGACATCGTCGTCTTCACCAACCCGATGGAGCCGGAAAGCACTGAGACCATCCCCGAGGCCGTGATCCGTTCGGTGCTCGAGGCAGTCGGCATAAGGACCAGAGGGCTCGACGACCTGATCAAGAGAGTGATAGGGCTGCCTGGCGAGACGCTTGAGATCAAAGATGGCGAAATGCTGATCAACGGCTCGCCGATCGTCGAGGGGTATACCGATGCAAGTTTCCTCCCCGACTTCGGGCCTGTTGTGATCCCGGCCGATTCGGTGTTCGTGATGGGTGACAATCGTGACGAGAGCTTCGACAGCAGGCGATTCGGGCCCATTCCTATCGACGATGTAATCGGTCGGGCGTTTGTGGTGATCTGGCCCATTTCCCGCTTCGGCGGGCTGTAGCCGCAAACAAAACCCGGATTATTTAATCTCAGTCCCCGGTTTTCGATGTATAGATATCGGGTCGGCATATCATCGGCACGCACCATCGTGTTGAGGAGACCATGGAAGAAGATCTGGAGCGTTACGAAACCGAGGTCGAGCTAAAGATCTACCAGGAGTACAGGGATGTGCTCCCGATGTTCAAGTATGTCGTCGAGACCGAGCGCAGGTTCTATCTCGCCAACCAGGTGA
>JBGTNX010000118.1:0-3029 GCA_041742825.1 Acidimicrobiia bacterium | reverse complement strand
TGTCGGTCCTCGAGTACTTCATCTCCACCCACGGTGCGAGAAAAGGTCTGGCCGACACCGCGCTGCGTACTGCCGACTCGGGCTATTTGACCCGTCGCCTCGTCGACGTCTCCCAGGAGATGATCGTCCTCGAAGAGGACTGCACAACCGACAAGGGGATCACGGTCAAGGTGCTGGACGAGCGCGGCGCCAAGATCCGCAACCTCCGTTCCCGTCTCTACGGCCGGGTGCTCGCCGACGACCTCAAGGAAGGCCGCACACTGGTGGCCACCCGCGACGACGAGAAGCTGCGCGCCGGGACCCTGATCGGGACCAAGGAGCTCCAAGCGATCGAACTGGCCGACATCGAGTCGGCACGGGTCCGCTCACCGCTGACATGTGACACCCGCAACGGGGTGTGCCAGACCTGTTACGGCCTTTCTCTCGCCACCGGCAAGGTTGTCGAACTCGGAGAAGCCGTCGGGATAATGGCTGCTCAGTCGATCGGTGAGCCCGGTACCCAGCTGACGATGCGTACCTTCCACACCGGTGGTGTGGCCGGTGACGACATCACCCATGGACTGCCCCGAGTGGTCGAGCTCTTCGAGGCCCGGACACCAAAGGGTAAGGCTGTCATGTCGGAGATGAAGGGGACTGTCCGCCTCGTCGATGATGAGGACGGCCGACGCCTGATCGTCAGCGACGGCAAGGAAGAGGAAGCTGTCTACAAGATCTCCCGTAAGACCAAGCTCCGCAACGCAGTGCCCGACGGTTCCGAGGTGGATGCCGGCACGCAACTGACTGACGGAAACCTCGACCCCAAAGAGGTCCTGGAGATCCGCGGTGTGCGCGCTGCCCAGCAGTACCTGGTCGACCAGGTGCAGGAGGTCTACAAGTCCCAAGGTGTCGAGATCCACGACAAGCACATCGAACTGGTGGTTCGCCAGATGCTGCGTCGGGTGTTCGTGATCGCACCGAACGACTCCGACTTCCTGCCGGCTGCGCTGATCGACGATCAGCTATTCCGGGACACCAACAGGGAACTGGTCACCGCCGGTAAGGCTCCGGCACAGGGTCGCCCTCAGCTGATGGGAATCACCAAGGCCTCACTGGCCACGGACTCATGGCTCTCGGCGGCATCTTTCCAGGAGACCACAAAGGTACTGACAAATGCCGCAATCGAGAGTCGTTCCGACTTCATGCGCGGCCTCAAGGAGAACGTAATCATCGGGAAGCTGATCCCGGCCGGTACCGGTGCCCACCAGTACCAGTCGTTGCATCCCACGCTGCCCGGCGCCACTACCGTGGAAAGCCTCGGCTTCCTCGGCGAGGGCGGCGGCCGTTCCAGCGACGGCGACGAGGGCCTGCCGGAGAATCCGGCGGAATGGCTCGCCTCCATCGGCGGTTCTTTCTCGGCCGACAAGCCCGAAGAGCCCAAGGACGAGACCGAAGAGGAGTAGCCCCGGTTGCTCGAAGCAGTGGAGAGGGATCGCTGGCAACGGCGGTCCCTCTCTCGTTTGTTTGGCCCTGTGTTACCGTTCGGTGGAGTCGGGCCAGAAAGTTTTGGGTCGATTTGGTACGCGGCCAGATAGATTCCTAGAATTGATCTGGTTCGGGTCCTCCCTCCGTTGGTGGATCAACCCGAGGCCGTCGGCCACTTACGTGTCCGGCACGCAAAGTTTCACAACAGGATCGGCGCTTGGGTGCGCCCACGCCGCTTCCTCGCGTTAGGAGGAATATGCCGACAATTGAGCAGCTTGTCCGTCAGGGCAGGAAGCCAAAGACCAAGAAGAGCAAGGCAATCGGCCTTGGCGGCGCGCCGCAGCGTCGTGGTGTCTGCACCCGCGTCTATACCGTCACCCCGAAGAAGCCGAACTCGGCTCTCCGCAAGGTCTGTCGTGTCCGTCTCAGCTCCGGTGTCGAAGTCACTGCATATATCCCCGGTGAAGGTCACAACCTCCAGGAGCACAGCATGGTGCTGATCCGTGGTGGACGTGTCCGCGACCTCCCCGGAGTCCGCTACAAGGTCATCCGCGGCACCCTCGACGCCTCCGGCGTCAACGACCGCAAGCAGGCCCGCTCCCGCTACGGGTCGAAGAAGGACTGATCCAAGTGCACCGACCCGCCAATTCTCTGACGTTTCAACGGACAGCTGCCCGCCTGGCGGTGTCCTCGTCCTCGACGCACCGCAATGGGTGCGCCTTCGTCCTGCGTCCTTGCCAGACGAACATCTGTCTCGCCGAAACGCGCGAGCGACTTGACGGGACGGCGCACTGATGCGTAGAGCACCAGCGCAAATTCGCAAGATTGCACCGGACCCCGTGTTCCGCAGCGTCCTCGTCAGCAAGGTGATCAACAAGGTCCTGCTGGAAGGCAAGAAGGGAACGGCCCGCACCATCGTCTATGAGTCGCTCGAGACCGTCGAGAAACGAACCGGCCAGGACCCCAGTGTCGTCCTCAAGCGTGCGGTGGATAACATCAGGCCCCAGCTCGAGGTCCGCTCGCGCAGGGTCGGAGGTTCGAACTACCAGGTGCCCATCGAGGTGCCCGCACGCCGGCAGGAGACTCTCGCCATCCGCTGGCTCGTCTCCTTCGCCCGGAAACGGCGTGAGCCCACCATGGCCCTGCGCCTGGCCAACGAGATTTTGGACGCATCGAACAACACCGGTGCGGCCATCAAGAGAAAAGAAGACGTTCACAAGATGGCGGAGTCGAACAAGGCTTTCGCCCACTACCGCTGGTAGCGCCTCGCAAAGCGAGGCGATGCAGTTCACTCCGTGAACTGCTGCTCTAGTTGTAGTCAGATACGACAAACGATTTAGACGACTGATTCGGCAGGCGGGCTCTCATTTCCGAAGTGAGTCTCGAACCGCCGGAGAAGGCGGCAGTTTCACCCGGTGAAACTGCAACCGCTCCACGAATGTGGAGCGGCGTTTTCAAAATACATAACGAGTCGGAGTAGTTGAAGAGAGAATGAGCAACGGAAACGCGCTGTCGCACCTGCGAGAGGTACCGCTGAGCCGAACCCGGAATATCGGGATCATGGCGCA
>JBGTNX010000117.1:0-3335 GCA_041742825.1 Acidimicrobiia bacterium | reverse complement strand
AAGTTCGGGGCCACCGTCCCTACCGGCCCCGCGGGATATCTGACACCCCCGCAGCAGAGGTTGCGCCGGGCTCACAGGGTTCTCGCCGGGATCGGGTTGAACCAGGCGATCACCCTTCCCTTCGTTGGTGAGGACGACATGGTCGCCCTGGGACGATCTGCCGAACTCGGGCGGATGCTCAAGGTCAAAAACCCGCTGCGGGAGGAGGAGGGACGGCTCCGACCGACCCTGCTCCCCGGCCTGCTCAACGTGGCCAGGTACAACGTTTCACGTGGCGAGAGGTCGGTCGCGGTGTTCGAGACCGGGCTGACGTTCACCACCGATACCCACCAGATCGACCCCAGACTGCCGGCCCAGTCCGATCGCATCGCTTGGGTGTTGGTAGGAAATGTCGGGCCTTCGCTCTTGGCAACGGACCCGATCCAATCCGACGCCCGATATTCACTTGCTGTCGTGCGCCACCTGCTGGCACAACTCGGGATCGACGATGCCCGGATCAGCCGTGGCGAGGCCCCCGGTCTCCATCCCGGGCGCACTGCGGTCGTCGAGCTCGGCGGACAGGTGCTCGGCCATGTGGGGGAGTTGACCCCGGGGTCGAGCCGTGCTTTCGACCTCCCCGGAAGAGTTGCGGTGGCAGAACTCGATCTGGGTCCCATCCTCGAACCGGTGGCCCTCAAACCAGCGGCGACGCCGTCGCCGTTCCCACCGGTCGACTTCGATCTCTCTTTCGTGCTGTCGACAGATATCGCCACATCGGATGTTCTCGCTGAAACCACGTCTGCCGCCGGTGGGATGGTGGAGGCCGCCCGGGTGTTCGATGAGTTCCGCGGCAGGAATCTCGCCGATGGGGAGCGTGCCATCGCAATCGCATACCGGATCCGGGCAGGTGACCGCACTCTCACCAACGAAGAAGTGGCTCCGGTCCGCGCGGCCATGATCGCTGCCGGTGAATCGCTCGGTGCCCGCCTCCGCGGAGCCGGATGACCACAGGTCTGCGCAAGCTGTTGTCAGGACCGCCCGAAGAGGCTGCACCGCGGCTACTCGGGTCATACCTCGTCTCCACTCTGGACGACTCGCTGGTTCGGATCCGTCTCACCGAAGTCGAGGCCTACAAAGGCTCCGAAGACCCGGCCTCGCATGCTCACAACGGCCAGACGGTGCGAAACAGCCCGATGTTCGCCAGCCCCGGCACGCTGTATGTCTACCGCTCGTACGGGATCCACTGGTGCGCCAACACTTCCGCGGGACCGCCGGGGACGGGGTGGGGAATCTTGATGCGCGCCGGGGAGATCGTTGAAGGGGAGGGAGTTGTGGTCAGGCGGCGGGGAAGGTCAACTCAGCTGGTCAACGGGCCCGGGAAGCTGACCCAGGCCATGGGGATAGTGGGGGAGCACAACGGCCTCGATCTCCTCGACCCCGGTAGCCAGGTGCGCCTCGAGGCGGGCTCGGCCCCCGGGTATGTCATGGCCACACCGCGCATCGGGATCTCTCGAGCCCGCGACCTGCCCTGGCGATTCGTCGAGACTCACCCGGTTGGCTCCGGCGGATGACACTGAGCGGATAAAGACGCGCGGTCGGGACCATGCGAATGGAGCATGGCCTCGCCGGTTTAACCTGACCACCGATGACACCCGACCAACAACTCGCTCTGGCCCTTCGCTACGCCGATCGGGTTGCGCCCGAAGATCAACTGGAGGCGAAGTTGAGTTTGGGCCGCCCGCTGCGGGTCAAGCTCGGCCTCGACCCGACTGCACCGGCGGTGACCCTGGGTTGGGCGGTCGTCCTGCGCAAGCTTCGCCAGTTCCAGGAGATGGGGCACACCGCAGTCCTCATCGTTGGCGACTTCACCGCCCAGGTCGGTGATCCCTCCGAACGTGGCGAGACCCGCAAGCGCTTGACTGGCGAGCAGGTAAATGAGTTCGCCGAGAACGTCCTCCGCCAGTTTGGCCACGTTCTGCTCGAGGACAACCTCGAGATCCGGCGCAACTCCGAGTGGCTGGCAGCGATGGACATGGCGCAGCTCCTCGAATTGACGTCTTCGGCCACAGTGGCGCAGATGATGGAACGACAGGACTTCTCCAAACGGTTCGAGGACGGCACCCCGATCTCGGTTATGGAGTTTCTCTACCCACTCTTCCAGGGTTACGACTCGGTCGCAGTCGAAGCCGACATCGAGCTCGGCGGTAGCGACCAGTTGTGGAACTTGATGATGGGCCGGACCGTCCAGGAGCGCTACGGGATAGATCCCCAGGTGGCGCTGACCATGCCTTTGCTGGTTGGGACCGACGGATCGAAGAAGATGTCACAGTCGCTGGGCAACTACATCGGCGTCGAGGACGATCCATCCGAGATGTTCGGCAAGACGATGAGCCTCCCCGACGACGCAATGGACCACTGGTTCAGGCTCGCCGCCGATCTCGCGCCCGATGAGGTCGACCGGATCATGGCTGAGGTCGGGTCGGGAGCGATGCACCCCAACCAAGCGAAGCGGTTGCTCGCCCGGAGTGTGGTTTCGCTGTATCACGACGATGCTGCCGCAGCGGCTGCGGAAGCCGGCTTCGACAAGGTGTTCAAACACGGCGGGCTTCCCGAGGAGATCGAGAGCTTCCGGCTACCCGACGAGGATCCGGTCTACATGCCTGCCCTCATCCGGGACGCCCTCGGAGGCTCCGGTTCCGAAGCGCGGCGGATGCTGCAACAAGGGGCGGTCAAGGTAGACGGACGGCCGATCAGTGATCAGGAAATGCCGAGAGCGGGTCTGATTGGCCAGGTTTTGCAAGTAGGAAAGCGGAAATTCATCAAGCTTGTGGATTGACTTGCATAGGGATCGGCCTTCGTTATGATCTCGTCTACACGGTAGGGAGCAATCCCTTCCGCCCCACCGATCCGGTGAGGCGCATCGATGCGCGCACCGGGTTTTGAACTTGCCCGGGCAGTGCGGTATGATTATCGACCCGCCTGAGATTTTCACTCGGTGAGGGACTTGTCGAGACAACTCGACACCAGAATGTTTCCGAAAGGAAGCCACCAGCAGTCCCAAATTGGGATTGCCACGACGGATTACGATCCGTCGGCAGTTCTGCGAAGCAGAGATACTGCAAGCCGTCGGAGAGGTCCGACGGAGGCAGTTTTGCGAGCGGGATTGGCAGGGAGTTTCTCCAAGAAGCTCCAACCTGTTGGACTGTGTCCTACAGGCGGCTCCTTGACAACTGAACAATGTGCTAAAAGCCAGCATGCTCAGACAAAGTCGGACTTCGGTCCGGGTTTTGGGCTGAGCAGCAAAAATACGCAACGACGCCAACCAGTCTTCGGATCGGTTGGTTAGGTGCAAAGTA
>JBGTNX010000116.1:0-32804 GCA_041742825.1 Acidimicrobiia bacterium | reverse complement strand
CACCGCGACCTGGTGCGGCCCAAGAGCGGCCCAAACGTTGTCGAGCTTTCTGATCGAAAGCAATCGCAAGCCTCTGACCAGGGGGTTTAGACACCTGGAGGGGTGTCCGAGTGGTCGAAGGAGACGGTCTTGAAAACCGTTGGGCCCTTTTAAGGGTCTCGTGGGTTCGAATCCCACCCCCACCGCGCGCTTGTTCTTGGGGAAGGTACCGCGATGATTGAACATGGTGTAGTCGTAGCCGGTGGGGGCCCTACCGGGCTGATGCTGGCGGGTGAGCTGGCGTTGGCCGGGATCGACGTCGTCGTCGTCGAGCGGCGTGCCAGCCAGGATCTCGCAGGATCCCGGGCCGGGGGCCTCCACTCCCGCAGCATCGAGGTGCTCGACCAGCGCGGCATCGCCGACCGGTTCCTCGCCGAAGGGTCGACGCATCCCTTTGCGGGCTATGCCGGGACCTTCCTTGACATCAGCGACTTCCCGACCCGCCACAACTACATACTCGCGCTGTGGCAGAACCACATCGAACGGATTCTGGCCGGGTGGGTCGTCGAGCTCGGGATTCCCATCCACTACGGCCGCGAGGCGGTGGGGTTCGCCCAGGACGAGAGCGGCGTCAAGGTCGAGCTTTCCGACCACACGTCATTGCGTGCGCAATACCTGGTCGGGTGCGACGGGGGACGCAGCTCGATCCGGAAGGCGACCGGCATCGGCTTCCCCGGCTGGGACGCGTCTGCCAGTTATCTGATCGCCCAGGTCGAGATGGACGAGGAGCCGGAAATCGGAATGCGTCCCGAAGGTGGTGGAATCGGTCCCGTCAACCGGGAGGAGGGCGGAGGGCCGTACGGTGTCGTCCTGCTCGAGACGGAGGTCGAACACGCCAGCGAGCCCACCCTTGAGTACGTCCGCGAGGCTCTCGTGAATGCCTACGGGACCGACTTCGGGGCACACAGCCCGATCTGGATCTCCCGGTTCACCGACATGACCCGACAGGCAGTGTCCTATCGGGAACGACGGGTGCTGCTCGCGGGCGACGCTGCACACATCCACGGCCCGCAGGGTGGACAGGGTCTCAATACGGGTGTGCAGGATGCCGTCAACCTGGGCTGGAAGCTGGCGCAGGTGGTCAAGAGGACATCACCGGAGGGCCTCCTCGACACCTACCACGCCGAACGTCATCCCGTCGGTGCCCGCGTGCTGCACAACACAATGGCTCAGGTCGCTCTCGCCCGCACCGACGAACGCAGCCGGGCGCTCCGGGACACGACTCTGGAATTCCTGGCAATGGAGGGGCCGCGCAAACGCATCGCAGGCATGATCTCGGGGCTCGACATCCACTACGACCTGGGTGAGGGACATCCCCTGCTTGGGCGGCGCATACCCGACCTCGACCTGCAGACCGCCGGGGGGCCGACACGGCTGTTTGCTCTGCTCCACGATGCCCGGCCCGTGCTTCTCAGCTTCGGCGACTCCGGCGGCGTCGACATCGCCCCGTGGGCGGATCGAATCCGTTTGGTCGACGCCGAACATGAGGGTGAGTGGGAGCTTCCGGTCCTCGGCGCGGTGGCTGCACCACCGGCGGTTCTCGTCAGGCCTGACGGCCATGTCGCCTGGGTAGGTGAGGTCACCGACCCTTCGCTTGGCGACGCCCTCAGCCACTGGTTTGGAGCTGCAAATTAGAAAGCCCCAGCCACGGCCGCCTAATGGCGGGGATTCAACCAAGCGGGTGATGGATTTGCTCCGGCCCGGTTCGGGCTAGAGCCCTCAGAGCCGGTAACTTGGGGTTTGCAACGCGGTCTCGCGTTCCGGAGAGGTGGCCGAGTGGTCGAAGGCGCTCGCCTGCTAAGCGAGTAAGGGGTGTTTAAGCCTCTTCGAGGGTTCAAATCCCTCCCTCTCCGCTCCATCCTGGCCGATCCTGAATCGTTTGCCGGGGGTGCCTTCAGGGTATTGGCGAAATGATGAAGACTTCGCCTCGATTCGGGCTCCTGTGGGGCACCCCCGGCCCAATCGGGCCTCATCGGCTCGCCAGTACCCCCTTCCCCGGCTTAGTCTCAGGACTCACGTGACCAAACGCATAATTGTCGCCGCAAACCGCCTTCCCGTCCGACAGGTCGATGGTGAATGGGAGAGGAGCCCCGGGGGTTTGGTCAGCGCCCTCCTTCCTATTCTCCAACAGAACAACGGGGTCTGGATTGGATGGAGCGGGAATGCGGATGAGCACATCGATCCTTTCGAACACGACGGAATCGACTTGATTCCACTGACACTCGGATGGCAGGAAGTCGACGACTATTACCTGGGATTCAGCAACGAGACCGTGTGGCCGCTCTTTCACGGGGCGATCCGGACCCCTGCCTATCATCGCCATTGGTGGCGGACCTACCAGGATGTGAACAAGCGCTTCGCCGAGGCAGTAGCCGCAGCTGCCAGCGGGGATGAAATGGTGTGGATCCAGGACTACCAGCTTCTGATGGTGCCGAAGTATCTCAAGGAACTCGCCCCGAATCTCGACGTGAGGTTCTTCCTTCACATCCCCTTTCCGCCGGTGGAGCTCTATGCGCGCCTGCCCTGGAGGACCGAGGTTCTGGAGGGACTGCTCGGCGCAGACGTGCTGGGGTTTCAGACCGAACGTGGAGCCGGTAACTTCATCTCGGCTGCGACCATCTTCACCGATGCGACTTCCGCCGCGGATGGTGTCACCTTCGAGGGACATACAACGAAGGTTGTCGCCTCACCGATTTCGATCGACACCGCCGAGTTCGAGAGGGTCGCTGCCCTCGAGGAGACCAGTCAGAAGGTTCTCAGCATCCGCGCCGATCTGGGGAATCCGGATGTCATCTTCCTCGGCGCCGACCGTCTCGACTACACCAAAGGTATCGACGTTCGATTCCGTGCTTATGAGGCCATGCTGGAGCGCCATCCCGACCTGGCATCACGCACCAAGTTCATTCAGATCGGCGTGCCCTCACGCTCCACGATCAAAGACTACGTGGAGGTCAGAGAGGAGATCGAGCAGATTGCAGGTCGTATCAACAGCACGCAGGGATCTCGTCACTACACGCCCATCCATTACATGTATGAGTCCCTGGGGATCGAAGACCTGGTCGCCTACTACCGCGCCGCCGACGTGATGGTGGTAACCCCATTTGCCGATGGGATGAATCTCGTCGCCAAGGAGTTCGTTGCCAGCCGCGTCGACGACGGGGGTGTCCTCCTCCTCAGTGAGTTTGCGGGCGCCGCCCAGGAACTTCGCGAAGCTATTCTGCTTAATCCCTTCCATGTCGACGGAATTGCCACGAAGATGCACCAGGCGATCCAAATGGAACCAGAGGAGCGTCAGAGAAGGATGAAGACGATGCGAAACATTGTGCGGGAACACGATGTGCACCGATGGGCGCGCTCCGCTCTGGGCTCGGACCTCGACGTAGTCACGGTATGACCCATGGAGTTCTTGAAACCGGTTAGTGCCCTCCCCAATGCCCTCGACAGGATGGATCAGATCAAGGCCCTGACCCACAGCCGGCCCGCGATCTTTCTCGACTACGACGGAACTCTTGCCCCGATCGTCAACGACCCTGCCAAAGCCCGCATCCCGCAAAGCACGCGCACCGCAGTACGCGCCTTGCTCGAAAAAGCCCCCGTCGCTGTAGTAACCGGGAGGAGTGCGATTGACGTCAGAGACTTTCTCGGCCTCTCAGGTGTCGTGTATGCAGGCAGCCACGGTCAGGAGATCTCGTTTCCGGACGACACCTATTTCGAGAATCCGGCATCAGTTGAGCACCTGGGGGCACTGGACAAAGCGGAACGGCTTCTGACCGAAGGCCTCACCGGTGCCGTAGGGATTCAGATCGAGCGGAAGCCGTTTGCAATTGCAGTCCACACCCGTCGCGCCGGCAGTGAGGCCGACCGGGTCCACGCCGGCGAGATAGCTGCCGAAATTGGAGCAAGCGCTGGGCTGCTGGTTAGGCCGGGCAAGGAGGTCCACGAGCTTCGGCCGGATGTCGACTGGCACAAGGGCCGCGCCATCGAATTTCTGTTGGGGCGCCTCGAAGGCCATGTTCCTTTGTTCATCGGCGATGACGAGACCGACGAAGATGGGTTCTCTTCGGTGCTGAAGAGGGGTGGGATTGCGATAATCGTTGCTGACGAGCCGGACCGTCAGACCCTGGCCGAATTCAGCCTGAAGGACACTTTCGCGACAACGACTTTCCTGACCAGGCTGAAGACCTACCTCTGACCGTTTGCCAATGTGACGTTGGGCCTGTGTGGATTTCGCCGCCTCTTTCCTCTGGCCCGGATAACACCCGGACGCGATTCAGGCCCTCCGCAGAGGACCTGAAGTCGGCAATCGGACGTTTGCTCAGGCGTTGGCGTCCCGAAGATCCCGCACCTGGTCGTGGGCGGCCTGCACGGCCGTAGCCTGCTGGCTGATTACATCACGGATTGGTGTCGGAAGCTCCTCATTGAGGGCCTCGCGGTACTGGGCGACAGCATGGTCCTCGCCGCGCTCGGCAGCAGCGAGAATCGCGTGCGGGTCGCTACCGGTTAGCGCGTCCTTCATCGACATCCACCCACGGTGGAGGGCGCCCGCCGCTGTGCCATCGCCGGTCTCGAATGTCATTCCGTTCGCCGAAGCAATGCTGGCGAGTTCACGTGAGAGTTCTGCTCTTTGCGTTGCAAATTCACGCATCTTGGCTGCGATCTGACCATGGCCATCGGCCTCGAGCTTCTCGGCGGCCTTGGTGAATCCTTCACGTCCGTCCTCGAGCGTTTCGTTCAAGTCCTCGAGAATCGTTGTTGCTTGGGAGAGTTCCATTGGTGTGCACCTCCGTGCATGTTGTTGGTCTCCAGATACTTACCCGTTGCCCGGCGCAGCTAAACGGCGGCCCGGGAGTCGCTGGTCCGGGAACTCCAGATCTCGGAAGCGTCCACGTCGGGGAACGGGGCGGGTTCAACGGTGCTCAACGGGGTCACTGTCACATAACCCTCTGAACACAGGTATGTGTCGGACCCGGGATCGGAGGAGTCGATTTCCGGGCCAACTTGCAGCTGAAGCTTCATCGATTCCATCTCGGCATTCGCGACGCGGAAATACCCGACTTCGTCGAGGTCGGCCCAGTGGGCACCCTTCACCTCATCGATCGGCAACGCCGGGACGTTGATGTTGAGCACCTGAGGCGCTGGCCGGCCGAGGATCCATTCCACCGCGGATTCCGCAACTTCGGCAGCTGTGTCCCAATGCCAGGGATCGGATTGGGCGAGGCTGACGGCGATCCCGCGGGCGCCAAATGTACGTGCGGTCAGGGCGCCGCCAACGGTGCCGGAGTGAATCACCGAATGACCCGTGTTGATCCCAGCATTGATGCCGGAGACAACCAGATCGGGTGGATCTCCGAAGGCGCCCAGGGCCGCAGCCATCACGGCAAGGCCGGGCGGGCCGTCGATGCTGTACATCTCCACCTCTTCAAAGTCGACCCTTCGCAGTTCGACACCCTTTTCCGGGTCGAATCTGCCAATGCCGGTTCCGCTTCCCGATACGTCATGGGCCGGTGCGGCGACGATTACCTCGAAGCTCGGGGACAAGCGCCGCGCCAGTGCCCGCAACCCTGGAGACTCAACTCCGTCGTCATTGGTGAGGAGGATCCGAGGGGAGTTCATGCCGGAGTGGGGTAGACGGATCTGACCTCGACCTGATCGGCCAGCCGTTCGAATAGCGTGTCGGAAGCGCTGCCCAGGCCATGCCGGGTGACGTTGGCGGCGCCGGCCCCGCAAGCAAGTTTGAGTGCTTCAATCGGCCCGAGACCCGTTCGGAGCGACGCAGCGAGCCCCGCTGTCATCGAGTCTCCCGCACCGCGGAAGTCGGCAGCTTCGAGCTCGGGTGGCCGGGCTTCGTAGAACTTGCCAGCCATCATGGCCAGGACCGGGTTGCCGCCTCTGCTGAGAACTACGTTTCTCGCTCCGGCTTCCACCAGATTGCGTAGGGCGGCGAAGCCTGCGGCATCGGTGTCATCATTCAGCGAGCCGTCGGCCCGGAGATCGTCATCGCTGACCTTGAGGGTGTCGATCGGGCCACCTTCCAGAAAAGCCGAGAGCTCGTCTCCGTGAAGATCGCCAACCACCTCGACGTCCGTGGAAGCGAGGTCGTGTCCGAGCCTCCTGTAGGTCTCGGTCTGGAGAACATTGCCAATCTGGCCGGCAATCACCGCGATTCCTGCCGTGATGGCGCGGTCGAGGAAGGATCCATAGAACTCATCGGCCGAGTGCCGGTCCAGCGGGGGTG
Organism: Acidimicrobiia bacterium; assembly: GCA_041742825.1. Lineage (GTDB taxonomy): Bacteria > Actinomycetota > Acidimicrobiia > Spongiisociales > ZC4RG35 > MA-ANB-1. The sequence continues at coordinate 26,530 of JBGTNX010000116.1, read as the reverse complement.
GTGATGCGTCCGCGATACCTTCCCTCTCGCCGGAGCGCCGGTCCTGGATCGTTGCAGGCGATGATCCTTCGATTTCGATCGGGCTCAAGTCGATGCCCCACTGGGGGAGAAGGCCCCGAATCACCTTCCCTGATTCACCTCCGATGGGACCACAGATCAGGGGCCGTTCGCCAAGGTGGCGCAACATTCGGGCGACCCAGAAGCCCTGGCCGCCGGGATGGAAGTGAATCTCGTCAGAGCCGTCGTCCTTGGGTGACTCGACGGTGACGGTGAGGCTGATCACCGGTGCGAAAATCGCGACTGTGTGTTGTGGGTGGCCCAAGATGTCTCTCGATCGGGTGGCAGTTTGGTGACCAGGGCTTACCCGACCCTGGCGCACGCCAAACGAGCAATGGATTGGGGTAGCGAGCGTGGGGGTATGGGGCGGAGTATGACCAAATACGGACTAACCCTCAACAGCGAGCTCAACCCACCCTCCCGCCTTGTCGAAATCGCAGTGGCTGCCGAAGAAGCGGGATTCGACTTCGTGTCGATTTCCGACCACTTCCACCCCTGGATCCGTGAGCAGGGCCACAGCGGATTTGTCTGGTCGGTGCTGGGTGCGATTTCAGCGGCGACGAGCGAGATCGAGGTCGGCGTCGGGGTCACTTGTCCCACCTTCAGGATTCACCCTGCGATCAATGCTCATGCTGTCGCAACCACGGCCAGCCTCTTTGACGGCCGGTTCGTCTGGGGGGTAGGCACCGGTGAGGCGCTGAACGAGCACATTCTCGGGGACCGTTGGCCCCCGGCCGACGTCCGCCTCGAAATGCTAGAGGAGGCAGTGGAGGTGATCCGTGCCCTGTGGACCGGGGAGAGCATCACCCACCGCGGCAAGCACTACACGGTGGAAGACGCCAAGATCTTCGACCTTCCGGGTTCGCCAACGCCGATCATCGTTTCGGCCTTCGGTGAGAACGCTGCAGACCTGGCGGCGCGGATCGGAGATGGGCTCTGGACGACCGGGCCTGATGAGAAAATCATCTCGGCATATCGTTCCGGCGGAGGCGACGGGCAGGTTTGGAGCCAGCTCACCTTCAGCTGGGACCCTGACCGGGACACCGCGATCGAGCGAGCACACCACCTCTGGCCGAACACCTCGCTCCCCGGCCAGCTCGCCCAGGACTTGCCGACAGTTCTCCATTTCGAACAGGCAGTGGAGAATGTCGAGCCGTCCGACGTCGAGGCTTCGATGCCGTGTGGTCCCGATGCAGGTCCGATCCTCGACTCGATCGATGAAGCCCGGGAGGCCGGCATCGATCACATCTACCTGAACCACATCGGCAACCCTCTCGATGGTTTCATCGACTTCTGGTCAGAGGAGCTGAGGCCCCGGCTTTGATCTGAAGGCGCCTCCCACAGCCATAGAAAGAAGCCACCGGGTTTGAATCCGGTGGCTTCTTCTTCCGTTAGCTGGTGGCCTACAGGTTGTCAGTGACTTCCCAGTAGGGCGTCCGCTCGTAGTAGCGGTAGACGTCGCTCAGGTAGGCCTGGTCCGAAAGCTTGGGCCAGTTGTCCTTGTCGAAGCCGGGCGCTTGCTCCAGGAGTTCCTTCTCGATATCGATGATTACTTCCTTGTTGTCTAAATCGACCGCAACCATGTCCCAGGGAATGGCGAAGAACTTTTCTCCGAGCCCGAGGAATCCACCTGCGGCGAGGACTGTGTAAGCCACCCGGCCGTTGTCGAGATCGAGCACTATCTCTTCGATCTTCCCGAGCTCATCTCCGTTGGCATTCCTCACCTTGTCTCCGGTGATTGTGGATGCGCTAAGTGACCTTGTCATTGTCATTGTCTCTACTCCTTGATTTTGTCGTTTGCTTGAAGGGTGATCCTCTAGAAAATGAGGATGAGGATCAGCAAGAGGAGGATGAGTCCACCGATACTGATATACATCTCAGACCTCCTTCCGGGTCTCTTCGACGATCGCGGCATCGACGCGGTGATGGTATAGCTCCCCGAGCCGGCCACCGGTGTAGCCACCGACCAGCATCATTGCGATTAACACCACTGAGCTGATGACCGCCGCTGTGGTGAGGTCGTCAACATCGATCTGGGCCACCCAGTTGGGGAGGTTTGCTGAGCTGAATGCGTTGTACTCAGCTCCGACCCACGTCCCTAGGGCCGCGAATATGGTGATCAACAGCAATGCCCAAAGGCCTGCCCCCACGCCGTTCATGCCCCCGTTGTAGCGGGCCATGCGCCCGGCACCGAAGCCACCGACCAGGAACGCGGCGAACACGACCAGGGCGGCGACAACCAGTCCGATTGTCGAAGCCTCGTCGAGGACGCCTTCCTCGTTGAGCATGTTGATCTGAAAGTCGATGCCAGCCGCACCAGCACCAAATAGTGCACCCAAGAAAACAAGGGTTCCCAGGGCGGCGAACATTCCGACTATCGAAGCGAGAAAGTCGGCTTTGCCGAACCTTTCATAGACACGCGAGAGATCCTGTGATCCCTCGATGCGCGCTTCTTGTGGATGTGTAGTCATAACTCTTCTCCCTGTCAGACTCCCCGGCATTTACCCCGTCCCTTTCCATCTAAAACAAGGGGAAACCCGGAAGCGGTCAGTGGAGTTTTCAAAGCGAGCTCGACGGGGTAGAGGAGAAATTGGCCCTTGATGGGGGTCGGCCGGAGCCTCGTGCGAGGCTCCGGCGCTAGAAAGACGGGGCATGCAAGCCGGAGTTCTCCTGGCGAGACTCCGGCTTCACTCTTACTCATTCCTGCTTCCCAAGTCTCATTCCGGCTTCCAAACGGGTGTTGTGCAGGTCTCGTCGACTGTTCTCGTTAGTGTGCCCCCGGTTCTTGGATCGTGTACGGTCGGCACATGCCCAGTTCTGAAATCGAGGCACCGGGCCCATTTACGAGCATCGACCCCGAGCTCGAGCGCCGTCTGTCGTTGATTGGCCAGACCATCCGCTGGCTGGCTGCGATTTATGCGCTGATTGTTCTCTGGAACGCTTCCTTTGATTGGTTCGAACTCCCTGATGGGCCGTTAACAGTCCGCGACATTTCCCCGAGCGGGGCAGTCGCACTGGTCGCTCTCTCACTAGGGGCGTTGTTCGGCGGTGATAATTTCCGCGCAGTTCGGGGTTCGCTGGCATTGCGCCGTGTAGGTCTGGTCATTTCGTGGCTGACCGCAACCTTCGGTCTCTTCGTGATGCTCACCTTCATCTTCAATCTCATGTGGCCCTGGTGGGAGTCGGTCAACGAGATGCCGGCCTTCGCAGTTGGGCTCAACATGTTCATGCTTGGCGTTGCAGTGCCCCTGTCTGTGAGCAGGATCGAAGTGCGGGTGATCGCCGGCCAGGTGGCCACGCTCCTCGTTTTCTCCCTCACCGCAATCATCTTTGTTGGATATGCATTCGGGACGCCGTCGGTGGGACGCCTCTTCCTACGGCCAGAGATTTCCTTTCAGGCCGCTTTGGGTGCTCTGTTGATCGCCATCGGCGTGATTCTGATCCGTCCCGGGAGTGGCCTGTTATCGATATCGGCCAGCCCGAGTCGTGGCGGGGCGATTATCCGCAGACTCGGACCCGTTGTGCTCTTGGCACCGGCCCTGCTGCTGTTCCTCGTCGAAGAGCTGCCCACCGCATCACGTATCGACGGCCTTGCGGTGGTGGCGGTGACCCTCGGCTTCCTTCTGCTGGTGCTCCTCGGGGTCCTGGCGCGCATCGTTGATGTCACCGCACTGGAGGCGTCAGCAGCACAGGCCAGGGCCTTGCGGGCGCAACAAGGCCTGGAACAAGAGGCGCCGATAGTGGCCAGGCTCGCCGAAAACTTTCATCTCGTTGAAGTGGCAGATGTGGACGGCTGGGAGGTCGCCACGCGTTTCCGGCTCGGGGAAGGTTCGGTGGGTGGTGATGCCAGTGTGGTGAGGCTGCTCCCTCACGGTCGGGTCGGGATCGTTCTCGTGGATGTGACGGGCCATGGCGCACTCCCCGCTCTTCGGGCGATACGGACCCGGGATCTTCTCATTCACGCCCTAGCTCTCGGGCACTCTCCGGCGGATGCCCTCAAAAGCATAAAGCTCTCGCTCGGAGGCGATGCGCTGGCGTCGGCGGCCGTCCTTTGTCTGGAGCCGGAAAGCGGTGACCTCGCTTTTGCGGCGGCGGGACATCCCCCCATGATCCACACCGCCACTCAAACTGCCAACCTCCTCGGACCTACAGGTCCCCTCCTCTTCCTAAACCCGGATGCCGAGTACGAACAAATCGACATGAAGTTATCGGCGGGCGACACGATCGTGTTGTTCAGTGATGGAGTGGCAGATGTCCAGGTCATTTCGGGCGGGCGGACAGAACCCGAGCAACTGGCAGATGCGTTACTCGCGGAAGGTGGTGTCGCTTCCCGAACTGCAGATCTCGCCCTCGGATTTGGAGACGGGGACCCTTCCGACGACCAGAGCGTGGTGGTGCTCCGTCGGACGCTCTGAGTTTGACACAACGGTTTGGCCTCTGGCCCTGTGGGTCGAAGGGAGACAATCCCAGCACCGAGGTATCCATGCAAGACGCACACAGTCTCGAGAACACGGTTGTCGCTGTTCTAACGAGTGGGGACACGGTGAGGGAGGCCTTGGATCGTCTTGCAGAGGCCGGATACGAGGGTCGAGGCGCTCGAAGGCGAGTCGGGCAGCGCCCATCTCGATCCTGACAGGGCGGAGGGTTCTGGAGTTCAATAGAAAGGGCAGCATCTGCTCTCGGCGACGAAAAGCGGGTTTTGGGAAAACTCGACTCGGTGCTGGCGGAAGGCCATGTCGTGATTTCGGTCGATCTCGGTGACCGGGAGGGCAAGGAAACCGTTTCGATTTTCCGCGGGCACGGCGAGTATCTCTGGAAGTTTGGCGAATGGACATTCACACCGATCGAGGTCTGACCGCTCTCACCGACTTGTCTGATCAAAGTGTGTAGTCGTATCCGTAGTGATACGATCATGCGTGATATGACGGGCCTTATCATCGACAAGTCGGACGTGGGAAACGATTGGGTATCCCTTTCCATCGCGGGCGAAATCGATCTTGCCACAGTTGATCAACTCGAGAGAGAACTCAAGGACTGCCAAGAATCCGGGTCGGGCAACCTCGTCGTTGACCTGAGCGGGGCCGATTTCATGGATTCATCCGGTCTCCGGTGCCTGGTGATGGCCGACAGGTCATATCGCGATGCTGGCCGCCGTTTTGCCCTCGTGGTGGAGAACGGCCCGATTTCGAGGCTCATCGAGTTGAGTGGTGTCGAGGCGACGATCGAAGTCGTATCGAGCATCGAGGAGCTCGCCAGCCCGCTCTGAGCTTACGCTTCGCTGGGTAGCGCGATTTCGACCCAAACCATACATTCGCCTTCGTTTTTGATCCCCCATGCGTCTGCGATGCGACCGACGATACGCAACCCGATCCCATCGCCGGCGAGGTGATCGGGGTCGAAGCCAGGGCCCGGGTCGCGAACCTCGAGACGAACCTGGTCGGGTTTGGTCTTGATCGAAACCGAGACCGTTCCCTGGCCGGAGTGACGGACACTGTTGCTAACCAGTTCGGAGATAACGAGAGCGAGATCGTCGTAACGCGGCTCGATTTCACTCCGGATCTCTGAGAGTTTCTGGCGCGAGATCCGTGGCGCCTCTTTATTGGTCTCTAGTGTCAGATTCACTTCGGTCATACACCAACCTTTAGCTGGCCAGCACCTACCCCGGCCGGCGTCAAACTAAACGGTTTAGCAGCCCCGCCTGAGAATCGTGACGATTTGAATCACTCAGATTCGCCGAGCCTGACGCGCAGCTCGTCGATGGCTCGACTCAAAAGACGCGACACGTGCATCTGGGAGATACCGAGAAGATCCCCGATCTCGGTCTGCGTCAGATCTTCGTCGAAGCGCAATTTCAAGATCTGCTGCTGGCGCACCGGCAGTTCCTGGATTGCTTCCGAGATCATCACCCGCTCCTCGGCGTTGAAAAGCCCGGGGTCGGTGTCCTCGAGACGGTCGAGGAGGCTGAGCCCTGTGCTTTCGGCAGGCTTTTCGATCGAGCTCGAACGGTAAGCCCTTCCAGCACTACGGGCTTCGCCAACCTCGTCGGGATCGATGTCGAGTTCACGTGCCAATTCTTCGTCGGTCGGGATCCGGTTCAGCTCCTGGGTCAGCTTCTCGGTGGCCCGGCCCAGATTCAGCGAGCTTTCTTGGAGCGCCCTGGGCACCCGCACCGACCATCCCCGATCGCGCAGGAGCTTCTTCAGCTCGCCGGAAATCGTCACTGCAGCGAAGGGACGAAGGTCTCCATACGAGGGGTCGAATCGGTGGATGGCCTTGAGGAGCGCCATTTGGGCGACTTGCTGGAGGTCGTCGTCATCGATGCCTTTGCCCCGGTAGCGCTTCGAGATGGCCAGGGCGAGATCGGAGTGCCTGCTGAGCAATTCACCGGAGAAAACCGCCGGATCATCCTTAAGCCTGGCGAACAGGTCGTGGTCGGTTAGATCCGGTGACATCGAGACCGAACCCGGGGTGCGCAATACAAACCAGACGTTGAGGATGTCGGCTTCGAAAGTGGTTCCCCACCGTTGCGAGTATCGCTCAGTCACCAGATGGCCGATTCCCGACCCGGTGCGGTCGATGTCGCGTTCGGCTGGATGCGAGACAGTAACTTTTAGCCCGGTCGCCCGATCCTGTTCGAGAGTGAGGGTGATCGTGTCGACATCGGGGGCATGTTGAATGACATTTGCCACCAATTCGGTCACGAGGAGGTCGGCCTCCGTCTGGCGCATCGAGTCGAGGGTTGCGTGCTCACGCAGAAACCGGCGGGCGATCGACGCCGATCCGGGTTCGTTGGGGAGTTCGCAGCTCAGAAGTTCGGTCATGTGGTGCTCTCTCTCAGACCGGGATTGTGTGACGGGGGTGAATAAAGGTCAAGCCCGCCCGTGGCAGGGGTTAGCCCCAAGTGTTTAGACCCAAGTTTCTGTGATTGGGGAATCAGGTCTTTCGATCCTTGAGCGCCCGAAAGATTAGGAGGGCGATAACGGCACCAATGACCGATCCGATAAGGCCTGCAGAGGTCACGTCGAAGTCGCCGTCACTGACCAGGTTTCCGAGGAAACCGCCGACCAGGGAACCGATCAGGCCAAGAACCATCGTACCGCCCCAACCCATAGGATCATTCCCTGGAACGAGAAATCGTGCCAGCGCCCCTGCAATTAGACCTACCAGAAGCCAGATTAGAATGCCCACGAATGTTCCTTTCAAGGATGATTGGTGGGGCAGTTACCCGTACCGAGCGAAGGACAAACCGGAGTAAGGCCCTAAGCTCGTAACCGTGGGAGGAAATAACTGAACGCTTCCAAATCGGACAAAGAGCGAGATGCTCAGGATGTAGACGACCAGTTCCGTGCAGTGCTGGAGGGGCTACGGACCACCATCCCCGGGGTGATGGTGCTGTTCTCCTTCTTGCTGATCCTCCCGCTCCAATCTTCTTTCCCCGAGATTTCGGCGAGCAATACAGCCGTGTTTTACACGGCCTTTGTCAGCGCGGCATTGTCCTCGGTCCTGCTCATCGCTCCCAGTGTTCACCAGCGAGTGCGAGCACCAATCAGCGGAATCAGACGAACCTCGCTCGAGCACGTCCTGAGCGCGACGAACATCGCCATTGCCGGCACCGTCCTTTTTTTGGTGTCGATATCCGCAGTCGTCTATCTCGTGTCTTCCCTCGTGTTCGACGACACGCTGGCCGCAGTGGCGACCACGGCTATAACTGCGGTCTCCGGCTGGTCGTGGTTCTACGTACCGCTGGTCAAGTTTCGCCAGGATTCGGGAGACGAGTGAGAGCCCCGACGAACGATGTCCAGCGAATCAGAATGGTTCAGTGTCCGCGTAGAGACTCAATGAGTTCCGTTTTGTAGCTCGCCGAGCGCCCTTCGATCCCTATCTCCCGAGCCCTCTTCTGGAGTTCATCGAACGTCCACTCCTCGTAGGGCGAGCACTCCTCGTAGGGCGCGAGGCCTCGCCGCCGTTTCGTGCGGCTTCCTCGCCGGGTGTGTTGGCATTCCGGGCGGCTGTTCGTTGCTCCCCATCCCGTGGTTTGGCCCCTGTGTCGCGAGGGTAAGGCTCCGGCCAACAGGAGGTTGGAATGACAACAGAGACCCTTGCAGATCAGATTCTGAAAGTCCGCCAACGATTGGCAGAAATCGAAGAAGAAAGGGCGGACGTTGCCCCCGACGACTTCAGTCGCAAGGCCGATTTGGTCGACGAGGAGAGAACTCTGGAAGCTCAACTTGCCGTCCTGCGCGACAGCGCGGCACAGGAAATAGGCAAAGTCGCTCCCGAAGGCGAGAGAAGCCCCTCGGCCGAAGCGGACCCCGAAGAAGCGGGAGAAAACGGGAAGGCGTCGGGCTACGAACGTGTGCCTGACGACGACCAGGAACTAAACGACACGGACGGAGACCAACGATGACACAGGATCCTCCCGGGGCATACCAACCCCAATCTCAACCACACGACCCTCTGCTACCTCTTGACGACGACTCACCTCATGACCCCCGGAACTCGGGCGGTTTGATGGCAATCATCGTGATTGCCCTTGTGATCGGGGCCATTGCCTGGTGGCTTTTCTTCACCGATCCCGCTGACGAGTCGACTTCGACAACGAGCCCGGTGACAACCGTGACCACGGGCGAGGGAGCCCCCAGCTAGGCGGCTAACCCGTCAACAAGTCCTCTTCGACCCGGCGGCGGAGCATCGGCAGGGTCATGGCGCCGTAGGTGAGCATCACATCATGGAACTTCTTGATGTCGAATTGGTCACCGAGATGATCCTTCGCCCGTCGCCGTAGGTCGAGAATCTCGATCTGACCGATCTTGTAGGAGAGGGCCTGGCCCGGCATTCCGATGTACCGGTCCACCTCCTGTTCGATGGTCAGCAACCCGATTGGCGTCCATTTCTGGAGCCAGTCGACGGCGTCCTGGCGGCTCCAGCCCAAAGCGTGCATCCCGGTGTCGACCACAAGGCGGCCCGCCCTCCAGGCATCGGCGCTGATCGCCCCGAGCCGGTCGACTTCAGATGAGTACAACCCCATTTCGTCGGCCAGTCGCTCCGAGTAGAGGCCCCATCCTTCGGTATGGGCATAGACCTGGGAGAAGGCCCGAAATGTGGGGATCCCGGGGATGGACGCGGCGATGGAGCGGTCGAAGTGGTGACCCGGTATCGCTTCGTGGAAATGAATCGACTCGTATTCGAATCGATCCCGCTCCTCGGGCTTGAAAGTGTTCAAGAAGTAAGTCCCGGGACGCGAGAAGTCAGTCGGCGGCTGCATGTAGTAGGCCGGTGGCATTGCAGGGGCAATGACAGAGGGGACTCCCACGACCTGGCACTTCTTGGACGGCTTGACGTTGAACCAGTCGTCGACCGCATCCCAGGCGCGATCAACAGCGGCGCGGGCGTGCTCCAACATTTCGTTCTCCGAGTCGAAGCGTTGAGCGGGGTCGTTGTGGAGATGTTCGAAGAGGGCTTCGACCGTGTCGATGCCGAAGGCGGACTGGCCGGTCTCGATCCACTGGCCCACCAGAATCTCCGTCCCCCAGGTCTGCCCGATGTCGTGGATCTCCTGCGGCGTTCGCTCGAGTTGGGTGTACTTGTGGATTAGCGACTGATAGATCTCGTCGCCGCCCTTCATCCATTTCAGCCCTGCCCTGTCATCGGGACGGGCGACCGGCCCGATGTGCTCAGCGAGCCCGGCCCGATAGTCGACGAAAGCGGGACGGACCACCGTCTCGACAAGATCCCGAGCAGCCTGCATCCATCCCGGTCCCCCTCCCTCCAGTTTCAGGAAGGGATCGTCGTCGAGGCCCGATGCGAGATACCGGTCGAGTTGATCCAAAACCCTTTCCAGCGGCGCCGTCGCCGGGGTCATTCCGGAATTTGCGTTGGCCCGAATCAGTGACAAGGCATCCTTCAAGTGACCGTCCACCTTTCGGTACCTCTCGAGCAGAGCATCTGCTTGTTCGGGGGTCCGGACGGTGTTCATTCGGGTATCGGAGAGCAACCGGGTGTGCACGCCGATGTAGGGGTCGATAGGAGCGACCATGAACCGTTGCTCGATTTCGGTGGCCCAAACGTTCGATTCGTGAGCGAGTAGGCCGGCACTTATCTGTTCTTGGGTGGTCAGGCTGGACGGGTCGTAAGCCGCCACCTCGGATTCAATCCTGCGAAAACGATTGGCAAAGTCGTCGAGCGCATCCGGATCGAAGGTTCTCAGCTTGCTATTGAAGCCATGTTCTCCGCGCGCAGTGGCGATGGTCGGGGCGTATTCGCAGAACAGCTGCCAGAAACGATCTGCGACGGAGTCGATAGTCAATGAGTGGCCTTTCGCAAGCTGGTGGCCAACCGTAACCGACGAGATCCTGAACCGGAGTGACGTCTAGGTTGGCGAAATCACACAATGTTAAGAAAATTTGACACCGGCTCCGATGCCGCCTACCTTTGTGATGTCAAGAATATTGTACATCGAGTTGGGAGTCCGAGTGTCGTTTCACGGTAAGAGCACTGCGTTGATGCTGGTGATCGTCGTCATCGTCTATGGGTGGTACTTCGTCACCGTTGCGAGGTGGGCTTCGGAGACACCCGTGGCAGATATCGCCTACCAGCCTTTGATGCTGGCCACAGTTGTGGTTCTGGTGATCATGGCGGTGGTTGGGCACATCCTCCTGGCCGTGTTCCCGCCGTACCAGGGAAGGCAGCCGGACGAGAGAGACCGATTGATCGAGGCGAGAAGCGAGTCAATTGGCGGTGTCGCGCTTGGAGCCGGTGCAGTCGGCGGAATCTTCCTGGCGATGGCGGAGTTCGACTATTTCTGGATCGCCAACACCATCCTTTTAGGGCTCGTGCTCAGCGAAGTGATGGCAGGGGTCGCCAAACTCGTCTACTACCGGCGGATCTGAGGATGGTCAAGCCGACAAGGATCACCAACAAGATACGAGAGCTCCGCGCTGCGGCCAATGAGATGACTCAGGTTGAGCTTGCCAAGCGGATCGGGGTTACCAGGCAGACCGTCATTGCCATCGAGCAGGGGCGATATTCGCCTTCCCTCGAGGTCGCGTTCAAGATGGCGAGGGTGTTCGATGTGCCACTGGATATGGTATTCGGCTACCCCCCGGAGGCGGAGCCCGGCTGATCTCTACCTGAGTAGGCTGGCGGCATGGGCAAGGTGCGAGATTCAATCGACGGGGCTATCGAAGAGTCACATCCTGTTGGCTTCTGGCGCCGACTGCGCCGGAAGCCGTTGCTCGGCCGGATCTTTGCGATCGTCGATCGTTTCTTATGCTGAGTATGCCCCCGGTTGGCGGGCCGAGTTCGCTGTGAGCACTATCGATGCGTTCTCAGCACTACACCGCGAGGGAATTTTCGTGATGCCAAATCCGTGGGATCGGGGTTCAGCGCTGCTCCTCGAGCAGATGGGTTTCCTTGCCCTCGCCACCACCAGCGCTGGTCTAGGTCGGTCGTTGGGCAAAGACGATCAGCAAGTGACCCGAGATGAGCTGGTGACTCATGTGGCCGACCTGGCCCGGGTGCTCTCGGTGCCCCTCAACGTCGACTCCGAACGTCTCTATCCGGACGACCCTGGAGGTATCGCGGAAACAGTGGGGATGCTTGTCGACGCCGGGGCTGCTGGCTGCTCGATCGAGGACTACGACCCGGCGACCGGATCGATCGTCGATGTCTCCGCGGCCACCGACGCAGTAGCGGAAGCGGCCAGAGCATGCGCGAGTTCGGGGATTGTCCTCACCGCCCGTGCCGAGAATCACCTTTACGGTGTAGAGGATCTGAACGACACGATCGAGCGGCTGGCCGCCTATCGTGACGCCGGGGCGGATGTCGTTTATGCACCGGGGCTGGTAACCGCTGAGGACATCCAGCGAGTTGTCAGCGAGACTGCGGCACCCGTGAACGTGCTCGCCCTTCCCTTCGGCCCCACTGTCGATGAGCTCGGTGCAGTCGGAGTCCGCCGGGTCTCGGCCGGCAGCGCGCTGTTCAATGCAGCGAGGCGCACCCTCCGGGATGCGGCCCGGGAGCTATTGGACGACGGGACCTCCAACTACGCAGTTTGAAAGCCGCAATCGTCGAATAGTCTCCCGACCAGACGCTGCATGTCCTCCCACCAGGCTGGCAGATCTGATCCGGCGACTGCCCGGTTATTCTCCCGAAGTACGACTGGCTCTCACCATGACGATTCCGGCGACGAGGGCAAGGAGGGCGACGATCACAGCGGGGGTGCTCCCGGATCCGGTGTAGGGGAGATCGCCCGGAAGGGAGGATTCCGCCCCGCCTCCAATTTCGGCAGAAGTCGACGTCGCTTCCGCTGACGTCGTGGTCGCCTGGAGGGTGGTGGGTGCGACCTCGAGGGTGGTTGAAGTGGTGGGAATCGGGAGGGTGGTGGTTGCAGTCGTTGTAGTCGTTGAGGCGGTTGTGGTGGTTGTGGTCGGGGCGGTTGTGGTGGTGGTCGGGGCAGTGGTGGTTGTGGTCGGGGCAGTGGTGGTCGTCGTGGTCGGGGCGGTTGTTGTAGTGGTGGGGAGGGTTGTGGTGGTTGTGGTCGGGGCGGTTGTTGTCGTAGGGACAGAAAGATCACAGCCGGGCGTGCTGAAGGTGTCGCTGTCGAGGGTGACCGCGGCATTGCGGGCGAGAGCGCGACCCTCCACCACGACACCGGCACCGACTGTGATCGCAGTGAATGCGAGTATGTTGCCAACGAACGTAGAGCTTGCGCCCAGGGTCGCCGAGCTGCCGACCTGCCAGAACACGTTGCAAGCCTGTGCCCGGTTGATCAGCGTGATCGTGCTTGCCGCTGCGGTGTTGAGCGCGAAGTCAGTCTGAAAGATGAACACCGAATTCGGGTCCCCCGAGCCGTCCAGGATCAGGTTGCCGGTGAGGGCGAGCGCCACGCTGGCTGGAGCGGCGTAGACCCCACCGAGCAGCGTTTGACCGCCGAGTTCGGCGGCGATTGTTGCGTTGAGAGGACGAGCTGCGGCTTCGTCGTACGCCGCAGCCAAATCCAGCTGTGCGGCCACCGCGGTGGCAGTGTTCGACTCGATCGTCGCAGGGGGAGTCACAACTCCAGGCGGAAAGCCGGTAACGGCGGTTCCGGGAGACACGCCGAGATTCTGTTCGAGGACAGACAGTCCTGTGTTCGTAACGGTCGTTCCGGCCAGGACCGAGTAGTCGTCGGCAGTTCCCATGGTGATCGTGGGGACTATGGCGGCGTTGGAGATGCCACCCCCGAGGAGGAGTGATGTAGCCACGAGGATCGCAACCAGCGTTGTGCCGAGAGCTGCCGAAGGCGGTTGCGGTAGCGACAGCCGGTTTGCGTCAGTCCGTGCCTGTCGGCGCCCGATGACGTAGATCGCACCGAATGTGACTGCCAGAGTCGCACCTAAACCCAGGATCAGCATGCTGCTCCCTCAGGTGACGGATTCGAGAATCGTCGGGGATAGGACTGTCTTGGAACTCGATCCGCCGACGCCATTGCTAACTCTTCGCCGTCCGACTTGATCGGACCATGGCGATCCCGGCTACGAGGGCAAGGACGGCGACGATGACAGTCGGAGTGCTGTCGGATCCGGTGAAGGGAAGATCATCGGAATCATCGCCTTCCGCCGGACTCCCACTTCCGTCCGTAGTTGTGGTGGGGGCAGCGGTTGTGGTGGTTGGGGCGCTGAGGTCACACGAAGGGAGATTGAATGTATCGGTATCTAACGTCACGGCACCATTGCGGGCAAGGGCGCGGCCCTGAACCGTCACACCGGTGGTGACGCTGATCGATGTCAAAGCGAGGATGGTGCCGACGAATGTCGATCCGGTGCCCAGAGTCGCCGAGCTGCCGACTTGCCAGAAGACATTGCACTGCTGAGCCCCGTTGATCAACGTGACACTGCTTCCCGACCCGGTGATGAGCGTCGAATCCGTCTGGAAGATGAACACCGAATTCGGATCGCCCGCGCCATCCAGCGTGAGGTTCCCGGCAAGCGACAACGGCGACTTGCTCGGACCGGCGTAGACCCCGCCGACCAGCGTAAGTCCGGTGAGGTCGGGAGTCACTGTCTCGTTGAGAGGACGGCCTGCGGCTTCGATATAAGCCGCAGCCAGGTCGAGTTGAGCGGCTGCAGCGGCGGGGGTTGTGGCCTCGATCGTGCCCGGCGGGTTCACTATTCCCGGCGGGAAACCCACGATGGCGGTTCCAGGTGACACACCGACACTCTGGGCGAGTACCGAATCTCCTGTGTTCGTGACTGTGGTTCCGGCCAACACCGAATAACCCTCAGCAGTTCCCAACGAGATCGGAGGAACGATCGCGGCCTCGGCGATCCCGCCGCCGAGTATGAGCGACGTGGCAGCCAGGACCACGACAAGGGCAGTGCTGACGGATGCGGAGCGGCGTCGGGGCCGGCCCGGCCGGCTTGGCCTGCCTTCTGTTATGGGGGCCTTCGACAGAGCGATCGCCGCGAGAGCGATGGCGAGAAAGGTGAACGATCTCAGGGTTAGCATGCTGCTTCCTTTGGGACAGCCGATTCGAGGGTCGCCGACGGCGATCATTGACGGCCGATATCAGTTAGTGTACTCAGTAATTGAGATACATGTAAATGGGTTCAGGAAACAGGATGCATAAAGCGACATTATGAAGAACTGGAGCTTTCTCACCAGCCATGCAAAGGTGTTGCTGTTTCTCGCCAAGGACCGGAACTCACGGATCCGGGATATCGCCGGAGCTCTCAATATCACGGAGCGAACCGCCCACAGCATCATCTCTGATCTGACGCACGCCGGGTATGTGGCCAAGGAGAAGAGCGGGCGGCGCAACGTCTATCACATCCACGCTCAACAGCCGCTGCATGACTCCAACGGCGAGCTGGCAGTCGGGGAACTCCTCAGCCTGTTCGGCGACAACGAGCCCGCCGAGGCTTAGAAGCGCTTCAAGGGCTTTGGATCCGAATCAGTGCGCCAGTACGGCCGGCTCCCGTCCGGCGACCAGCCAGCCGGTGCCTGCAGCCACCAGAGGGAGTCCGATCGCCAAGACCGCCAGGTGAACGACCGGAACCGGGATCAGCTTCTCGAGGCTACCGGTGTGCGCGGCGAAGAGGCCCAGGTACGCGCCCACCATCCCCGTGAACGCTCCAAGGGCGGCAAGCCCTCCGGCCGACGCCGCGGTCAGGCTACGCCGGATGCGTTTGGACGCACCTGTAGCCGCCAGGATGCGAAGGTCGCGTATGGCCTCAGCGCGGATTAGACCCACAGATGCGCCCAGGATCCCGAGTGCGACCATGATTCCGCCCACGGTCGCCACCCACCGGAGCGTGGCCAAGTCTGTTTGACTGTTTCTCGCCTCCACGGTGATCCCTGAAGCAGCGGCGACGTCTCGGGCACGGTCGAAGTCACCAGCTGATAGAGGTCGATCGGCATCGATCAACCAGCCCGCCCGCTCCGCTTTCCAGCCCCGGCCGACCATGGCCTCGGGGGTCATCATCGACCCGGGCAGAGAAGTGAAGGATCTAGGAAGGATGTAACTATCCCGCACCAGCTCGTCGGGTACCGGTTGAAGCCACAGCTCTCCTTCCTCAACTGTCACGAAGTCGGCCGACTCGGGAACCGTCTCAACGTCGAGTTGGTAGAGATCGAGCAGTTCAGGAGTGGCCACGTAAAGGTGAGTCAGGATGCGGAAAGTGTTCTCATCGATCCGTGTCGTGAGCACCACCGAGGTCAATCCTGAAAGCCCGGGGATGTCGATCTCAGGGGCGACGACTACGTCGATCGGCGTGACCTGTCCATCGAAGGAAACCGCCAGGTCTGCGACGAGAGCGTCGAGACTGGCTACCTCATCGTCAGATCGTTCCTCGATTGGAGCGATGTCGCCCGGTGACGGGATCTCACCAACCCGAATTAGGAGCTGGGTCGAGGAGAGATTTCCTTCTTCAGCGGAGGCATAGAGGTTGGCGCTGGTAGTGACAACAATTACAACTGCCAGGCCGAGAGCGAGGCTGATCGCGGCGAGAGCGGCGCCCGACCGGGACCGGTACCTGGCTAGATCTCTCAGTGCGAGCCGCACCGGAACCGGGGCCTTTCTTGCGAAGTTCGCAAGGACGCCGATCGTTATCGGGCTGATCAGGAGAACACCAAGCATGAGCGACAGGGTCCCAATCAACACGAGGATCACATCGAACCAGGTGAGTGAATCCCCCGACGGCAGCAGGCAGCCGAGTCCGAGTACCACCAAAGGGAGGCCCCTGGACGCGGATCGGCTCGCTGGTTGGGCGGGTGCGGGACGTCCGGACAAGGCGGAGACGATTGGAGTATGAGCGATCGTCTTGGCAGGCAACCATGCCGACGCCGTCGCCATCGCCACAGCGAGAAGCGCCGCTGCGACAACGAGCCACCAGGGGACATCGAAGGGTGCAATGCGGTGGGCCACCGCAACCTCCAACCTCGGAACCATCAGGATCCAACTGGTGACGCCAATGATTGCACCGAGGACGGAGCCAGCGACTCCGACGAAGAATCCGTTGACCGCAAGCACAATCCGGAGGTGGTTCCGGGTTGCCCCGACTGCGGCCAGCATCCCGAGCTGACTGAGACGTTTCTGGGCTACAACCGCGAAACCGGAGGCTGCCACCAGCGAGACCAGAAAGAGGACGACTGCGCCAGCCGTGAGCGCTCCGAGCGCCGCGACAACGTCTTCATTCCCGGGCCGGGTGCGAACAACCGGCAGAGCTCCGCTCGGACCGCTGAAAGAGTTGACCCGATCTCCGCTCGGAGCCCCGACAAGCAGGGTCATGGAATCGAAGTGCAGAGCACTGTCGATTGACAACAAAGCGAACTCATCGGACAGGTCGCTCGGGTTCTCCACCATTCCGACAACATTCCACGTACCCCCTCCCAGATCGAGGACGTTGCCCACGTCCACAGCCAGGAGACGAGCAGTCCCGTCCGTCAACGTGATCTCTCCCGGAGCCGTCGGATACCGGCCGCTCACGAGGCCCACCATCGGCTCGCTGTACGAGCCTTCGGGATCCTGGGAACGAAGCTCGACAGGCTCGAAAACTCCGGGAATGGACACCCGAGTTCGGCCGATCACATCGACAGATCCGAACCAATCGGTAGCCGCCGCAATGTCGTCTCCGACAAATCCCGGGTCCGGCTGGTCGAAGTCGAGGGCAGTTGTTGCCGAACCGAACTCGGCGTCACCGGCGGCAGAACCGAGGTTGAAGGCCGCGGTCGAACCAGCTACAGCCGCAGCCACTGCCACCGCGATCATGGCCAACACGAGGAGCTGGCTTCGCCATTCCCGTTTGAACAGCCTCCAACCCCACCTCGCCACCGCCCGACGGGCTGGATCCCCACCGTCCGCAGGCAGCGACCCGGGGGTAGCTGTCTTCGAAGCTTTCATCACTCCTGGTATCCGTCTGCGAGGAGTGACTCTGCATCGGGTCCGGGAAGGGTCTGGTCGACCATCCTCCCGTCCCGAAGAAATACCACCCGGTCCGCCCATGCCGCAAGTTGGGAATCATGGGTCACCACCACCCCGGCGACACCGTCCTGACATGTTTCCCTGAGCAGTCTCATCACCGCCTCGCCGTTGACCGAGTCGAGAGCTCCCGACGGTTCGTCGGCAAGGAGCAGCCGCCTGTTGCCCACCACGGCTCTTCCGATGGCGACCCGTTGGCGTTCGCCTCCGGAGAGATCGTCCGGATAGTGGTCCGCTCTGTCGGTGAGGCCGAGAGTGTGCACCGTTTCGAGTGCGCAGGCGCGAGCTTGCTCTGCGGGAATTCCATCGAGTTCGAGTGGCAACGCCACGTTTTCCACGGCTGTGAGTCCCGCAAGCAGGTTGAAGTTCTGGAACACGTAGCCTACGGAACGGCGCCGTAAACGGGCACGGTCGTCATCCGACATTCCGGCCAAGTCTTTCCCGTCGATCATCACCTGCCCAGAGGTTGGCTCTTCGAGGCTTCCGGCGATCGTCAGCAGTGTGCTTTTCCCCGAACCGCTCGGACCCATGATCGCCACGAGCTCACCGCGCTCCACCGAGAGGTCGATTGCGTCGAGGGCGCGAACTTGGGCCGGTCCTGACCCGTACACCTTCGATATGGCCCGCATGCGCAGCATCGATGTCACGAAACCACCTCGGTCGGCTGCTGAGAGCGTGCTGTCACCTTGCCTTTGCCGATGCCCGGGTTCTGGCCTAGCCGTGTGTCTGCAGCATCGAGCCAGCGAACGACTCCTTCGAGGCGAAACAGTTCGGCATCGAGTACAAGGGCCAGGGCGATGTCCTTCTCGTTCGAACCCGCCTTGAGATGGGTGAATCGCTGCATGGTCTCGATCAGGTGGCGCCGATGCGCTTGGATGATGTCGCGGACGTTCACACCGGGAACCTGGACGGCGACCAACACTTTGATCACCAATTCATCACGGGGCGGAATGTCGGATGGAGGCGGGGTACGAAGCCAGGAAACGAGCTCGTCGAACCCTGCCTGCGTGATGCTGAAGTCCTTTTGAGGTCCCAGACTCTCATCCGATGCAACCAAACCATCACGTTCCAGCCTTTGCAGAGTTGTGTAAACCTGTCCGACATTGAGTGGCCAGACCTCGCCGGTTCGGTCCTCGAACTCTTGTTGCAACCTGAGCCCGAACTTGGGCTCTTCACTGAGCAATGCAAGGAGTGCGTGTCGGATGCTCACACTGTGCCCGGATTCAGGAGATCTATCATACCCGGTACTATACCGAGTATATCAATGCGGTCAAGCTTTATCGAGAGCGAAACGGAGGTAACGAGACGGGACCGTTGAAATTGCAGCGGATCCCGGCGGAGGGGGAGTTTCTCTCCTCCGGATGGCCGGATGAGAACCCAGATAAAAAGTGCAAGGACCCGCAAACCTTGTCCCTGCGCCGGAATTAACCGGATCAGGTTCAATGGCTCGTTCACTTACTGGCGAACTTCTCAGCCGGGGAACACCCAGCTCACCAAAAGGCTCACAGGTCCTTGCAACACGGACAATAGCCGCTTCGTCGATCCTGTAGAACCGAAACGGGTGTCGCGTGTTGGAAAAATTTCGCGATCTGCAAACGCCTCATCTGCGAGTTTCCCGAAAAGGTCTCTTCGCCATTATCCTTGGGGTTTCCCGCGCTCGTAGCTCAATTGGATAGAGTGCCTGACTACGGATCAGGAGGTTGGGGGTTCAAGTCCTCCCGAGCGCGCTCGACGATCAGCTTCCGCCGGGACGCTCGCCGATCTCCACCGTGGCCGCATGTGTTGGACCAGAAATTGACCGCCGAAAACTTAGTTACGTTTCGCGTGGCACCCGCATCGCCGGCCGACCAGGGTTGGACATCAATCGGATTCGGCACTCTATGTGCTCGCGTCAGCCCTGACCCGCCCGAACTCGATACCGGTGATGATTGCTGCGGCCACGAACATTACTGCCGCACCAACCGCCGAAAGCCTGCCGTACATCTCCCCGGTAATCGCCAGACCGCCGACCACCGGGCCGAACATCCTGCCAGTGGCCATGACTGCCTGAGCATCACCGATGCGCTCACTGGGGACCAGTGAGCGCTCGGCAAGCATTTTGAACGCTGCTGGGACCACCACCCAAAACGAGAAGCCCCACATCGCCATCGCCAGGAAATAGACAACCGGGATGTTCACCGTGCCCAGGGCAAGTGCGGGGAGTGCAGTCCCGAGAAGCCAGAGTCCCACCGTGCGCGGCCGCGCTTTGACCCTGGTCCCGAGGACCCCGGCGATGGCGTTGAGGCTGAGCGCCCAGGCCACGTTGACCGGCGAGATCCCGACGAAACCGGTGCCAGTCGCGACGGCAAAGACGAAAACGGCTGAGCCGCCGACGGTGAGCAACAACAAGGCGAAGAGGAGCAGGCGGTTCGATCTCGACTTGCTCACCGTGCGCCCGATGCGGGGAAGTTCGGCGAAGTCGACCCGGAACACCAGAGTGCCGGCAGCGAGAATCGCCAGCGCCGCGAACGCCCACGGGTAGCCGCCGCGATCGACGAGCCAGGCTATGGCTGGCGAAGCGATTGCCGCAGTTATCGGCGCAACAGCAGCAACCTCACCAATACCACGTGAGAATCGGGTGGCATCCGCCCACGCGATCCAGGTGAGAATCCCCATCCCGATTCCGGCAAATGCCCGGGTCGCGACGAGGAATCCGAAATCCGATACGAGGGCCGAGGCCAGACAGGAGATGGCGAGCAGGGCGACTCCCCCGTAATGAAGACTACGACGGGGACGCAAGAACCTCCCGACCAGGAAAGAAGCAACAGCGAAGCTGGCAACCTGAGCTGTGCTCAGGATTCCAGTTGCGCCGAGAGGGATGTCGAGACGTTCTGAAACATCGGGAAGGAGGAAGGGTGTCGCTGAAAAGACCGCCGCAACCAAGGCCGCTCCTGCGATCACTCCCGGCGACGCCTGCGGCCGGATCGCCTGGATGGCGCGAAGCGGTAGTGCCATGACTGCGCAAAGTATGGACCCGCCACGGGCCGAATCGGGGTTATGTGCAGTCTATCGGCGGAGAGCATCCGCCGCGACTCAGGGTTGTGGTGTCGTTTCAGGCACTCGAGAACCCAGGCGAGGCTCTTCACCCTTACGCGGTGATCTCGGGCCGCGGCCGCATCTCAGAAGGTGCCGCTCTGGAGTGGGTGGACCAACTCGCCGGGGAGTAAGTGGGCCCGGCGAGAAATTCCCGATGCGAGACGTCCCACCTGGCTTCGTTGTCCGCGTCAGCGTCGATCGCATCTACGGCGTCGGCCCATGGGGTCACTCCTTCTAGAAGGATTCGTCGGATCGCGGATAGCGGAGGTGCCGGCGCGACCCTCATTCCCATCCATCGGCTCGTCCGGCCCTCTCCAGATCCTGGCCAAGTACGCAGTTGACCGCAGTTCTCCGGCCCGGCCTCTCACCACAGGCTGCCCACGTTCAAGATGTGGCCGCGAGATGCCGACTATAGGAGCAGCTGGTTTTCTCTTCCCGGAGGTTCGTCATTCAAGTTTCAACAATCGCCTTTCATGTTGCGTCGGGTTGGTCGTCGGAGCTGCCACCGTGGAATTCAAGCTCGACACTGGTGCTGGCGTTCGGCGCCCCGGCATTTGTCGATGAGCCCGCGATTTGGAAGGAGCTCGTCGACATGTATCCGGATTCGGTGATCGCCGGCTGTTCGACCGCCGGTGAGATCGAAGGCGCAACGGTCTCCGATGACTCTGTTGCAGTGGCCGTTGCTCAGTTTGAGCATTCCACGGTCCGGAGTGCTCACGTGGAAATCGAAACGGCTGCGGAGTCGTTGCAGGCCGGCCGCCGGCTAGGCAGCGAGCTACTGGAGTCTGACCTGAAGGCCGTGATTGTCCTGTCCGAAGGGCTTGGCGTCAACGGGACTGACCTGGCTCGGGGCCTCAACGAGGTGTTGGGCCAAAGCGTAATTGTCACCGGCGGCCTTGCCGGCGACGGGGATCGGTTCGGCTCCACCTGGGTGCTCGTCGACGGTGAGCCTCGTACGAGAGCCATCATGGCGGTTGGCCTCTATGGCGATGCCATGGAAGTGGGGTATGGCTTCAAGGGAGGCTGGGACATCTTTGGTCCGGAACGCCTGGTAACGCGCTCTGTCGGCAATGTCTTGTATGAGCTCGATTCGATGCCGGCACTCGACCTGTACGAGGAGTATCTGGGGGATCGTGCATCTGAACTGCCGGCAAGCGGGCTACTTTTCCCTCTGGCCCTCCGTGAGCCTGGGTCCGAGGGTCAGCTGGTGCGGACGATTCTCGCAGTGGATCACGATGCTCGGTCAATGACCTTCGCCGGCGATATCCAAGAAGGCGTGTTCGCTCAGCTGATGAAGGCGAATTTTGACCGGTTGATCGAGGGTGCCGAGTCGGCAGCTCTTGCGGCGGGCAACCTACCTGTTGGCGAGGGCCCGGTCCTGTCGCTGGCCATCTCCTGTGTTGGCCGCCGCCTGGTCCTGGGTGAGCGAATCGAGGAGGAGGTCGAAGCGACACTGGGTGCCTTGCCGCCCGACACAAGCCAAATCGGTTTCTATTCCTACGGCGAGTTGTCCCCTGACGGTCTCGGCAACTGCGAGCTGCACAACCAGACCATGACGTTGACGACGATCGCCGAGCGACGGGTTGATTGACAGCGTCGGCTCAGCGGAAGGCACGGTCGTGGCAGACGTTGGCGTCGTTGTGTCGCATCGGCTGCTGGATCGGCAGCTCGCCAAACGCGGGCTGACACCGGACTCGCCACCCGAAGATCGTGCCAGGTGGCGTGAGTTCCTCGGCACGGTCGCCCGGAGCTACCTGGAGGGCGAACAGGGTCGCGAGTTGTTGGAGCGATCCCTTGCGATCAGCTCCGAGGAAATGCAAGACCTGTACAGCCGACAGCGGGCGATCAGCGCTTGCGCGCAGGCGTTGCTCTTCAGCCGAGGCGACGAGGCGGTGCCCGTGGCGCTCGCTGCCGTGG
Organism: Acidimicrobiia bacterium; assembly: GCA_041742825.1. Lineage (GTDB taxonomy): Bacteria > Actinomycetota > Acidimicrobiia > Spongiisociales > ZC4RG35 > MA-ANB-1. The sequence continues at coordinate 4,023 of JBGTNX010000116.1, read as the reverse complement.
TAAGGGCCACCGAGGCATCGTGCGGATGGATTGATGTCAACGTGGATATGGATTCGTTCCCGCAAGCATACGAGCGGAAATGGTCGGTCTGTGGAAGTGAGCCGACGCATGGCGCAGGCGACGAGCAAACCTCGAAGTCGTGGAAGGAATCGGGCGTCGATGTAGGCGATCTGAGCGAGGGGACGGTGCTCACTCGAACCGCTGTCACGGATTGTTGCGCCGGGCAGTGCACCGCAACCTATGTGCCGATCATTGGCGAGCGAGGATGGACTGCGACCCTTGTCACGGGGGCTCCTGGACCGAGCCGGCTGCCTCCGGGTGACCTGGAAGTGCTCCGCGTGGCGGCCGGGATGCTCGGTTCGTTCATGGATCAGCTTGAAGCCAGTCGGCGGCTCGCAGAACGTCAAGCAGAGCTCGAAGAGTTGATTCGTTCCAAAGACCAGCTGATCACATCGATCTCTCACGAAATACGGACACCGCTGACTGCAATAATGGGCTACGCCCGCTTGCTCCGAGACAGCCAGCCGGCACTATCGGATGCCGAGAGCGAGGCATTCGTCACGATGCTCGTGGACCAGGGTGATGAGATCTCCAACATTGTCGACGACCTCGTTGTCGCGGCCCGCGCTGACCTCGGGCACCTTGAGGTCGTGGCCGTTCCGATTCATCTTCGGGCCCAAACCAACCAGGTACTCGAAGCTATGAATCTCAGCGGACCCCTCTCCATCCGGGTCACCGGAGAGGATGCTGTCGCCCTGGGGGATCCCAGCCGGGTGCGACAGATCATTCGGAACTTGATCACCAATGCTGCTCGGCACGGTGGCACAGACATCGAAGTGGCGATTCAAGCAGATGAAGCCGGTGCCAGTCTGCTCGTAATCGACGGTGGCCAAGGTGTGCCCGAAGACCAGCGGGATCGCATCTTCGAGGCCTATCAGCGAGCCCACACAGCGCTCGGAGTCACCCACAGCTTGGGGCTGGGCCTTTACCTTTCCCGGACCCTGGCCAGGCTAATGGGTGGCGACATCTCGTATCGCCGCGTCGCCGATAAAACGGTCTTCGATCTCAAACTGCCCACGACACAGGAGCCCTCTCATTAGGGCCTGCCAATCCGCCTCAAGTAGGGCAAATCCAACAATTCGGTAGGGCGTTCCGTTGTTTCGATCGGCTTGAGTTCGAGAAGCGCCCATCCGGGCTCAACACATGCGTTGATGTGCAGAAGCTACACGTGGGCACCTCTTAGATGTATGGACTGGCCATGGGCCGGAGGGAGGTTGTGAGCCATCCTCGCTCGCCCAAGTCCGGGCTTCGCAGGTGCTTTGCTGGTGCCGGAAGATCTTGTCCTGCGATTGCCACCTGCCGCTACTCAGGGCATTGGGCTCACGGCAACACAGAACGCGGATAGACGGCCATCACGCGCCGATCTCACTCCTGGCGATCAGATACCCCTCCGCCCGCTCGCCAAGCTGATATTTGCTCACGATCTGCTGAAATAGTGCGCCGTGGTGGGGGACTACGAGATGGGCAAGTTCGTGGAGGATCACCCAGTCGAGTACCCAGACGGGCATGGAGGCGAGCCGGTCGGAAATACGGACGCGACCTTCCGACACCGTGCAAGATCCCCATCGCCGCAACTGCCGATTGGACCATTCGATCGTGGCTGGTGTGGGCAGGCCAAACTGCTTTGCGAGTTTTGCGGCCCGTGAATGGAGATCGACACCTTCAGAGATGACCCGTCTCGTCGTTTTCCTCACCAGGTCGGCGACGAGCCCGGCCTCGGCATCGGGCGCGAGCCCCGCCGGTATCAGAACCCTCAGCCGGCCTTCGACGATGTAGGCCTGTGCGGTCTTCTTTCTCTTCTTGCTGCGAACCACCTCGACGGAGAGTTCACTCATGCAATCGATCCTATTTGCGGTGTGGGACTGAAAGGGACCTGGTTTCGACCAACGGGCTCAGGGGTACGTCTTCGCTTGGAGAAAGGATCCTCATGAGATGTGAGCACGAGGTATGTACCTGTTTCGTGACGACTGGCGAGAGTTTCTGCAGTGAGGCGTGTGGTCCGGGAACCAGCAACGAACCGTATTGCGGTTGTGCCCATACCCAGTGTGAATCGGCGCCCCCGATCGCGATCCCCCCGCTCGGATGATGTTGTGATGGGAGGAGCCGTTTTCCCCGCCGGCTCCTCCCAGTCACGTTCAAGTAGTTGTCGTTGACCTGTCTGACATCGAGATGTAGACGAGAACGGCTACTGCGCCAACGCCAACCTGTATCGCATGCTTGACCCAGTCGATACCGTCGGTTTCTCCGACCCCGAGCCATCCGGCGATCAGGCCACCGAGAATCGCACCCACGGCACCAACCACGATTGTCATAGGCAGGGAAATGTTCTGTTTCCCCGGCACGACCAGTCTGGCAAGTGGCCCGATGATAATTCCGGCCACAAGACCCCAGATCAGGATTCCTAAGAACTCGCCCATTTCTCCTCCTTTGAATGCGGTTCCTTTGTCGCCCAGCATGTTAACGGTCAGGTGCCTGCCGCGGTGACCAATCCGAGCCCAGATCTAATCCCCTACCACCTGTGGAGAAACATGTGTGGTATTTTCCACATGTTTGGGTCGGTCGGCCCATAGTGCCTAGTCCATTTGTCCGATATCTATTAGTCATGGCGGAAATTGCCCTGGGTGGCCTACACGTAGAAGTCAAGCGAACCCGACCCGGACTTTGCATGCATGAGGAGATACTCACCACGATCACCTGCGGATTGCAGCGGATCGTGTGCGAATCCTGCGGGCATGTTGGTGTCCGCTACATACGGCCGATTGCCGGCCCGATCGATCGGCGACGATTCGCCCGACAGGCCGACTTGATCCACGAAGCCAACGCGATCCATGAGGAACGCCGCGCGGAGGTTCGCGCCCGCCGGGAGGAAGTCCGTGGGGAAGTAGGCGGTTTCTCCTACTCAGCGGTTGGGGTTTTCAGCTCGAAAGAGCTGGTCCCGATCCGAAACCGCGCCTGACGCAACGACTCCGGTCCGTCACTCTTTTTTCAGCATTTGCCGTCTGAAATTCACCGTTCAGGCTCCTAGAATCGCGCATGAATGGGATGTCACCTTGAGGTTCATCGCCGCCGACCTCGCGCGAGGTACAAGACCAGGAAGGCGCGGCCGGACTGAGCGGATATCGCATGATCACCGGCGCGACCGTGGTTTTGTCGGGGGCTCGCGGTTTTGCTGGTGACCTTTTCGCTTTGATTGTTGGGGTCCTCCCAGGGGGAGAGTGCAGCCCATTCGAGATGGCGAGGTCTATGAGGGAGTGCCACGAAGGGTGGAACTCGACCTGATCGATCCTGTGCCCGTAGCGGTGGTGGGTATGGAGGAGCGGGTCGTTGGTGTTGGCGAGGAATGCCCCTCGTACACCTCGGCCGACGCCACTCTCTCCCCGAACCCCAGCAGCCCTTCCCTGGAATCCTTCCCACCATGGGCCGCGATCGCCCGGTCGAGGACGGGGTCGGTGAGGTAAGAGGTTGTAATTCTCCAACGGAGGAGGTTGATTCAGCACTTCATGAGTGGTGGGCATCGCTTCGATCGTGCTCATTCGTCCGATTTGGCTGCCCGGGCATCGCTCAGCCGGACCTGGACTGGAACCGGGCGAGCTGGCCCATTGCTTGCTGTCTGATTCGCTTCTGCATGAATCCGGTCCGGCCCAGCAGTGCGCCGCTCAAGCCCAGAGCCTGTCGGGCCCAGGATGCGAGGTCGAAGGCGTCGTTGTGGGAGATGACCAACCCATCCTCGAAGGCGAAGGCGGCATCTATGACGTTGTGCACCGGCCGACCGGTTGGCTTGAACGTGTACCACGCTTCCCAGCGCGCGGTGCCTCCGGCGTGGTCGGCCGCCGGGTCGGAGAAGGTAACCCGAAGATCGCTCCCGGAGGTGCAGAACATTCGCCACATGGCTCCGATCTCGTCGCCTTTGAGTTGGAACACCGGGTCGGAGAAGGTCGCTTCCGGGTGGTAGGTCCCGGCCAT
>JBGTNX010000115.1:0-124743 GCA_041742825.1 Acidimicrobiia bacterium | reverse complement strand
ACCCAACGACCCGGTCGACTTCACGTCGTAATACTTGAAGGTCCCATCAGTCGACCGGTAGAAGAACTGCTCATCATTGCCGTCCCCATCGAGGTCGATGGCCGTAATCGAATCCCAACCCTTCGAATACGTCCCCGAACTGTACGAATACCCCAAAGCCGCATTCGGCTTCACGTCATAATACTTGAACACCCCATCACCAGTCCGATAAAACAACACCTCATCAGCCGGATCCCCAGGAGGCGGGAGGAAGCTGTTGATCCACCCGATGTGGGTACCAACACGTTGCGCCACGCTGTCGACAAAGATGTCGCTACAGCCAATGTCTTGACCGAACGAGGTCACCCCATAGATTGTGTTGACCGCACCCGAAGTCGCTGTGGGAGAGGAGAAGCCAACCAGGGGCCCGCCCGAATCGCCCGGACATGCCCAGGAATCCCCGCCGAAGCAGAAGTCCTCATATCCGGAGGCGGAGACCCAGGGCCGGTAGCACCAATCCTCGTCGACAGTCCCCGAGGAGTTGCTGTCCACCCATACACCCCCGGCTTGAAGGGTGTCTGCAGGCCCAGAACCAGTGAAGGTCTGACCCCACCCCACGACCACTAGCCCTTGATAGAGCGCCGGCCACGTCGACGACCCGGACAGCTTGGGATATGAGGAAGCCGCCACTGGTGCACTCAGCTTCACCATTGCCAGGTCGACCGTTTCGATGATGGCCGGGTTGTAACCGGGGTGGATGAAGATCTCAGAGATCTGCCGATTGGTACCGGCGTACCACTGGGCTGATCCGACGTTCACAGAGTAAGTGGAGTCTGCCTCGTCGACGCAATGAGCGGCAGTTAGGACCCACTCGGGATGGATCAAAGAAGCTGTGCAGACGAAGTCACCATCCCAGAGGATCGAGGCGACCCATCCTGGGTTCGCCGTATCCTCACCGTTGAAGACGTACGGGGCCGCACGGGGCTCATCTGAGTCTGCTTGAAAGTCTTCCAGTTCGGGAAGGGTCTGGGCGTCCACCGGTAGGGTGGCTCCCCAAAAAACACTGAGTACCAGGCAAAATGCCACGGAAATCCGGGTCAGTTTCGTAACGAGTCTCAAGTTGGTCCCCCTTGTTGGAAAGGGAGCGTAGCCCACGAATGTCGCCCGTACCACCCCCAGATTGCAGGCACGACCGGGTCGACCCGGACTCGGAAACCGGGTCTGACCGAACGAGACGTCTATGTCCCTCTGCTACGTCACGCCGGTTTGAAACCCCGGTTTCTTGCCTCTTCGAGAGTGTCCGGGCCGAAACCCTGGACCAGTTTGGACGTCACCAGATGGTCGGTGTCGATGCGTGCTTGCAGGGCTTCGGTCTGGTCGGCGTCGTCGGTGTCGTAGACGGTCATCGTGTCCCTGACACCGACGAAGCGAAACTCCTCGAAGCGCTTGACCCGGCTCACTCTTCGGAGTCGGCGTCTTCGGTGGTCTCCTCCAGATCGTCGACGATTCCGGTCTTCACCTCGGACGAGCACATCGGACAGACCACCCTGGCCACCTCACCGACGTGGAACTCGAAACCGCACTCGGGGCACTTGATTTTGGGAACCGGACGCTCCACAGGAGGTGGCGGAGATGCCTGCTGGCCACCCTGCACCCCCGGAGCAGCGGGATACCCGCCCGGTGCGGCTGGAGGCGGGGCTCCGCCCTGGTCCCGGATCATGTTCACCGACCCGCAAGCCGGGCACGAGTAGCGCCCCGGGCCTGGAGCATCGAATTGGGTGCGGCATGCGCCGCATCGCACCATCATTCCTGTTCACCTCCATCGGGGTCGACGGCTTCGCCTACCGCCCCGATTCTCGTCAAATAGTCTGCTTCATATCGAAGCACATCTGCGACGTCAGCGGAAGCGTACGCAACCCCGTGCTTCTCTTCGATCTGCCGGACTATGTATTCCACCGACAATTCGCTACCCCCGGCCACAGTTTCAACCGGGTTCTTTCGGTTCCTCTGGCCCAGGCCCTGGAGATAGAAGACCTCCCATTCGATGATCCGCCGGATGTCGGTTCGTGTCAATCCGGTCTTACCTTCACCGGCAAGGCCCCCTTCGACATGTTTCACCGCATCCTCGATCACATAGGTGAGCGGCTCGTAGCCCGGCCGCCGGTTCGACTCCTGCCAGACGACGAGGGCGGCAATCACCACGAACAAGCCCACCAGCAGGCCGATGAACACAATGAGGGCGAGACCGGTCACCTGTGAAGGCTACCCAACGCCTCCGGGCTACCTGCCGCCGGATCAGAATGCGGCGACAGGCAGATCCATGAGGTGGCCGTCTTCTGCAAGGGCGCGCTTGCGACGAGCAGCTACATTGGGCGCCACATCGGCCAAGTACCAGAGGGCCGACTCGACCTTGCCTTTGTAGAAGGGATCCTCATCGACCTTGGGTAGGGCGATCTCGGCGTGGCGCAGCAGTTGCCAGGCAACTACGACCTCCGACATCGACTCCAGCAAGGGGGTGGCGTGGAGGCCGACCTTGTAGATCTCTTCGCTGTCTCCGTCCATCGAGGCCATGAGGTTCTCGACCATCACCCCGATCTGGCCCTGCACGTCATCGAGCATCGTCCCCAGGATCTCCCGCTCCGCTGCAAGCACGTCGTCGCCTTCGCCACCCTTGACGAATTCAACGATGTCGCCTGCGATGGAGGCCAAAGCCGTTCCCTTGTCGCGGGCGATCTTGCGGAAGAACAAGTCGAGGGCCTGGATCCCGGTCGTGCCCTCATAGACGGTGTCGATCTTTGCATCGCGGATGTACTGTTCGATCGGGTAGTCCTGGGTGTATCCCGAACCACCGAAGATGGTGAGTGCGTCGCCGAGGAGCCGGTACGCAACCTCGGACGAGTAGCCCTTGACCAAAGGCAGCAGAAGGTCGTTGCGCCTCTCCCAGGTGTCGTCTTCGGGGTGGAGCTTGCTCTGGTCCTGAACCCAAGCCGTGTAGCTGACGAGAGCCCGGAGTCCTTCGGCATAGGCTTTCTGGGTCATGAGGGACCGCCGTACATCGGGGTGGTCGATGATCGGCACCCGCGGCGCAGTCTTGTCGCCCGCCTCGGTGAGGTCGGCTCCCTGGACCCGCTGCTGGGCGTACTCGAGGGCGTTGAGATATCCGGTGCTGAGCGTTCCCATCGCCTTTGTCCCCACCATCATCCTGGCGTGCTCGATGACGCGGAACATCTGACGGATTCCCTGGTGGTTGTCCCCGACCAGGTAGCCGACGGCCGGTCGGGCCATGCCGAAGGACATCTCACATGTGGTCGAGCCTTTGAGACCCATCTTCTTCTCGATGTTGGTGGCGAACACGCCGTTGCGCTCCCCGAGGGTCCCGTCGTCGTTGACCAGGAACTTGGGGACCACGAACAGAGAAAGGCCTTTGGTGCCCGGCCCGGCGCCCTGGGGGCGAGCCAGCACCAGATGGATGATGTTCTCGGTCACATCGTGCTCACCGCTGGTGATGAACCGCTTCACCCCCTCGATATGCCAGGTGCCGTCACCCATGTCCATCGCCTTGGTAGTGCCGGAGCCAACGTCGGAACCGGCATCTGGCTCGGTGAGAACCATGGTGCCGCCCCATCCTTTGTCGATCCAGAGCTTGGCGAATTCCTTCTGCTCTTCGGTGCCCTCCTCGAAGAGGACCCGAGCAAACAGCGAGCCACCGCTGTAGAACTGGGCAGTGGTGTTGGCTGCGAGCAGCATCTCCTGGGCCGCCCAGAAGAGAGTGTTGGGGACGGGGAATCCGCCGAGTTCCTCGGGAAGGGAGAATCGCGCCCAGCCCCCGTCCTTGAAAGCAGCAACGCTGGCCTTGATCGACTCGGGTATCGCGACCTCGCCGTTGACCAACTCGAGGGGAATCCGGTCCTGGTCGATATATGAGGCGGCAAACTCTTCACGTGCGAGACGCTCCACTTCTGCGAGGGTGTCCCGGGCAGTGTCGCGATCGAGGTCGGGCCACGGCGCGCTACCGATGTAATCCTGGATCCGGTGCACCTCGAAGAGATTGAACTCCGTGTCACGGAGATTCGACTTGTAATGGCTCATCGGTTCCCTCTCAGATTCATGCTCCCATACTATTTGAGTATCTACTCTAATTTGAGTGTGCGCTCAAAGGAAATGAGATTACCCTCAATCGGATGCGCTACAAGGCCGGACTTGAGACGAGGGACAGGATCCTCGAGTCGACCCGTGCCCAGATCGCTGAATTCGGCCTAGAGGGCACGACCATCAAGACCATTTGTGATGATGCCGGGGTCCTCCCCGGGAGTTTCTACAACCTCTTCGACTCCAAGGAGCAGGCAATCCTCACCGCGGTCAGGGTCGCCATCGACGCCGTCGACCCCGATCCCGACCATGCCGGCACCGACACTCTCGACGACCTGATCAACGCCTACATCCGATTCGTCGAGGAACAGGGCGACCTCGCCCGGGTCTACATCCGGATCGCTGTCGCCGCTGGCCACTCCAGCCCGGAGCTGAAGGGTCGTGTCCTCCGTCACCACGAAGGCCGGGTGAAGAGATTCTCCGATGCCCTGCTGCGGGAACGGTCCGACCTGAGCCAGGAGGAGGCCGACAACCGCGCCGAGGCGCTCGTGTCAGCACTGAACGGGGTGACGCTGCACAGGACGATCGACACCGAGTTCGATGTGGCTCACTTCGCCCGCATCCTGAAACGGGTCGCAACAGCCTGATTCGCTGATCCAATTAAGGTCATTCGGATGCAACTCGCCATCCAGGCACGCAAAGATTACGACTACGTCCTCCGCTCGGCGCTCTGGGCCGAAGCCAATGGACTGACCGCCATCGCCCTACCCGACCACTACATGCAGCGCGGGACCAATCCGGAGCTGCCCGGGTGGGACCACATCGTCCACCTGGCCGGCCTCGCCAGGGAGACCACCAGTCTCGAACTGGTCTGTCTCGTGGCGCCGGTCACCTTCCGTCACCCGGCTGTCATGTACAAGATGGGCGTCACCATCGACGAGATGTCGGGTGGGCGGTTCACGCTTGGTGTCGGCACCGGGTGGCTCGACGAAGAGTTCACCATGTTCGGGCTGCCCTACCCCGAGCGCGCCGAACGCTTCGAGTTGCTCGAGGAGGCAATGGCCTATCTACGGGCCGCGATAACACCCAGTGCCCAAGTCTTCGAGGGCAAGCACTACCAGTTGGCCGAGTTCGACCCCCATCCCCATCCAGAAAACCTCCGGCTTCTGATCGGAGGCGGGGGCAAGGTGAAAACTCCCCGGATCGCCGGCCACTATGCCGACGAGTTCAACATCTACGCGTGCCTCCCGGAGCTGTACAAGGAGAAGTCAGATACAGCCAGACGGCATGCGACCGAGGCAGGCCGCGACCCCGAAGCGATCCTGTTCACTGCGGCGAGCCCCGCCCTGGCTGCGAAAAAGGAGTCCGACTACCGCAGGTTGCTCACAGAGTTTGCCGGGCTGACCGGGCAGAGCACCGAACACATCGAAGAGATCTACACCGAACGCGGCTATCCGCACGGAAGTGGATCGCGACCGGCGGAGATGCTTGCCGCCCTCGAAGAAGCAGGCTGTCAGCGCTTCTACGCCCAGGCCTTTGCCGCCGACATCGAGATGTACGAAACCATATTCGACGCCTACCGCGGCTGAGACGCTCCCAAGGAGTTCTTCCCTTCAGGTGTCGATTCGGCGTGTCCGTTTCGTATAAGGGGTGAAAGCAAACGAAAGGACTGCAATGAGGAAACTCATCGTCAACGCATACATGAGCCTCGACGGGGTCATCCAAGCACCCGCTGCTCCAGACGAAGACTCGGGCGGCGGCTTCGAGCTCGGTGGGTGGTCGATGACGTACTGGGACATAGACCTGGAGGAAAAGATGGCGGAGTTGATGGGAGGTGATTTCGACCTCCTGCTCGGGCGCCGCACATACGAGATCCTTGCTGCCTATTGGCCGCACGCGGATGAACCGGGTGCTGAACAACTCAACTCCGCCCGGAAGTATGTGGCCTCCCGCACGCTCACCGAACCATCATGGGAGAACACAACGATCCTGGATGAAGATGTGACGGCCGAGGTCGAACGGCTGAAGAAGGAGGACGGTCCTGCGATCCAGGTCCACGGGAGCTCAGACTTGCTCCAGACGTTGCTTGCAACAGACCTCGTCGACGAGTTCCGGTTGATGATCTTCCCCGTGGTGCTTGGTAAAGGCAAACGCATCTTCGGCGACGGGGCTCGGCCCATCGGTCTGAAACTGGTCGACTCCACCGTCACCAGCACCGGAGTCACGATCAACATATACCGCCGGGCCGGCGACGTACCGATCGGCTCGGTCTCCCTGGATTAGGTCAGCGAACGTTTGCAGAGGCTCCCGATTCATCGGAGCGCGGTTAGGTTTGCGGTCTGAAGTCAGGAGATAGATGAAGTACTCATTGATGACCGAGCCGCACATGGGCGGCACCTACGAACAGCAACTCGAGGCCGCCAAATGGGCGGAGGAGTCGGCTCTGGTCTCTTTTGCCCGCTGCGACCACTACCTCTCGAACCGCGATCCGGTCCCCGACGCCACCGACGCCTTCGCCGTCTTGGCTGGCCTCGCCCGGGAAACCAGCGACATCCGGCTCTGCGTGTTGGTCTCCCCAATCACGTTCAGACACCCTGCGGTTATCGCCAAGAACGCGGCGACAATCGATCAGATGTCGGGTGGACGATTCGATCTCGGTGTCGGCACCGGGTGGATGGAGCACGAGCACGACGCATTCGGGATCCCGTTCCCCGAATCTTCGGAACGATGGGACCGATTCGAAGAGGCGCTGCAGTACATCGCGGCAGCGTTCGGGGAGGGTCGATCTACGTATTCCGGCGCCCATTACTCTCTCGATGCCGAGGTGACCCCGAAACCCACCGGCATCCGTGTGGTCCTGGGTGGCTCAGGGAAAAAGCGAACCCCGACCTTCGCCGGTGAGGTCGCCGACGAATACAACATGTTCACTTGTCCTCCCGAAGAAGCCAGGTCGAAAATCGAGATGATGCGAGCGGCCGCCGGAGATCGGACGGTTGAGGCAACGGTCATGGGACCGGTCCTGGTCGGGCGAACCGACGGCGAGTACCGGGAGCGCCTGGCGATCGCCGCCGCGTCGCGAGGAATAACTTCTGATCAACTGGAGAAGCGATGGACTGATGCCGGGTTGGTGATCGGCACATCGGAACAGGCTGCCGAGAAGATTGCTGCCCTCGAGGAGGCAGGGGTCGAGCGGATGTACGTCCAGTGGATCGACCTCGACGACATCGAAGGCATGAAACAGAACTTCGAGGCACTGCTCCAGTGACAATCGATCTTCATCCAACCAACCGCAGGGTGCTCGTTGCAGCATCGGCTGCCGGAGTCGATATCGATGTCCGGAGGTTCCCCGAAGGCACCAAGACCTCGGCCGATGCAGCGGCTGCTGCCGGGTGCCCGCTGTCAGCTATCGCCAAGTCGTTGGTGTTTGTGGTCCAAAGTGCCGACGGAGACGAGCCGGTTATCGCCGTGCTCTCGGGAGACCACCGGCTCGACACATCGAAACTTGCGCTGGCTGCCGGAGCCGTCGGCTCGCGCCGCGCAGAACTCGACGAGGTGCGTGCCGCCACCGGGTACGCCCCAGGCGGGACCGCCGTCTTCGGCCTGGCCAACCCGTTGCGGATCTTTGCCGACAACGGCCTCCGCCGCAACGACCCGATCTGGTCCGCCGCAGGCACCCCCGATGCCATATATCCAATCTCCCTCGACGACTTCGACCGCGCAGTACAACCAATCTGGACAGACCTGGCGACGGTATGAGATGATTTTTGAGGTACACCCGTTTTCGTCTGTCCTCCCGCTCGCGTCAGGAAGGCTCCTGCGCCCGACGAAGAGGGCGGAGGTAGAAGGGAGAGATCTCCCGGGCTGGGAGTTCAAGGGCCGATGGTGGGAGCCCCGCACCCTCCGCGGCTCGGACATGTCAGTTGAGGTACACCCGTTTTCGGCTGTCCTCCCGCTCGCGGGAGGAAGGTTCCTGCGCCCGACGAAGGAGGGCGGAGGTAGGAGGGAGAGATCTCCCGGGCTGGGAGTTCAGGTGCCGTTGGCGGGTACGCCCCACCCTCCCTCCGACCTAAGGTCGGAGGTACTCCCTCCGCAAGCGGAGGGAGAGATTGCACGCGGGAGGAGAGACGCGTTTCGAGGTACTGCATCCGCAAGCGGAGGGAGAGATGCACGCGGGAGGAGAGACGCGTTTCGAGGTACTGCATCCGTAAGCGGAGGGAGAAATAAGCGGATGGAGAGTGCCCGGAATAGAAGGACTGCATTTTCACTACCGGCATGGTGCAAATAGCATGGGAGCGTGAGCGATACCACCCCCCTCCTCGAAATCAAGAACCTGCACGTCAGTGCGGGCGGCACCAGCATCCTCAAAGGTGTCGACCTCATCGTGAACCGAGGAGAGGTACAGGCGCTGATGGGGCCCAACGGTTCCGGGAAGTCCAGCCTCGCCGCAACCCTCATGGGCCACCCAAATTTCCAGATCACTGAGGGCACCGTCCTCTACAAGGGTGAGGACCTCACCGGGATGAGTCCCACCAACCGGGGGAAAAACGGGATGTTCCTTGCTTTCCAGCACCCCGAGGAAATCCCCGGCGTATCTGTTATCCAGTTCCTCCGCCAGGCACTCTCCAACCGGACCGGGACAAACCTCACCGTCATGGAGCTGCGTTTGAAGGTGAGCGACGTGATGAAAGAGTTGGGGATGGAGTCCTCGTTCGCCGACCGCTACCTGAATGAGGGGTTCTCCGGTGGCGAGCGCAAACGGAATGAAGTCCTCCAGATGGCAGTTCTCGAACCCGAGCTGGCGATTCTCGACGAGACCGACTCCGGCCTGGACATCGACGCACTCCGCACGGTGGCCGAGGGAGTGAACCGACTTACCGGGCCGGATCGTGGCTTCTTGATCATCACCCACTACCAGCGTCTCCTCGACTACATCACCCCCGACGTGGTTCACATCTTCATGGATGGCCGCATCCTCGAAAGCGGCGGCCCGGAACTCGCCAAGAAACTCGAAGAAGAGGGATACGATTCGTTTCGGACGGCGTTAACCCAGAAGTGATCGACCTGAGCCACCTGAAAGCCGACTTCCCCGTCCTCCAGAAAGGGGTCCACTTCCTCGACTCAGGCGCCTCTTCCCAAAAGCCGATTCCCGTCCTGGAGGCAATGGATCAGTTCGCCAGGACCTCCTACGCAAACGTCCACAGGGGTGCCTACAAGCTTTCGATCCTCTCCACCGAAGCCTACGAGGCAGCCCGCGCCCGGGTCTCTGAATTCATCGGCTCGTCTGACCCTGCCCAGGTGGTATTCACCCGCGGCACGACAACAGCGCTGAACATGGTCGCATCGGGGTGGGGTATGGAACACCTCCGCGAGGGAGATCGGATCATCGCCACCGAGATCGAACACCACTCCAACCTCGTTCCCTGGCAGATGGTGGCGAAGCGCACCGGAGCCCGACTCGAGCACATCCCGATGACCGACGACTTCCGCCTCGACTTCGACGCCTTTGAATCGATGCTCGGTCCCGATGTCAAGATCGTCACCATGACCGGGATGTCGAACGTCCTCGGCACGATCCCCCCGGTCCGCAAGTTCGCCGACCTCGCCCACAGTGTTGGCGCACGTCTTGTCGTCGATGCGGCCCAACTCGTCCCCCACGTGCCGGTCAACGTCGAGGAGATGGGCGCAGACTTCGTTGCCTTCTCCGGCCACAAGATGCTCGGCCCCACCGGGATCGGGATTCTCTGGGGGAAGATGGATGCGCTCGAAGAAACGGAGCCATTCGAGGGAGGCGGAGAGATGATCTCCGATGTCACGCTGCATGACGCTACCTGGGCGCCGATCCCGACCCGGTTCGAGGCGGGCACCCCACCGATAATCGAGGCAGTGGGACTGCATGCCGCCATCGACTATCTCGAGTCCATCGGCATGGACAAAGTCTTCGCCCACGACCGTGAGCTCACTGCAATTGCCCTCGAGCGCCTGGGTGATGTGCCCGGGCTCACGTTGCAGGGCCCCAAGGACCTCGACGACCGGGGTGGTGTGGTCTCGATGGTAATGGAGGGAGTGCATGCCCACGATCTCGCCACGATCCTCGACGAAGGTGGCGTATCAGTGCGGGCGGGCCATCACTGTGCCAAGCCGTTGATGCGACGGATGGGAGTCGCCGCCACCGCTCGCGCCAGCTTCTACGTCTACAACGAGGAAGCTGACATCGACGCCCTCGTCAGCGGATTACGCACCGCCCGCGAATTGTTTGGAATGTGAGATGGCTCTTCAAGACCTGTACCGGGAAGTAATCCTCGACCACTACAAGAACCCCCGGAACCGGGGACGGCTCGAGAAGGTCGACGCTATGGCCGAAGGAGTCAACCCGATGTGCGGCGACGAGATAACCATCGAGCTCACCATCGAGGACGACACTGTCGTCGATGTTGCCGTCGACGGCCATGGTTGCTCCATAAGCCAGTCGTCCGCCTCGATGATGACCGATGCGATCAAGGGAAAGACCCGCGCCGAGATCGAAGAGGTCACCGCAAAATTTCGTGCGCTGATGTCCCTGGACGAGTCAACCGACCTCGATCTCGATCCGGACCGACCCGGAGCGGTCCTCGGCGACATCGAGGCCCTCCAAGGCGTCCGCCAGTACCCGGTCCGGATCAAGTGCGCCAGCTTGGGCTGGACAACACTCACCGAAGCGCTCAAGGGCGGGACCGACCGAACCGTTTCCATCTAGTGGTCTGTCGGTCAAATAGGGCGCGCGTAGCTCCGAGCCATCGAGTTCATCTGACAAGGAGAAGCGCGCAGTCGCAGCCGGGGAGGTGCGGCGAGCACTTCGACGCAGTCCGGGGGCTCGAGGGCCGGAGAAACGCCGCCAGTATTTGGGCGACAGGCCACCTAGCCCAGGACGTAGTCGAGCACTGCCTCGAGGGGCCGGGGAACCTGACCCGGATGGAGTTCTGCAACGAACAGGCGGGCGTATTCGATCTTCCAGTTGGTGACGAATCCCCGCAGTTGTGTCTCGAGCGGCTCGTCGCGATGGGCAGGCTGACGTTGGTACGAACGAAAAGATCCGGGGGTCTCGGCCTTTTCCACGATCGTGCGAGTTCGCACACCTCCTAGAGCTCTGATCAGCTCATCCTCGAGGTCGACAACACACATGTGAAAGCCAACTTCCTCCAATTCCTCGCGAGTAGGTCCACGGGAGATACCGGCCCGAGAGAGTGTCCTCCCGTAAACGGCTACCTCTCCGATGTCACCGAGGCCGGCGAGCAGCGCACCTCTGCCCTCAGGCCCGTAAGCCTCGAGGAACGGCCGAAGGTTGGTGGCACCTCCGACAGCCACCACCTCGACGCCCATTTCACCCAGGTCATGTCCGAGGCGCGCCGCAAGCATTTCGACGGCGACCCTGTCGCTGGGGCCCTCCGCCAATATCACCGCTCTCGGGGTTCTCGTGGTGCCGGATGCTGCAGTTTGCATGGGATACCTTGGCACGCGGATGCAGCCGGGTTCGGGTGATTTCGGATCCGCTCCTGAGGAGGACCCGCCTGGTTGTCGCTCAGTCGAAGTCGGTCAGAACCTCTTCGAGCCGCTCTCCCACCGTGTTGAGGCGGCTGCGGCAGAACGCGAGCAATTCTGCGGCGCGCTGGACGTCTTCGAGCAGGCGGTCGACGTCGACATCGTCCTGACGGAGACGGCCGTGGATTGCTCGCAACTCCTCCAGGGCCTCCCGGTACGTAAGTTCGATCTCACTCATCTCTGTCCTCCACCGTCATCCAGACTTTTCCGTCGAGCATCTGAACCCGCACCCGGTCTCCGGACGCCAATGCCTTCACTTCACGAACCGGTGAACCGTCAGCGCGGGTCACCACCGCGAATCCCCTGCGCAGGGTGGGTTCGACACCCATTGTGGCGATCAGGCTTCCGTAAGACTCGACCAGGGCAGCCTGTTGTCTCAGGCTCGCCCGTGCTCGTTCGGCGACACCTGACTCGATATGGGTGAGCTGGTCGTGCTGGCGGCGCAACACCTCCCTGGAACCGGACAACTGTGCTGCCATGTGGTTGAGGTTGGCCTCGGTGCGGTCGACCGACTTCATCGACTCGTCACGAATCGCCTCCCGCGCCATGTCGATGCGCCGGGCGTACTCGGCCACTCTGGCCACCAGCCATCCCGCGGCGGCGGTCGGCGTCTTCTCTGGCACCGCAGCGACTTCATCGGCAATGCTTCGATCGGTCTCGTGGCCGATGCCGGTGACCACTGGAACGGGCATCGCCGCAATTTGTCGGCCGAGACTTTCGCTGTCGAAGGCGGCAAGGTCGAGCTTTGAGCCGCCACCGCGGACGATGGCCACCACATCTACTGGTTCCCGACTCAGCCGGTCCAGCCCTCTTACCACCTGGTCTGCTGAAGTCTCTCCCTGCATCGCAGCTTCGACCGTCAGCACCTTGAACCGGTATCCCGGCGACTTGAGATGGTTGAGGAAGTCAGCATGAGCCGCCGAGCCGCGGCTGGTTACAAGTCCAACGTTCAGTGGCACCAAGGGTAGAGGCAGCGAGGCGTTGCGCTCGAGCAATCCGTCCGTCTTGAGGCGGCGCAGAGCCTCCGCCCGGTCGACTGCGAGGCGGCCGGCGATGAACTCGGGGTCGACCCGGAGCAAGCTCAACTGGACCAGCGATGATCCCCGCCTCATACCAACGGTCGCTTCGATCCGCACTTCGATTCCTGCCCGGAGCGAACCCACGCCCACAGTATCGAGGTCGCGGTCGATGTCTGCCATCACCCTCCCCCTTCCGGCGACTTCGACCGAGTTTTCCGGTTGGTCGGGGTCGACGAGCTTGAAGAAGCCTGCGCCGCGATTCGTCCTCTTGAAACCCGAGATTTCCCCCCGAACCCATATCGGGCCCGGAAAGGCGGCTATCACCGCGGTCTCGACCCCAGAGAGGAGCTGAACAACACTGAAAGTCTCAGTCACCCGGCTGGCCTCAACCCGATCCAACCACTACGCGATCCCACCTTGGGTCATCGCTTTGATGTCAAGGGCCCCGTCGACCTCTTCGGCCGACATGAGACCGGCTTCGATGACGAGGTCGCGCACTGAACGTCCCGTGGCTACGGCCTCTTTGGCGATCTTCGCACCGTTGTCGTAGCCGATGTGCGGGTTGAGCGCGGTGACGATTATTGCGTTGCGTTCGACCAGAGCGCGTGCCCTCTCAACGTTTGCTTCGATGCCATGGACACAAGCGACGGCGAAGGTATTCGAAGCGGCGGTGAGGAGGCGGACCGACTCGAGCAGGTTGTGGGCGATCATCGGCATCATCACGTTCAGTTCGAAGTTGCCGTTGGCGCCGCCCCAGGTGATGGCGGTGTCGTTTCCGATGACATGGGCGCTCACTTGCATCATCATCTCTGACATCACCGGGTTGACCTTCCCCGGCATTATCGAAGAGCCCGGCTGCAGGTCGGGGATCCTGATCTCGGAGATTCCCGAGGTCGGGCCTGAACCGAGGAAGCGGATGTCGTTGGCGATCTTGAACAGCGACACCGCCACCGTCTTCAGGGCACCCGATGCCATCACGGTTGCGTCTTTGGAGCCCTGTGCCTCGAAATGGTCGATTGCTTCACGGAACTGAAACCCGGTGCGCTCGCCGACAAGCTCGATCACCGCTGCGGCAAATCCTTCGGGAGCATTGATGCCCGTGCCGACTGCGGTTCCGCCGAGGGCAAGCTCTTCGAGGTCGGGCAATGAAGCCGTCACCCTCTCCACGCCCTTGCGGACCTGAGTTGCCCAGCCCCCGAATTCCTGGCCCAAAGTGACTGGAGTTGCATCCATGAGATGAGTCCTCCCCGACTTGACTACGTCGGAGAACTCGACCGCCTTTGCTGACAGTTCGTCAGCCAGAACCTTGAGCGCGGGAAGCAGTTCCTTACGGAGGGCTGCGGTTGCCGCAACGTGGATGGCGGTGGGGATCACGTCGTTCGAAGATTGCCCGTAGTTCACGTGGTCGTTGGGATGGATCGCGCTCCCGAGGATGGCTCCGGCCCGGGCGGCGATGACTTCGTTTGCATTTGTGTTTGTCGAGGTCCCCGACCCGGTCTGGAAGATATCGAGCGGGAACTGGTCGTCGTGCTTGCCGTCCATCACCTCGTCGGCTGCCTGCCGTACCGCCGCAGCCATCGCCTGGTCGATAAACCCCATGTGTCCGGAGACAGTCGCAGCCGAGCCTTTCAGGAGCCCGAGCGCCCAGATGAACCGACGGTCGAAACGCAGCCCAGAAATTGGGAAGTTGTCCACTGCCCGTTGGGTCGATGCTCCGTACAGCGCAGTTTCCGGAACTCTGACTTCACCCATCGAGTCTCGCTCGGTGCGATACTCCACATCTTCTCCAATCTCGTTGTCTGCTGAGGCTATCGCACTTCGCGGTCAGTCAGTATGTGTGCGGTTCGGTCGTAGAGGTCGTCGAACCGCTCCCGAAGACCTGTCTCCTCATCGACAGCAGCTGCAGCCACAACCAACAAGTCGACGAGGCCGTGGAAGTCACTGAGAGAGATCTCCTCCGGCATCGGAATCGGCTTCCCTCTGCCGGCCTCGAATTCGTCGAGGTTGCCCCGGTTGTGCCAGTTGCCGAGGGCAAGGCAGAGACCGGTTGCCTGATATCCGTAGACACCGAACGCCGTCGCCTCACAGCCGCCACCGTCCATTAGCTTCCGCTGGTGGCGAAGGCCAGCCCTCACCGCCCCGTGGGCGATCCGATCGCTCAACTCGGGGTCGAAAATCGTTGCAGCATCGCCAACCCGGATAATCGGGCCGTCGCCAATCGGGGCGTTGGGAAGCGCACGCGAGGTCTCGATCGAAAGCAATCGGGAGTCACGAGGGATAGTGCCCTCCCGGGCGGCATGGGTGGCCCCGACCAAACCGACCTCTTCGGCCCTGGTGAGAAGCACGCCGTAGTGGCGAAGGTCAGGATTCTCCCTGACCCTGTCGAGGGCGGCAAGGGCCGCCGCGCAACCGGCCAGATCGTCGCAGGCAGGGGCAAGGAGCCGGTCCTCCGCCGCCTCGACACCCGGAAACTGCCAGGTTCCGATGTCGTCGATTGTCACCGATGCGCTATCGACCCGGATCTCGCCCGTCTGCGACTTCGCTTCGTAGTCCATGACGACACCTTTGGCTCCTGTCCGTGGAAAATCCACCCCTGCGGAATCGAAGTATTCGGCGTTGACCCCGCCCCGAAACTCAAATCCAACCCTGTCGCCAGACGTGGAGGTAATAACAAATGCCGGATGGTCCATGTGGGCGACAGCCAAAACCAGGGGCTTTCTCTTACGCCCTTTCTGCGTGACCAGGACATTGCCGCCGCTGTCGGTCTTGAAGTTGAGGTCGGACCGTCGATGCGCCCAGGCCCTGACCCACTCCACCACCTCGTGTTCCAACCCGCTTGCGGTAGGGATGTGGGTCAGCTTCTCTAGCCAACGGGTTGCGGCAGCATTAGTGGCCATCCCGTCTCCGGATCAGAGGTCGAAGGGTGTTTCGGTGAAGAAGTCGGCGGGCTTGGCCGTTGTGGCCTCGGGGCTCTTCTCGATGCCGAGACGATCGCGGACCGAGTCGTAGCCACCGGCCTCGAGCTCTTCGGCAAGCTCGGCTCCGCCGGAGTCGACGATGCGGCCGTCGATCATCACATGGATCCGGTCCGGTGTCATGTAACGGAGAATTCGGGAGTAGTGGGTGATGATGAGAACACCGAGCTCGGGGGACCTCATCTCTTCGACGGCTGCCGCAACCTGTTTCACCGCATCGATATCCAAACCGGAATCAATCTCGTCGAGCAGGGCCATCTTCGGTCTGAGCACCGCCATCTGGAAGATCTCGGACCGCTTCTTTTCACCACCGGACAACTCGTAGTTGAGCGACCGCTCGAGGAACTGCGCGGTATCGAAGCGCTCGCTTTCGATGCGAATCCGGTCCATTGCCTCTACCTCGCTGACGCCGCGCTCATCCGCCGCTTCGAGGAGGAACTCTTCGAGCCTGATCCCGGGAACTTCCGTTGGATACTGAAAGCTCTGGAGAAGGCCGGCGCGGGAGCGCTCGTCGACCGCCAGCGAGAGCAATTCCTGGCCATCGAGAGTTGCCGAGCCTTCGACCTCGTAGCCACCCTTACCGGTGAGCACGTGACATAGGGTGGACTTCCCCGACCCGTTTGGCCCCATGATCGCGTGCACCTCGCCGAACGGGATTTCGAGGTCGAGCCCGTGGAGGATTTGCTTCCCGGGGACCGACACAGTCAGCCCTTTCACTGTCAAGGCTGGCTGGCTCATAGGTCCTCCAAGAGCAGAAAAACGGTCCCGTCCTCGATGGCGACTTCGTATGTGGCGACCGGTTGGGTGGCAGGCAGAGACCTCGGTTCGCCCGTAAGGAGGTCGAACTCCGAACCGTGGCGCGGGCACTCGACCTCGGTCCCGAACACTTCACCCTCGGCAAGAGAGGCTTCGGCATGAGAACAGACGTCGCCGATCCGGAACATGGCAACCCGACTCTCCCCGACCGTCACCCGGATCCCGCGGTCGCGGGGCAGCGACGACAGCGCTCCGACTTCGACCCTCACGATGCGACCCGCCCTTCCTCCTGGGCGGTGACGAAACGTCGGAATACCTCGTCGCTGATCGGCTCTTCGACACTTTTGATCGGGAGGCGATCGATCACTTCTTGGAAGAACCCGCGGATGAGCAGACGCTCGGCCCGTTCCCGGGAAAGCCCGCGGCTCTGCAGGTAATAGAGATGGTCGCCTTCTAGTGGGCCGACCGAGGATGCGTGCCCGCAAATGACATCGTCACAGAGGATCTCGAGATTGGGAACCGACTGTGCCTTGGCGTTCTCCGAGAGAACGAGGTTCCGGTTGGTCTCGAAGGTCGACGTCCGGGTGGCATCTTTCTCAATCCGGAGCAGGCCTGTGAAAACGCTCTGTGCATTGTCCTCGACCGCCCCCTTGAGGAAGACGTCCGAGGAGGTCCGCTTGCCCTGGTGGTTGATGACCATCCGGTAGTCAAGCGTCTGGTCAGCCTCGCCAAAATAGAGACCGACGATCTCAGAGGAGGATCCGTCGCCGGTGAGGTCGACACCGACGTCCAACCGGCCCAACCCTGCGCCAAGTCCCACTTCGCCGACCCGCGACGTCGAATCTCTGCCGAGGTGGATTCGTTGGTGCACAACGATCGTCCCGGCATGGTCGAGTCCTTGCACCGAGAGATACCGCAACCTCGCACCATCGCCGAGAGTGAGGTCGACTTCGGGGATCATCAGCAGCGATACGCCGGGGGCTGAGCGGTAGAGGACCAATACGCTCGCCTCCGCGTTCGCCCCGACTCGAACCACGACATGAGGAAATGTCGCACTGTCAGGAGTCACCGCCTGGATGTCGATCACGAGCGGACGGTCGAATTCCTGGTTGGCAGGCACGTCGATCACGATTCCGTCCGTTGCGAAGGCGGCATGGGCGGCAGCAAGCTTGTTGTGATCGGGCGGCACCGAGCCCCTGAGCCCGGGATCCTCGTCCATGTCCTTGACGCGGGAGACGGATACAACCTCGGAATCGACCAGCACAACATGTCCATCGACGATCACCACTTTGCCGCTGGCTTCGCCGACTGCGTTGAGGAACGGCCCGGGTGCGAGCTGCGCTCCGGGCTCGAAGACGGGTCCAAGACCGGCGAAAGGCATGTCGAACTCGACATAACGCCAGTCCTCCTCAGTGCCGGTCGGCTCACTAAGTGCATCGAAGACCCGATATGCGGCACGCATCTGCTCACCTCGCCACGCGGGGACGGTCGCGGCAAGACGATCGAGGTTTTCGTTATCAAAACTGGTCAAGAAGCTCTCCGGTTGGAACGAAATCGATGGTATTTGCCCTATATGCGTAGGGCGAATTCAGAGCAACTATTCCGCGTTGTCCAGGGCTTCGACCGTGACAACCGACTGCGCGTTCCACAACATCCAGCCGAGATCAAAACCCTCGGCAGAGTCGATCTGTGCCCGCACGCTCTCTGTGCTGTAGCCAAAGTCCTGAAGCCACGGCCGGACGATGACACTCCCGGTCAGTCGTGCCATGCCGTCCTCCAAGGCGAGTCGCACCACGTCGGAGGGGTGATCGTTGGGGTTTTCGAAGCCGAACCATCCGGGCCCGTAGTGGCTGGGGTAGATCATCGGAGATGCAACATCGATCGCGGTGGTCACCTCCTCCCATTGCTGGCCGATTCCGCCATCGTCTTGCGCGGTCGTCAGGAAACCGAAGATGTCGGCTGCCACCGCACAGCCCATCGGGTGCAGCAACTCGACCGTCTCCTCGAGGAAGGCGTTGATCGTCGATGTCCTGGTCTCAGCACTCACGCCTTCGTCGAATTGTGCGGACTCGCGGCGGGCGTCGGGAAATCGGACGTAGTCGAACTGGATCTCATCCACGCCCATTGAGCACGCTTCGACTGCCAGCGAGATCGCATAGGCGCGGGCCTGGGGATCGGTTGGGTCGAGGAAATATTGCCCGTTGGCGCTGTACGGCTCATTGAGCTCGGAGTCCCAGACGGCCATCGAGGGGATGCTCCGGGCCGCTACCGGGTCCTGGAAGATCACCAACCGGCCAATGACGTAGAGGTCCAGCTCATCGGCTTGCGAGACCACATCGGACAGGTTGTACACCGTCGAAACCGCTCCCGCTTCGATCGCTGTGGGGTCTGTGCTGTCGTACCAGATGTGCCCCGACTCGTCTTTCAAGTCGATCATCAGCGCGTTGAGTTCGGTTGTCATTGCCATGTCGAGGAAGGCTTCGAATTCGTTGGCGACTGCATCACCCGAGATATGGACCGCACGGGCGGCAAATGGCTCGATGGCGACCACGTTCTCACCAGGTCCACCATCCCAGATGAAGTCTTCCGGAACCCACGCCGGGCGGAACACCGTGACCGGGCCTGGCTCGGCACCGCGGAGCCGGAAATGGCCTTCCTCATCCGTGACGGCTGTTGCCGGCCCTGCTGAGATCCGGGCCGACGCAACACCTTCTCCCGCCTCGTCGACGACACGTCCCCGGAGCACCCGGGCGTTGAGGACGACATTGAAGACTTCCCCGGGGCTCTCATCGAGCGTGACCATCCTCGCGATGTGCCCGGGCGCGCTCACTTCGAGGACGCGACTCGACCGGTTCCACTCCATCTCAACCATGCCCTCGGGGTCGGTGGTGCCCGCCTGGTCGCCTCCGACATCCACAACCGCGGCCGCGATCGGCACTCCGGCATCGTCGATCACCTGGAGCGTGTAGGGCGAGGTCTGTCCGAGCAACGACCAACCGGTCCAGGCGGCCCATATGATGGTGAGTGCCACACGCAATCGAAACTGGGTACGCCGTGACACTGAGTCCGAAATGGTAACGATCCTGGCTTCCTACAGGGCAAATCCGGGCTCGCGGAGGGCAAAACCGTTTGCCAGATGGTCCCCGGGGGGTTAGTTTTCCACAAGGTTTGTTTGAGGAGGCCGGCGAAAGAAATGGCCATCAGGGCAGACGATGTGAAACCCGAACGAGGCTCGAGTTCATCCGACACAGTCGGCATCTACCTGGACGAAGTCTCCGGACATTTCCTGCTCACCGCCGAAGACGAAGTCCACCTCGCCCGGGACATGGAGCGTGGTAAGAAAGCCCGGCAAATGCTCGATTCCGGCGATTACGGAGCGGCCGATCGCCCGAATTTGATGCGACTCATCGCCGACGGTGAGGAAGCCAAGATGACCTTCATCCGATGCAACCTCCGTCTCGTGATCTCGATCGCAAAGCGCTATACAGGCCGCGGACTCGACCTTCTCGACCTCATCCAGGAAGGCAACCTCGGGCTGATCAGGGCGGTCGAGAAGTTCGACTGGAGGAAGGGCTTCAAGTTCTCCACATACGCAACCTGGTGGATCCGTCAGGCAATCACCCGCGGACTCGGCAACAACGGACGGACTATCAGGCTCCCGGTCCATATGGTCGACGTGGTCCGCACCGTCCAGGACACCAAACAGGTCCTGTACGACAACCTCCACCGCGCACCCACACTCGAGGAGATCTCGGAAGCGTCGGGCCTGGATGAAGAGCGGGTGCTGATGGCGATGGAAGCCCCGGCAGAGACCGTGTCGCTGGACAAGCCGGTCAATGAGGAGGGTGACGCCTCACTCCAGGATTTCGTACACGACTCCGACGCCGACGATCCCGCAGAAAGTGCCGCCGCGGCCTGGCGACGGGAACGGCTGGTGAGGGCACTCAAAGCACTCGACACCGAGGAGCAGCAGGTGCTCTGGCTCAGGTTCGGTCTCGACGGTGATGAACCATGGACCCTTTCCGATGTCGGCAAGGTGGTCAACGCCACAAGGGAGAGGGTTCGCCAGATCGAAGCCCGCGGACTGGCCAAGCTGCGCCATCCCAGCTGTGACATCGACCTGCAAAACCTGTTGTAGGGCTAGTGGGCTGTCGCTGCAATAGGGCGATAGTGTCTCCGAGTCATCGGCTCCATCTGGCAAGGAGAAAAGCGCAGTCGCAGCCGGGAGCTGCGGCGAGCATTTTGGACGCCGCCAGGGGGGTCGAGGGCCGGAGAGACTCCGCCGGTATTTCAGCGACGGGCCACTAAGCCTTCAAGTAGCGCAGAAACAGCATCCTGTCTCCCGCAACCGCCCGCTCCAGGCGCATCCCGAGCGGCGGCTTGAGATTGGCATGGCCGACAAGTCGCTTGGAGTCTCCGCCGACCAGTTCCGGTGAGAGAGTCAGGTTCAACTCGTCGACGAGGCCGGCAAGGGCGAACTGCCCGGTGAGCGTCGGCCCACCTTCGAGAAGGACCACTTTGGCCGGGGCGAGCCGTTCGAGGATCGCTTGCGGGGTCATCTCCAGCAAGATCGCCACGTCGGCTGCGTCCCCGAGCAGGGCGAGTCGGCCGGGGTTTGCATTAGGGCCAGTGATGACCAAAGGCTTGTATTCGGAGTCGGAGAAGACCCGCTGATCCACGTCGAGCGACATCGTCCCCGAAACGATCGCCAGCTTCGGAACCGGGCTCATCCCCTGCTCCGTACGCCACCGCCTCCGCTCCTCGTCAAGGGCGACCGGGCGATAGTCCTCGACGATCACCGTGCTGGCCCCGACGAGGATCACATCGGGAACCGCCCGGAGAGCCTGGAACACTGCCATGTCCTCGTCATCGCCCAAACGGGTGCTCGCGCCGTCGATGGTCGTTGCCCCATCGACCGAAGTCACGAAGTTGACCACCACCCAGGGGCGGCCACCTGCCTCCCTGAAGTCTGCCCCGGCCATTGCCATTGGAGAGAGCGGATCTGATTCTGGAACAAGTCGTTGCATGATGAGCAAACTACTCGCCGCTCCGCCCTGGTTCGAAACGGGTCAGCCGTTCAGGTAAACAGCCACGCCTTCGATAGGGCCCTGGTAGATGATGTGCTTCATCGAGGGTTTGTACCCCATCGCCACGTTGATGTTCAGCATCGGGTCATTCGAGTCTGCGTTCTCGGTCTCGATCACCTCGACTTCAGGGTGTTCGCCGAAGAATTTCAGAGCAGCAGTGGCTTTGAGCCAGCGACCCAGGCCACGGTTGCGATGCTCGGGATGCACCCCGGTGTCCCACTGTTGGGCTTTTGCCGGGTGCAGTTCCTGGAAGACCAGTGACGTGATTCCGACGAATTCTCCCGTCGGCTTGTGCCGAGCAACAAAGGTGTAGATGTAATTCTGCTTTTGTGCCTCCGCCTGTTCGGTATCGCTGAGCATCGCCTCGTCCCACCGGGTTGGCTCCTCGTCCAGGTCTTCGAGGGGGGCGGTGTTCATAACATCCATTACCTCGATCAACTTTGCCCGGTGCTCTTCGGGGACTGGCATCGGGAGAAAGAGAACCTCGTAGTCGCCGGCGCGCTCGGAGGCTCGCTCGACCCACTGCCTCATCATCTCGAAGTCGAGATCTGACACCTTCAACTGGCTGACGCGCTCGTTGTAGGCCTTCTTCATGCCGGCCCGTACCGGCAGTATTTCCTGTTCGCTTCCTTCGGGGAGGCCGGTGCCAATCCGCTTCCTACCGTCGGCCATCGCATATTCGACAGGCTTCAGGGCAAGAGAACTGCTCAATCCTCTCCGGCGATATTCAGCAGATACGAAAATCCAACTCCAGGCGTTCTCGAGATCCTGGGTGCGATGCAGATACACCCCTGCCGTCGCGACGGCCCGGTCGCCATCCCAAACCACCCAACGCGGGATGTCCTCGAGTTCTTTGACATGCCGCCACTCTGCCAGCCGTTTCGCCAGGGGAGTCGGTGGGTCGTCGGGAAACCACTCGCTATCCCATTCGATATAGAGCTGGTGGAGCGATTTCAGTTTTGCCTCTTCGACCGAGCGGGTGTCGATCTGTTCGATTGGAAGGTTCACAACAGGGGAGCATACGGAGCGAGGCCCACCCGCTGCCGGGTAATTAGCTCCCGTCAGCCCCACTAGTGGAGGTGCGGATGTCGTCGACCATCTCGTCCACCGCTTCGGCGATGGGGTCGTCGACGATCACACCGCGCTCTTTCATCTTGGGGATGACCTGGTCGGCAATCTCCGCTGCCTTATCCTCGCCGACTTTCGGCGCAAGCTTCTCCTCGAATTTCCGCCGGGCCTCAGACTCGGTGAGCCCCGCGTATTCGAGTTTCTTCCCGTTCAGGTAGCTGGCGACGAACCCGACGACGCCGAGAATGGCGAGGAGTTTGAATAGAGATTTGATAGGAGGCTCCGTTCGTAGCGTTTCTGGTTTCGTTGAGACCTTGCTCCCCTACGTTACCGACCTGGCGGAGAAACGATTTCGCGTTCTCCGGCGGACCCCTTCACGGGGACGAGCGAGCCGCCTAGATTCGAAATCGAGATGTTTGGACGGTGGATTACCGGCCTGATTGTGATTGCCCTGGCCATCGGTGTCTGGGTGCTCTGGCCCCGCGGCGACACCAGCCCAACCACAACCACGGTTCAGGCCGCCCCGACAACCACCACAACAGATCCCACCACGACAACCGGCGACGTCACCACCACAACCGGAGCGGTGGGAAGCACCGATGTGATCGAAACCGTGGAAGAGGCTGAAGCGATTCTCCTCGAACTGTGGTTCGGCTGGTTCGAAGGGATCTACAACCAGGACGAGGAACGGATCAAAGAAGTGGTCGCCAGCCAAAGCAGGTTCGAAGCCGCGACGTCAGCTTTTGGCGAAATGACGTTCGACGCCCCACCCACCATTTCGGCGATTCATCTGTCAGGACTTGAATTACTCCGAGCCGATGAGACCTGCACTGCGGTATGGGGAACTCTCACGGTCGACTTTCGAGCCGGTGTTTCAACGTCCGTCCAAGTGCTGCGTTGGACTCTCCACGGTTGGCGAACGGTTTCGTCGTGGGTGAATCGAAACGACCTCTGGGAGAATGATTGCGACGCTCAGCTGGATTCGCTGCCCTAGCTCTCGCACTGACGCTGCTATCGGTTCCGGCGGCAGCAGAAGAGTTCGTCTCGTGCTGGGTTGAGACCGTGACCGATCCACTCACGCTTGAAGAACACATAGTCACCCGTTGTCGGCTTTCTGGTGGGGACGTTGTCGACTACGCCGGCGACAGCCAGGTTCCGGCGGTGCTCTCCCCGGCGGTGGGAACCGATCTTCTCGGTGACTGCTGGTACCTCACTTCGGCATCGACCAATTGGATCCATCTGAATGTCTTCGTCAACGGTGATTCGATTCTCGGGTGGGACCCCGATCCGTCGACACCGGGAGGAATCGCATATGCGACCGACCGGATTCCCCGCTGCACCTCGGAGCCAAGTCCTTCCGTGGACCCGTCTGGCGCAATTTGGGACTATGTGACTGCCTATCTCCATCCGCCTCCCCAACCGGACCTGAGCCCGCCCGCCGGCAATGGGGTCACCGGGCTGGAGACACATGCCGGTATCACGATCCCCGAAAACCACACGGCCAGCCTGGTGGCTGGCGGCCTGAGTCTGGAGGTAGAGATCGAGGTTGCCGGTGTCGTGGTGGCCTGGGGAGACGGCGTCGTCGACTCGTTCCCCGCAGACGGGCCAGCGCTGGCCGGCTATCCCGACGGGATCGCCCGTCACGTGTACGAGGTGAAGGACGAGTCGGGGTACATCTTCGAGGTGTCGTACAACTGGACGGCGCGTTGGCGGGTAACCGGTGGGTCATGGGTCCCTCTGGATGTCCCCGACACCACAACCTCGCTGCTGTACCCGGTCGCCGAAATCGTGTCCAAGATCACGGGATAAACCCCAAACACGAAAGGCCCCGGGATCAACCGGAGCCTTTCGCAGGAGGAACTTTCTAGCTACCAGGGGTTATCGAACCGGGCAACGACTTCCTTGAGCGCGAATTGGCGCGAAGTCAAACCTTCGTAGCCAGCACCGACCACATGAGGGGAATCCGGGGACGCCCGGGTGGAAGACGCCAGTGTCCTTCCCCGTCAACGATCATGTCCTCCATTGCCTGCCATTCGCAGAATTCGTATTCGTCGACTCGATCGATACGCAATCCGGCGTCGATGAGTGCGGTGAGCGTCTCTCCGATCCCGTGGTTCCAGTCATATGTCTTGGGACTCGTCACCACTCCCTCGCCTGCGTAGGTGCTTTCTTCCTCGAACACGTTCGGCTCGCCTTCGAAGTACGGGTAGATGAGGCTGAGCTTGTTCTCCGGATCTTCCCAGTCGAGCGACCACATCAGCGGATGGCCCTCGCGCATATAGAAAGTACCTCCCGCTTCGAGCATCGCTGCCACCACCTCGGCCCATCCTCTGATATCGGGGAGCCAGTTGATCGCACCGACGCCGGTGTAAACGACGTCGAACTTCTCCGGAAGTGCCCTGGGAGTGTCGTACAACTCGGAGACAACGAACCGGGCCGCAGTCCCCGAGTCGGCACTGAGCCGCTTCGCCGCGGCAATCGCCTTCTCGGAAAAGTCGACACCAGTGGCTGTGGCACCGAGCCGGCTCCAGGAGATGGTGTCCGTTCCGATGTGACACTGGAGGTGGAGCAAGCTCTTCCCCTTCACGTCTCCGAGGTTGGTCCGATCGAAAGCGACCACATCGGAGAGGTGGTCAGGGTCAGAGCCGAATCGCTCGACCCCGTACGTGTCGGATCCGTAGTGAATGTCGACCCGGCTATCCCAGTTGTCGCGGTTGGTGGAGCGGTACTCGTCGAGGCTCATGCCCGGCAGTATCGCGCCATCAACTCACTTTCGCGTTTTACATATCTCAGCTATCGGTTAGCCTTGCCGACCCCGTCCCAGACCCCGACCGGGAGGAACGAATGAACTCACGCCTTGCTGCCGGCATAGCAATCGCAGTTCTCACTTCTGCGGTTCTCGCGCTTGCCGCACAGGATGAGGCTGACCTGATACAAAGCCCTGAGGTGCTCTCCCAGGCGGTCTTTGCCGCACCGCCCACCACCGCCGCCTCGGCCGAGATCACCGACCTCCTTCCAGACGAGAGCCCCACAACCACTTACGTCAAGACCGGAGCTGCTCAGGTCGTGTCAGATGCAACCACCTCGTCATCGGTGGCAGCCGCCGAGGAAGCCTCCACAACCACCGCACCTCCGGCCGCCGCCACAACCACAACTCGAGCTCCGGTTACAACAACTGCCCCGCCGTCAGGCGGTTTCAACTCGGGACATGAAACGTCCTTCGTCTCGCTAATCAACTCCCACCGCACGGCCAACGGCCTTGCAGCTTTGACCCGCAACTCGAGTCTCGATGCCGAGGCTCGAGCGTGGTCACAACAAATGGCAGCCAACGGGGGGCTTTCCCACAGCAACCTCAGCAGATTCCTGCCGCCGTGGAGTTCGGTGGGGGAGAATGTCGGGGTGGGAGGGTCGGTATCTTCGATATTCGGCGGCCTGACCGCTAGCTCCGGGCACAACGCCAACATGCTCGGCGACTTCACCCACATCGGGGTCGGAGTCTGGGTCGACGGCAGTGGGACGTTGTGGACCACACACGTCTTCACCAATTAGCAACCTACCCGGAGGCTAAATTTGGGGCCTACGGCGCCGATCCGGGGCCGCACTCCGGTTCTCCTGTGAGTACCGGGTGCCCGGGCGACTCGATGAATGCGGGGATGAGACAGGCATCGATCTCGCCATCAGGTGAAACCACAACCCGAGCGACCGCTGTGGTCGACCCGGCAAGGGAGAGGCTGGGCCATACGAAATTTCCCAGCGACCACGCCACCGGCCGACCGTCGACAATTTCCAGCGACTGAAGGCGGTGGGGGTGATGACCGAAGATTGCATCCGCTCCCGCCGCGATCATCGCTCGGGCGCGTTCCGCGTCCTCGGGACGGGGCCTGTCGTCTAGTTCGACCCCCCAGTGGATGGTGACGATCACGATGTCGGCGAATCGATCCGCGGACTCAACTGCGTCAACCATGCGATCGATAGTGTCGCCGTCGCGCATGCCGGGCCTGTCGGGAGTGGCGAACCACCCCTCATGCGGGAAGACACCGCCGAATCCGATGACGGCAACCCGCCAACCGTTGAGGTCGAAAAATGCGGGCTTGCCCGCTTCGGCCTCATTCCAGCCCGCACCGATTGGGTTCAGCCCGACGCCTTCGAGAATGCGCCTTCCCTCCAGCATCGCCGCCTTCCCGTGATCCTGTGAATGATTGTTGCCGAGATTGACCACATCGATGCCTGCCTCGACCGCCGCGGGGTATGCCTCGGTGTCGCAGGCGAACACGAATTCCTTCGGCTCAGGAGGTCCGTCGGGCGATGGTGAGCACTCGAGGTTGATGATGGTCAGGTCATCAGCGCCGAAGAGACCACCCAGCCCCGACCAGGCATGGCCATAACCGTTGGTGCGCAAGGCTCTGATCACATCACCATCGAGATTGACGTCTCCTGTGCCGTGGATGACCAACCAGCCCCGCTCGGCGACGGTGGTTGGTGGGGCCGGGGCAGTGGTCGTGGTCACAGCCACTGTGGACGTGGTCGACCGAGGAGATGTCACACTTCGAGTGGTCACCGGCGAGTCGGCGGGCGGGGCGGTGGTCTGGGGTGTAGCGGCCGGGTCGCAAGCCACGATTAGAACCGCCAGAACGATTGCCATGGCGGACCGTGTCAGTTCAGCACTCGCGGAGCGCCTTCCACTCAATTGTTGAGTCGCGAGCGGTAGGCGGCGACATTTTCCCTGGTGGTGCATTTCTCCGAGCAGTTGCGCCGCGACCGGTTGCGAGAGGTGTCGACGTAGGCATCGTCGCATGTCTTCGAGTCGCAAGTCCCGAACCGCTCGAAACCTCCTTCGATGAGGGCGGTGGTGAGGCCCATTGCGGTAACGGCCCCCAGCCAGCGGGCAACGCTCTCCCCCGAGGCCTCGAAGTGGAGGTGGGGTCCGATGCCGTGGACGCTGATACGCGGGGTCGCGCCAACCTGGCCGAGCACCGCGTTGAGGATTCTGGCCGCCTCAGTCTCGTCATCCGTCTCGAAGACCCCACGAAGTTGTTTTCGCAACGACCGAATCTCCTTGAGATCTCTGTCGGTAGGGTCTAACTCGGCTTCGGCCCATCCCGACGTCCGATCACCGACAAGGGCGGAGATGTCCGCTGGTGTTTCCAGTTTCTCCACCTGGCTGATCGGGTCGAGGGAGTTGACCAGGTCGACTGCAAGCTGGACCGGCTCGTCGCTGTAATGTGAAAAATCCATTTCACCCCTTACTGTAGACGGACCGGTCTGCGTAAGGGACATCGAGCACTATAGACCCGTACAGGATTACAAGTCAGTCTTCGATAAACCGGGGAAGGATGAGGGTGAAGGCACTCCATCCGTCCTCGTATCGGTAATTGAGCTGCCCGGACATCAGTTCCGCCAGTTGCCGTGAAACATGAAGGCCGATTCCAACAGAATCCTCTACCTTGCGTCGCCCCTCGGATTGTGCAAACGGATGGAAGACCTTCTCCCGGTCGGATGATGGGATCCCGTCGCCATCGTCCTCCACAACCAGCCTCACGGTATTCGCCTCACTGTAAGTGCGGAGTCGGACCTGCTCGCCGCCGTACCTGAATGCATTGCTTACGAGGTTTCGCACAACCTGGCGGATCCGGGCTGGGTCGCCCAGGGCTACGGCGTCCCCCAGACGTAAATCAATGAGGTCACTTTGAGCTGGCGAGAGCCCCTCCTTGACTTGTTCTACCTGGGCGTGGAGGTCAACCCGCACAGCCGCCACTCGCAGTGTCCCCGATTCGGCGCGAGCGGCGGCAAGGAGGTCCTCGATCAGAATCAACACTTCGTCGGCCTGCTGCATGGCCGCTGCGAGCATCGGCCCGCTTTCTTCGGTCATTGCAATCGAGTCGTCCCGGGCAAGTTCGATGAAGCCCATCATCGCCGTCAGCGGGCCCCTGACTTCGTGGGACACCCCCGCAAGGAATGTCTCTTTGGCCGCCATCAGATCGCGCAACTCGCTGTTCTTCTCCTCGAGCTGGGCCGTGCGGACCGCCACCTGTGCTTCGAGACCGCCGGTCAGACTGTTCAACTCGGCTGTCATGATATTGAAAGCATCGACGAGCTCTCCGATCTCATCGTTGCGGTTGTTGGGCACCACCGTGTCGCGATTTCCGGTGGCAATGGCCAGAGCTGCGGTTCTCATCTCGAAAATCGGGCGACGAATCTGTTGGGAAACTCTCCACGCCAGCGCAGCGGCGAGCAGTGAACCAACGACAAGGGCAAAGAGTCCAGCCCGCACGAAACTGTCCAACGGTTCCATGGCCTCATCACGGTCGAGTTCGACGGCGAGGATCCAATTTGCCGGCTCGAGCAGTGAACCAGCCGCCACTACCGGCACGCCCCTGTAGTCGACACCGTCATCGGACTGGACCGAGCCAACGTTGAGGATCCGGATTACTGTCACGTCGACACTTGACTCCGAAACAACTCTCGAGAGGTCAGCATCTGGATCGAAACGAAGCGGAGTCAGAAACTCGACCCCGCCCTCCACGGCGCGGGCGAGGGTTGTCTCCCCGGTCTTACCCAACCCGCGGTAGTCAAGAGTCATCGCATTGAGTCGCGCCATCGACTGGGCGACCAGAACCACACCACGGGGATCGGCGGGATTGCCGACACCCAACCCGACGAGATGCAAGTTCTCGACATCCCCTGCAATCACGTTGCCCACAACACTCCCCCGCAGCGCCCGGGCGAGGTAGTCGGCATTGACTCGGACCGGAGTCGGGCTGGTGCTCGCAACGATCTCCAAGTCCGCCGAATACACCGTCACCCAGGCGACGTCGCGGGCGACGCCGACATACTCATCGATTGCCCTCTGGACCCCGGCCGGGCCGTTGCCACCTTCCCCGCCGGGGAGGCCGCGGACTAGCTGATCCCGAGTCGCGAGCATCTCGGCGTGGTTCAAACCTTCATCGAGGAATTCGTCGACGCGCTCTGTCTGTGCCGCCGCCACCCCGGTGACCCGGTCTAGCGCCGCCGCCTGGAGAACCTCTCGCTGCCATACGAATCCCCAGACGAGAATTGCAACGAGAACGAAAAAAGTGACTGCCAGAACGCCGCCGACGATGTCGCCCTGGAGATTGCTGCGCCTCGACCTCACGGGTAACAATGCCGGTGGGGCCGGCAATTGGCCAGACTTGACCGGTGGATCCTTGAGAGTCGTCACGACCTTAAGCTATCGACACATGGTCGACTCAACCTAAGGAGGATGGTGCAACCGCCGGGGAGTTATCCATCCCCGGTTTCTTCAGGACAGTTACCTCTGACCAAGGAAGGGTTGCGGCAGGAAAACCCCGATTTGCCCGGCCAGGCTAACCGATATCTCGGGCGTATTCGCCAACCGGAGTCGCCGGATCCAGGGCCTGACGGTCTTCACCGCCGATATCGCTCTTCACCGGAGACATAAGTGGCGACTACTTTCAGATCGTCGTCGACGATAGCGATATCTGCCCTGTTACCCACTCTGATCGACCCGAGGTCGGCCCGGCCAATCGCACGGGCGGGCGTGGCTGCCAGGGCCGCTGAAGCCTTCGGAAGGTCCCAACCAAGTTCGGTTAGGTTTCGCAAAGCTGCATCCATGGTCAGAACGCTCGAGGCGATTGTGCCGTCAGCGAGTCGCGCCTCTCCCTTGTGCACCGAGACCTCCTTGTTCCCGAGTTGGAAAGTGCCGTCTCCTCTGCCTGCGCCCGACATCGCATCGGTGACGACGAGAAATCGATCGGGGCCTACCGCCATGGCGAGCAGAGTTGCTTCCTTGCTCAGATGCACATTGTCGACGACTGCGGAGATAAACACATCCGGCCGGGTCAGCGCCACACCGCCGATCCCGGGATCACGATGGGAGAAGGGGCGGCAGGCGTTGAACACATGAGTCAGGATCCTGGCGCCCGCGTCGAAAGCACGATGGGCCAGGGCAGCGTCGGCGTCGGAATGGCCGACGGCGATTGCTGCACCCGCCTGGCCCAAGATCTCGATCAGCTCGAATGCACCGGACAATTCTGGAGCGAGCGTCATCTGGCCCACTACCCCGGATTCGAGCAACCGGCGACAGAGACCTAGATCCGGAGTTCGCAGCAGGCCGGGGTCATGGGCTCCCGGATACTCGGGCGATAGAAAAGGTCCCTCGAGGTGGGTGCCGAGAAAGCTCGCCCCTTCGTAGTCGGCGGCGGCGTGGGCCAACAATGCATCCCGGAACTCCTTCTCGGTGAGCGTGAGGAGAGTCGGCTGAAAAGCGGTCACCCCTGTCGCGGTCAGGGCAAGCGACACATCCCGCATCTCGTCGGGGCTGGCGAACGCAAAGTCGACACCGTCGTAGCCGTGGGTGTGGATATCGATGAATCCAGGAAGGGCGACACCGCTTCCTCCCCCGTCAATCCCGACCGCCGCGATCGATGACCCCTCTACCTCGACGTCGCCCGGGACGAGGCGCCCATCGACGAGGGCAGCGGCTACCCCGAGACGCATCCGGAGGTCTGTTCCTACGCCGGGTTGAGAGAGGCGTCCAGAGTGATCGGGACGTTGCCGGCCAGCGCCTTGGACACAGGACAGTTCTCCTTGGCATTTTCGGCTGTTGCCTGGAAGTCCTCGTCACTGATATCGGGGACAACTCCCTTGACAGTGAGGGTGATTCCCGTAATTCCTTCGCCGGGGACAAAGGTCGCAGTCGCCGACGTGTCGAGCGAAACAGGCGGTGTGCCGGCTTTGGCGAGCATGTTGGAGAACGCCATGCTGTAACAGGAGGCATGTGCTGCTGCGATCAATTCCTCAGGGCTGGTGGTTCCGCCGTGCTCTTCGGCGCGGGCTTTCCAATTGATCGGTAGCGGCCCCGCTGCCCCCGATGAGTCGAGGTTTGCCACGCCATTTCCGGTCATGAGGTCGCCCTCCCAGTGGGCCGATCCGGTGCTATCCAAAGCCATTGGTTCTCCTTCAGTTGGTTACCGCAAAGCTAGCCGACAGGTCGGTCGTTGCGTATTCCGTGCCACAATCGAGGTCGTGATTCACAGTGACAATCCCTTTTCCCCCGAAGGTGACGACCGGTTGCGTAGGTTCAGGGGCCGTCTCGCGTCTCCGGTCACGATCCTCACCTCAGGGAACGAAGAAACACAGACCGGCCTTACGGTTTCTTCGCTCTTTGCCATCGAAGGCGCTACTCCGCTTCTCTATGCTGCAGTCGGTCCCAACTCCGACCTGTTCGATGTCGTTTCGCAGACGGGAAAGTTCGTGGTCCACATCTGCAGACATGGCCATGATGGGCTAGCCGAAGTATTCGCTGGTCTGAGGCCCAGCCCGGGAGGGATGTTCGCCAGCGCAGACTGGGAACGGTCAAACTGGGGGCCGACTCTGACGGCGATGCCCGACCGCGCTTTCTGCTCGTTGCAGACAATCGAGGAAATCGGGTGGTCGGGAATCCTTGTCGGCAGAATCGACGAGACCTCCCATGCCGACCTCGCCGATCCCCTGGTCCATTTCAGAGGTAGCTACCGAAAGCTCGATACCTGAGCTGGGCTCTTTCAGGCACTATCGGGCGGTGGCACACTTCATACAGGTCGATGTCGCCGGGAGGGCTTCCAATCGCTCTGCGAGAATTGGCCCGCCACAAACCTCGCAGACGCCATATTTTCCCCCCTCGACCCGTTGGAGAGCAACGTCGATCTCGTGGATCGAGGTCGCGATCGACCTCGCCGTGGCCGTTGTGCTGATTCGCTCGACCGCCTCCGACGTCCCGTCGCCGACCCGCTTCCCGAACCCGACGCCCGCACCCTGCTCGGGAGGCTCGGTCAGGCGTACCAGTTCGCCTGCAAGGCGGTCCCTCCTTTCCCTGAGCGACGCCGCAATTCGTTCGAGACCGGGCTCACCGACTTGCTCGGTCCAGTCGCTCACTCGAAGTTGAGGTCGGCCACTACGGCAAAGTGGTCCGATGCCGTCGACTGGATGACCCCGACATCGGCCGCTCTCATGTCCCCGGTATGGAATATGTAGTCGATCCGATAGCGGGGGTCGGAGGCATTGGACGTGAACCCGTCACCCGAACCTTCTTCTGCCCATGTATCCACCCACCCGGCCGAATTGATAATTGCAATCTGGGCCCAGTCCGGTCTTGCGTTGAAGTCGCCCATCAAGACTGCCGGTGTTTGGCCCGCCCACTGGTCGAGGATCACTTTGATCTGTTCGGTATGCACCGGCAACAGGTCGGCTTCGGGATCTTCGTCGTGAACGTCGGAGTCGTTGACGTGCTGGAGGTGGGTGCTGATAACCAGGACCTCGCGGTCGCCGATCGCGACAAGTGCACCAAGAGAGCCGCGTCGCATCGGCGTTCCGACCCTCGGCAGGTAGTCAGTGGCAACATCGATGATCGGGTACCGGCTCAGGATCGCATTTCCCCAAACCGGATCGGTGGTGCCGAAGAAGGCAACATGTTCGAAGCCGAGTTCGAGTTGGAGGAGGGTCAGCAGGTCGGTGTTGGCGCTGAGAAGCTGGCCGCGCGACACCTCCTGGAGGGCGACCACATCGGCCCTGGTATCGGCAATCACTTCGGCGATTCCGGAAACGTCGAGGTTGCCGTCGATGTCGAAGGCGGAGTGCACGTTGTACGAGACGAACCGAATAGGGCCTTCAGATGCCTCAAGGGACTCGGTCTCGGCCCCGAGGGCGGCTGAAAATGCCAGCAGCGGGAGCACAGCCGCTACTGCAGCGAAACCCCAATCGGTGTGCCCCGAAAGAAAGCCGGATTGCTGGCGGGTCATCGCCGCGCCGCCGAGAGCAGCGAGAACGACGCCTGCCGCGATCCTGACCGCCGGGGCGTCAAAACCCAGATTCATGTCCAGCGGCACGTAATAGGCGAGCCCGAAAGCGAGGAAGAGGGAGGCACCGGCGATCAGATAGAAAGACGACGCCCCGATCCGGGGTTCGTCCGGCCCCGGTACGAGACCCGCCCAGACCACACCGGCGGCCGGGATCGCAACGAGACTGAGAATGTTGTAGACGGTGCCATCACCTTCGGCCGCAAGTACCGCGCCTACGACGAGACCGAGACACAGGCCGAACATCGTCCGATTGCCCGCGAGGCGGTAGGCGAGGAACACGGCGAGCGCGTTGAGAACTGCGATGCGCAATTGGGCGGTCGGCCCAGACACACCGGTGACCGCCGACGTCCAACCCTGGGACTGGAGGAGGAGCATCTGGAGGAACAAGAACGGTGCGAGCCCGAGCAGAGAAATGCTGGCGACGTGGCCGGCACCGGCTTTCTCCAGCGCTCCCATATTGTTGAAAGCCCAGGCGATGCCGAGACCGAGCCCGACAACTGCAACGACCGACCTCCAACCAGGCTGATAGGCGAGATCGAGGCTCAGACCCAGCCCTTTGATCGCCGAATCTATGGCGAGCCCGATGAGCAGCCCTCCCACCATTGCCGAGCGGCCCAGTCCGAACAGAAGTGGAAGCAGTCCGACAAAGGCAAGAGTGGCCACCGACGAAGACCAGAAGTCGACAAGCGGATCGGCGGAGATCTGGTTCACGAGTCGTGCGAGCACCAGTAGCAGCGTTGCCGAAAACATCACACGCTCGAACGGGACCCACTTCGCCAGCAGCGGGACCAGTCCCGAGAGTAGAAATGGTGCAAAGGCAATCGGGATCAGGTCGAGCACGCCGATACCGAGGGTGTCCCGCAGGTACCAGCTCAGTGAGCCGAAGAGGAAGCGCAACGATTGGAGGCCGAACACGATCACCAGCGAGGCGAACAAAGTCCGGGCGATGCGGTGCTGCTCCCTTTCCCGATCCATGGAGCTGAATCTAACGTGTCTCCCCTCAGGTCATGGGTAGGACATGGAACCGGGCCGTGGCCACATGACTCTTTGATGACCAGGCTCCAGGTACCAGCGGCGGCGTTTGTTCTCGTTGTCCTCGTGACGGCTTGCACTTCGAACGCGGGGGTGACAGAAAACACTGCCGCAACCGGCGCCGTCACGTCCACAACGGCATCTACCCACGGTCCGGCAGTCACAGAATCGTTCGACGATTTCGTGGAGAGCTCGTTCGAAGAGTGGACAAAGCGAAGGCCCCAGTTGGTCACCGTCCTCGGATTGGATGCCCGGTATGGGACCCGCCCCGACCAACTCGACGACCTCTCGCCGGAGTACATCCTCGCCACAACGGAGGTCTCGGAATCGGTGCTGTCGCGGCTGCGCTCCTTCGACCCCAAGACCCTCTCTCCCGATCAGCAGATCACCTACAAGGCCTTCGAGTGGCATCTGGATAACGCAATCGCGGCAAATGGGTTCCGGCTGCTGGAGTGGCCGGTCCATTTCCTGATCAACAGCTACAACGGAGACTTGATGAGCCTGTTCATGTCGGTGCATCCGCTGACGGCCCCCGATGAGATCGAGGCGTACATTGCGAGACTGGCAGCCGTCCCGGCGCAGGTCGAACAGGTGATCGCTTGGATGGTGGAAGCCGAAGCTGCTGGGGCCGTTCCCGCGGGGTACCTGATCGATATCACCATCCGCCAGCTCGAAGATGACATCGCCGGGGGCGACCCCGAACGCATGGCACTTCTCGCTGCGTTCGAAGATCGGATCCAGGCTGCTGACCTCGATGCGGAGACCGGGAGTGGATATGTCGACCGGGCCCGCTCAGAACTTGCCGCCAGCTTCATACCGGCATGGCAAGACCTGATCGAGCACCTGCGCGGTATCGGTCAACAGCACCAAGTCCTCAGCGTTGGCGCCCTTCCGGGCGGAGATAGCTTCTACCGGCACCTTCTCGGCCGCCACACCTCGACCGAGCTATCACCGGAAGAGATCCATCAGATCGGTCTCGATGAAGCCGATCGGATCAAGGGTGAAATGCAGGACCTGGCTGTGGCCTCGGGCTTTGGTGAGCTCAGCGTCGCCGAGTTCCGGCAGCTTGCGGCAAACCGCGGCGGCTTTGTGTCAGGAGGCGAAGTAGTCGACGCCTACGCAACGATCATCGAGAATGCGTCGGATTGGTCCGATCCCTACTTCAAGACCGTGCCGAGCACTCCGCTGGAGATCGTCAACGACCCCGGCCCCGTGGCCTTCTACCTGATTCCTGCATCGGACGGGACTCGCCCGGGGCAGTTTCATGCGGGGACGGGCGGTCAGCAGGTGGCTCGATACACGATGGAGTCGCTCGCGTACCACGAGGCAGTCCCCGGCCATCATTTCCAGATCGCCCTGGCCCAGGAGTCGGATCTGGCATCGCCCCAGCGCTTCCTCACCAGCACGGGCCATGTCGAAGGTTGGGCTCTGTATGCGGAGCGCCTCGCCGCCGAAACCGGTGTGTATCGGGACGATCCTCTGAGCGACTTCGGTCGACTCGACTATGAGCTTCTGAGAGCAGCGCGTTTGGTCGTGGACACGGGGATCCATCACTACCAATGGACCAGGGACGAGGCATTGCAGGCAATGACCGAGGTCATCGAAGGCGACCATTTCAACTACGAAATCGAGCGTTATGCACTGTATCCGGGTCAGGCGACAGCCTACATGGTGGGGATGCTCGCCATTCTGGAGCTGAGGGACGCGAACGGGGTATCGGCTGATGATCCCGTGGCCATGGCCAATTTCCACGAGATCTTCCTCGGGCAGGGCAATGTGCCGCTGAGTGTTCTCCCGGACCTCTTCAGGCAGTAGCCGCCAGACGCGGACGCATGGCCTGGCCGACCGGTCCTATTCGGCGAGTTGACGGCCCTCCCCCGCCATGGCGTTGGCGAGACTTGGCCTCGGGTGGTGGACAGTGCCCACCAGTTGTGCCTCTTCCGCCGCGGTGGTGTCGAGAAGCCGAACAGTCACATGACCGCATGACTCACACACTTGCCGCTCCAGCCCATGGTTTCGTGTCGTTACCACTGCTTCGTGCTCACAGGCGCGGCCGGGCAGTTCGTTGAGAATTTTCTCCAGCATGAAAGCGTCCCTCCCAGGATCATCCACTTCCTACCACTCTGACCGGATGCCGGACCTATATCCATAGGTCGCTGGAACCAGAGTCGGGCGTCCCGAACTCAGTCAGCGTCGATGAAGAGGTTCACAACAGATTGGACGATGCTGATCACAACGGCGCCGAGAAAGGTTGCCCAGAAGAACCCATCCGACGTGAGACCGAGGTCGAGCCGTGCCGGGTCGGCCAACCACACTGTCAGAGAGAGCATAAGTGCGTTGATCACGAGAAGGAACAACCCGAGAGTCGCCAGGACCACCGGGAGGCTGAGCAGCTTGACAATGGGTTTGACCACAGAATTGATTATCGAAAGGATTAGTGCGACAAGGAGGAAAGCCCACCATTTCCCAATGAAATCGAGACCGGGAACGATTACCTCAGCCACCCAGATCGCCAGGGCGGTGACGAGAATGCCGATTAGCCGCTTCATATTCGGGACTCTAATGGCTCGGTCCTGAGCGATGAAGGCAACCAGTCACACCCGAACCTCAGGGTGGCACGGCGCTGGCCGACTGCTCGCCCACCACGATCGACAGACGCTAAGTTCCAACCAATACGTTTCGAAAGGATCTGGAAATGGGAATTCTCAACCGACTGACTGGCCTGCTCGGGGGCGGAGGTAGCAAGGGCGGAATCGCCGAAGTCGTTCAGGCGCTCATCGAGCAATTCGGCGGGATCGACGCCCTCGTCGCCAAGCTCAAGGGCAGTAACCTGCAGGGCCAGCTCGAGAGCTGGATCGGAACCGGGGAAAACTCCCCGGTTGGGGCCAGCAAGATCGAAGAAGCCCTGGGCAGCGACGCAGTCGCCGGAGTTGCCAAGAAGCTCGGAATCGACCCGAAGGAAGCCGCAGCAAAGATTTCAATGGCTCTACCCAAGGTCATCGACAGGCTGACTCCGGCAGGAAATCTCCCGGAGGGCGGCATCAGCATGGACTCGGTGACCAATCTCCTCAGCAGGCTCCAGGAGAGGTAGTCAAGACCGATAGTGGTGAACAAGACGCAGTTGACCGATGGCGACGTCACCGACTTCATCGAGAAGGTCGAAGACGACAGCAAACGCGAGGATTCCCTCCAGATCGTTGCGATGATGACGGCCGCGACCGGCGAGAAGCCGAGAATGTGGGGTCCCGGCATCGTCGGCTTCGGTGAAATCCATATGAGATATGACAGCGGCCGCGAACTCGACTGGTTCAAGGTTGGATTCTCGCCGCGGAATGCAAACATCACCCTCTATCTGCCGACGGACTTCGACGGCCGCGACCGGATGCTGAGCGAACTTGGCAAACACACAACCGGCAAGACGTGCGTCTACATCAAGAGTCTCGAGGATGTCGACCGCAAAGCCCTGGTTGGCTTGTTCCGCGCCGCATTCGACGCCTCAGCTATTTGACTTCGACGGCGTCTTTCTTCTTCCGGCGCTTGCCCTCCGAGCCTTTGGATGGCTCCCACTTGAAGAACCTCGCGGCAAGTATCACCGCGATCACTCCCCACAGCGCCATATAGCCGATGCTGTCCCAGTGGAATTGTGTGCCAGTTAGCCGGGGGTCGAAGGCGGCGCGGAATGCGTCTCCGAAATGCTTCAACGGGAAGAAGTTGCCGATGAGCTCCATCCATACCGGGGGGTCGTCGATCGGGATGAAGATGTTGGAGACAAAAGCGATGGGAAGGATCGTGGCGTTGGTGATTGCAGGGGTCGAGTCACCATTCGGTGCGAGCGCCGCGACCAGCATCCCGAGGGCAGCGAAACAACCGACGCCGACCAGGAACGTCACGATCATTGCGGGAATCGTCCGCGAGTAAACCGAGACACCGTAGAACGCGACTGCAACACCCATCATGACCACAACTGCGATAGCGGCGAGATAGACGGCTGAGACAACCCTGCCGGCGATATAGATCCAGGGTGGCAACGGTGTGCCGCGCACCCGCTTGAGAATCCCGTTGTCGCGCGAGATCGCAGTCCCGATTGCCAGGTTGGTGTACGAGGCCGAGGCGGCGGCAAAAACTGCTAGTCCGGGTGCGAAGAACTGCGCGGTTGTGACCCCGAGGCCTTCGATTTCATCGTTGCCGAAGATCGCGGTGAACAGCACGAGAAACATCAGGGGGAACACGAGGGTGAAGAATGCGGCGACGGGGGTGCGCCAGAAGATCTTGTTCTGGTAGCGGGTCTGCTGCCAGATCAGCCTGAGATCGCTCGGACGCTCAGACATGGGGCTCGTCTCCCACGAGCCGCAGGTAGATATCCTCGAGGGTCGGGCGCTCGACGGACAGGGAATCGAGTTCCAGGTTGCGCCCGACAGCCCATGAGGTCAGCTCATTGAGCAGTCGGGTCGGTTCCTGTGTCGAGAACACGACCTTCCCTTCGCTGCTCGCAAAAGGCTGAGCCGGGAGGTCGGACACCGAGACACCGTCTGGAAGTGCAAACCGGATTTTCGCCTCAGCTTGCTGCCGTCCCCCGAGGGTGTCGGGAGTTCCGTCGGCGACGATCGACCCGGCCGCAATGATTGCAATCCGGTCGGCCAGGTGCTGTGCCTCATCCATGTAGTGGGTGGTGAGGAGGATTGTCTTGCCCAGGCTGGACAGGTTCTCGATGATCGACCAGGCCTGTCGTCGAGCCGAAGGATCGAAGCCGGTGGTTGGTTCGTCCAGAAAAATCAGGTCGGGGTCACCGACCAGTCCGAGAGCCAGCTCGAGGCGCCGCTGCTGTCCGCCGGAAAGGGTCTTTACCCGGGCATTCGTCTTTTCTTGGAGGCCCACGAGTTCTATCAGTTCGCCGGTCGGGCGTCGCTTCGGGAACACATCCCCGTATACGTCGATCACCTCCGAGACGGTCAACTCGGGTTCGACCGCTGACTCCTGGAGAACGATTCCGATCTTCTCCCGGTAATCGCGGCCACCGGTTGCGGGGTCGAACCCGAGGACCTCGACCGAGCCCGATGTTCTCTCCCGATGGCCCTCCATTATCTCAACAGCCGTGCTCTTACCGGCACCGTTGGGACCCAGGAGGGCAAAAACTTCACCGGGGTCGATCGAAAGGTTGATACCGTCGATTGCACGGAGATCCCCGTAGTTCTTCACCAGCTGGGTCACCTCGATTATCGACACGGAAGCAATTTAACCCACGGAACGGGGCAGCATTGTCTTTACGCCTAGCGCTGTCCCAGGATCACCATGTTGCCCTCGGGGTCTCCTACCCGACCGACTCGTTCCCCCCACGGCTGGTCGGCCGGGTCCTCGATTACTTCGAGGCCGCGGTCGCGCACCAGGTCCACCCACGCGGTCGCAATCCTCCACATAGATCCCCAGCGCGAACCTCCGGTCCTTTGACGTCGAGACGCTCGAGTCCTCGGCGATCCCCACCGTCGATGCACCGAGGCTCAGGCTCACGAACT
This sequence comes from Acidimicrobiia bacterium, assembly GCA_041742825.1. Taxonomy (GTDB): domain Bacteria; phylum Actinomycetota; class Acidimicrobiia; order Spongiisociales; family ZC4RG35; genus MA-ANB-1. The sequence goes on along the minus strand of JBGTNX010000115.1, from coordinate 84,818 downwards.
CGGGCAGGCCATCTGCCGGGAACCGATAGGTCACGGTGCCTTCGAGCAGATCCTCATAGAAATCGGGGAGCCGTCTTAGGTCCGTAGCGCTGATTATGGGGAAGGCTGATTCGATCACGTTGCGGTCCACTCTTTTCGTCACGGTCGAACCGGATGCCATCGTTCGACAGCTTTCGACGCCTTGCCTGCGCCGGCTCTACTCGGCCTCATCGCGGGTCGAGCACTACCAGCGGAATCTGGCGGTCTGTCCGAGTCTGATAGACCTCGTATTGGTCGTAGGAACGAACCACATCGCGCCAGAGCCGCGACCGCTCCGCCCCGGATGCTGTCCTTGCTTCGACCTCGATCGATTCCGAGCCGATCTGAATATTTGCTTCGGGAGTTGCGAGCAGGTTCTTGTACCACTGGGGGTGATCGGGCCGCCCACCGTATGAAGCGACCACAACGAGGGAGCCCTCGTGCTCGAGGTACAGGAGCGGGACAGTATGGTCCTGGCCGGTGCTGGAACCGACCGTTGTGAGCAGCAGCATGTCATTGTCGACCAGTCGCTTACCGATGCGCCCCCCGGTGAGTCGGAACAGGGCCGTGTGCAGCGAAGAAAAACGTCGGACGTTGGCGTCCTTCACTGTTCCGGTTCCCCCGGGTTCTGGACCTCGTCACTTTCGAAATCAGCTCCACACCGAGGGCAAATCGCCAAGGAACGGTCGGCAGGTTCGAGCATCAGACCGCACTCGAAACATGTGAACTCGAGAAAACAGGCAGGATCTCCCATGCGCTCACCTTATCGAAACGGCGAATTGGATGGAACATTCCCCCAAATGCCGTATAAGGTTATGACATCGGCCAATCCAAAAGCCGATATAGTGAAATTGATCCGACCAGGCGTCAGAAGCCTCGAAGATCCGACGCTTTTTTGGAAGGAGCGAAACACACCATGTCCAACAACCTTTTTGTGGGGAATCTCACATACTCGGTTAGCAACTCCGACCTGGAGACGCTGTTCGGCCAGTACGGCCAGGTAACCAGCGCGCAGGTCATCACCGATCGGGAAACCGGTCGCTCACGAGGCTTCGGCTTCGTCGAGATGGCTTCGGCCGAAGACGCAAACGCCGCAATCGAAGCACTCAACGGCAAGGACCATGATGGTCGTAGCCTCACGGTGAATATCGCACGCGAGCGTTCCCGCTAACCAAGGACAATCGCAAATAGGCCCGGCACTGCCGGGCCTATTTTTTTGCCCCGAGCACTGCTCCGACCACCACGTGGAAAAGGTCCCGCCGGGGAGGTCCGAAGGTCCCTACTGGTGACCGCACCGCCCCGGTACGTTGGGAGCATGGAGAATCTCAGCGAGAAGAGGACCCTCGGCCTGCTTGTAGAAAGCAAGATCGGGCACATGGCCGTCATCGATGGCGACGTTCCCTATGTTTCGCCCGTCTCATATGTAGTGATCGAGAATGAGATCTGCTTCAGAACCGGGCTCGGACGCCGGGTGGATGCCATCAAGGTAAGCCCGGCGGTCTCGTTCGAAGTCATGCAGACGACAGCGGACGGCGGCTGGGAATGCGTGATCGTCAGCGGCCGAGCCCGCCAGCGCCACGACAACCTCTTTGCTCAGCAAGTGGTGTCCTCCCTCCTCTCCAAGTATCGGGAAGAGCTCGGCTCACCGTTCTCGAGAGGAAAGAGAAGCCCGATCGCCGAGCCTGCCACCTTCATCGCGATCTCGATCGAAGAGATAAGCGGGAGGACGTCGGGCACTTGGATCTCGATCCCGACCCGTCCTGGCCGTTTGTAACCGTGAAGACAAGAAGCATCAGGAGATAGACGTGAACATTTCAGAACTGGTCGCCGGGGCCATCGTCACCGCCCCACCGAGCATGAAACTGGTGGACGTGGCGAAGCTCATGGAGGCCGAAGGGGTGGGGTCGGTGGCCGTGCTCGACGTCAACGACGAGTTCGTGGGAATTGTCACAGACCGCGACATCGTCCATGCCGTGGCCCGGTCCGAGGAGGACGCCACAGCACGTGACATCATGACCGCGGCTCCGGACACGGTCGAGATCGACACCGAGATTTCGGAAGCTGTTGCATGGATGAATGCCACCGGCTACCGGCACCTGCCGGTCACCGACAACGGCAACCTGGTCGGGATGGTCAGCATCAAGGACCTTCTCTGGGCAGTCGCAGGTAGCTGATGTTCGTCGAGCACGAGATCGCGGTCGACATCCCGATCGAAGTGGTCGAACGACAACTGATTGACGAGCTCGCCGCCATCGAGGGTTTCGGCGTGGTCGTATATCGGCGGGGGGAAGACCTGCGGAGCCGGGTGGGGCCGGAGGCACCCCTGGCCAAAGAGGTAGCCCTCAAGTTTGGCCAGCCGAAGATCACCCGCGCCGGGATCGCACTCCCCTTCACCTGGCGAGCCACCGGAGCCAGGGCCCTATTTCCCAGACTCACCGGAGACCTGGAGGCCTCGAGATCGGGGCCGTCCGACTCAACGCTGCGGGTCCGGGCTTCTTATGACCCGCCGTTCGGTTGGGTCGGAGATATGCTCGACAATATGCTGTTGGAGCGGGTGGCGCGGCTCACGGTCGAAGACTGGCTGCAGAGGGTGGGCACGGCGCTCGAAAATGCACCGGCAATAACCTACCCCGAGTAGGGGAGGAGAACTTCGATTACGGTCCCGACACCGCCGACCGACCGGATATCGACGTGGCCGCCCAACTCGGAGGCTCTCTCACTTAGATTCTTCAAACCCATTCCGGCCTTTGCGCTCTCCGGGTCGAATCCTGATCCCTGGTCGACGACCGATATCACGAGCCGTTCGCCGAGTCTCTCCAACCTCACATCGATCACCTTTGAACCGGAGTGACGGAGGGCATTCGAAACCGCCTCGGTGATCATTGGTTGGACGGAGGCAACTGCAAGGTCGGGGAGTTCCAGACCTGCAGGTTCAACTGAAACACCGACCGCAACCTGGTAGGGCGCCGCCAGCCGGGTGAGCTGAGTGCGAAGCAGGTCCCCGAAGCTTCCAGTGGTAACCGGCCGGTCGAGGTCGGTCACGATCTCGCGTAGCGAATCGATGGTGTCGTCGATCCGGGTAACGGCTTCATCCAGACCCGCTCTGGTCGTCTCGTCGATGGCCCCCGAGGTGAGTCCCTGCAATTGCAGGCCGGTCCCGAAGAGGTCCTGGATGATCGAGTCGTGGAGGTCGCGTCCGATCCGTTGCCGATCTTCCAGCACTGCCACCTCTGAGAGCCGGGTGCGAAGGCGAGTTTTCTCCACCGCAACTGCGGCGATTGCGGCAAGGGCCTCGACAATGAGTTGGTCGTCGGCGTCGAAACCCCCTTCTTTCTCGGTGAGGTAGAGGTTGCCCACCGCCAAGTCGCCAATTCCCACCGGGACTCCCAAGAATCGGTCCATAGGAGGGTGGTGCTCGGGGAATCCCACCGAGTCCGGATGGTCGGACATCCGGTCGAGACGTAATGTCACCCGGTCCCTGATCAAGGTTCCCAGCACCCCGTGGCCCTTGGGCAAGTGGCCGATCCGTGCGACCGTCTCCGGGTCGATCCCTTCATGAACGAACTCGATGAGCGTCTTGTGCTCCCCGACAACACCCAGGGCGGCATAGCGGGCACCGGTTGTGTCACAGGCGGTTTGGACCAAACGGCGGAGGAGATGCTCGAGGTCCGCCATCGCGACCAATGAGACGACCGCCTCGGTCAGGCTGGCAAGCCTCGTCACTGGAATCTGTCTCTCCATGATGCAAGAGTAATCAGGCTGGTTCAGATCCCCTGGAGTGCGGTAGCTGGATCAATAGCCATTACTGTCTTCATCGTGAGCACGAGAGTTTTAATTGTCGATGACCACGAGGTGGTCCGCCAGGGTCTCAAATCGATGTTGACTTCCCATCCCGAGGTCGAGGTCGTCGGGGAGGCGAGTTCCGGCGAGGAAGCCTTCCGGAGAACAGGGCTCGATGAGCCTGACGTGGTGGTCATGGACGTGAGGATGCCCGAGCAGTCAGGCATCGAGACCTGCCGGGAGATTCTGGCCAGATTCCCTGACGTCCGCGTCCTGATGCTCACGTCTTATGCCGACGAGGAGGCACTTATGGCTTCGATCATGGCGGGAGCCTCGGGCTACGTGCTCAAGAAGGTAAAGGGAACCGAGCTCGTCGACAACATCCTCCGCGTCGCCGCGGGTGAGTCGCTTCTCGACAAATCGATGGTGGAACGTCTCTTCGAAAGACTGCGGACCGGCAAGTCCGAGGACCCCAGGCTGGCGAAGCTTACCGAACAGGAACGCACCCTGGTCAGCCATATCGCACAGGGTCTGACCAACAAGCAGATCGCCGAGGAGATGTTCCTCGCCGAAAAAACGGTCAAGAATTACGTGTCTTCGGTGCTCACCAAAATGGACATGAGTAACCGCAGCGAAGCAGCCGCTTACGTCGCCCGCTCGGAGTCAGATAAGAAGGACCCCGAGGAGTGGTGAGAGCCCGCTGGAAAACGGACTCTTAATTACCAGTTAGCTCTGGGAGCGTCGCCGGGAATGCGCTTCTCTGCACGCTTGCTGTCGTCGACATCGAATTGGAGCCGGTCCGAGCTCACCCCAACCACTCCGTCGATGCGCCGGGTCATCTCCTCGAGGATCCTGGCGTCAGACCTGGTGGGCACCGTGCCGTCGAGGGTCACAATCCCATCCGCCACTTCGACACTGAGTCCCGCAGGCTCGAGCCAGAGGATTCGCTCGATGACCTCGGATCGGATCTCGGTCTCGATCTCGTTGTCGTCGCGCGCAAATACTTTGAGGATGTCCGATCGGCTGAGGATCCCGACCACGCTCCCGTCAGGCTCGACCACTGGAAGCCGTTTCACACCGGTGGACTCCATGAGGCGTGCGGCCTCGGTGTGGTCGGCATCGACTCCTATGGTCTTGACCTTCTTGGTCATTGCGTCCCCAACTGAGATCGCCCGCTCCTCGACGCTTTTGAAGAACGACATCAGCGTTGTGGCGGGTTGGCGGAGCGACTCCTGATGCAGCACGTCACCTTCGGTGACGATCCCCACGAGGCGGCCATCGCCGTCCACAACAGGTATACCGCTTATCTTTCGCTCGATCATGATGTGGGCGGCGTCTTTGAGCGAAGCCGACTCCTCAATTGTGGCCACGTCGCCGGTCATCAGTTTCCGTATTTGCATGCAGACTCCTTTATCCACCAAACCTACCCGACACCCAACCGTGCTTGCCACCGCCAGTGGGCCCCATGCAGGAGGGCTTTCGTCCTTATCGAACTAACTTGAAGCGGGTGCCGCTACCCCTGATCACCAACGCCGAGCGCCGCCACCGAATGGCTCACAAACATCTCCTCTTGCCCGAACTGCGGGCGGCGGACCTCCCCACCGTCGTCGAAGCATTGGTCGCCCTGCACTCATCCGACCCGGTTGCCGTCTATCTCACAGCTGCCGCCCGGCTCGACAACCCGACGATCGATGCCATCCACCGTGAGTTCTACAACGACCGCACCGTCTTTCGCCATCACGCCATGCGCCGGACCCTCTGGGTCATGGGGCCGGAGACGATTGTCTCCGCGCACGCATCGTGCACTCTGAAGATCGCTGCTGCCGAAGAGCGGCGATTTCTTGGTTGGCTCGAAGCCACACCCGCGATCTCCCGGCCCCACGAATGGTTGGGCATGGCGACCGCGCGGATCGTCGACTACCTGAGCACAGGCGCTCCTGCATCGACCAGAGAAATCGGTATCGCCCTCCCCGACCTCGCGTTGCCGGTCCGGGTGATCCAGGGGACGCGCCAGGAAAGCTCGATTCCCGGTCACAGCCGTGCGCTCCTGCTTGCGGCCATGAACGGGGACGTGGTGCGGACCAGACCCCAGGGCACCTGGATCGCATCCAACTACATCTGGGACACGGCGCAGAGATGGGGATTCCCGGCCCTCACCGGCCAAGAACCGGCGCAGGGCGCGGCGGAGCTCCTGGCCCGGTTGCTCGACCGGTTCGGCCCGTGCACGCTCACCGATCTGAAGTGGTGGACCGGTTGGACTTTGACGATGACCCGAATGGCCCTCACCGCGATCGACGCCGTGGAGGTGTCGCTCGAGTCGGGTGCAAAAGCGTGGGTAAATGCCGGTGACGTGGCCGGCCCGGGCGATTTCGCGCCCTGGGTTGCTCTCCTCCCCGGCCTCGACCCAACCACGATGGGGTGGAAGGAACGGGACTGGTTCCTCGCTCCGGACATCGCCGAACAAGTATTCGATCGCAACGGCAACGCGGGGCCGACCATTTGGGCCGACGGCGAAGTTGTCGGCGGTTGGGCACAGCGGGCCAGTGGGGAGATAGCACTCGATCTCCATCGCAAACTGACCCGACAGCACAACCAGCTCCTAACCGACGCGGCATCGAGGATGGTCGAGTTCGTTGGCGACACCCGATTCAGCGTCAGATTCCCGTCTCCGAATCAGAATCGCCTGCTGAGCTGAAACCCGGCCACATTCCCGAACCAACCGGGCGACCGAGGCGTAGGGTTATGCATATGGAAAGGTTGAAGATGCCAATCAGATCAATGGTTCTCGTACTCGGGTTGTTGCTGGTCGCCTGTGGTGGATCCGATGACCCCGACGACGACCCCGGCACCGGGGACGCCGCCAGCACCGTCACCATCTCGATCGAGGGTTTCGCGTTCAGTGAGCCGGGCGAACTCTCGGAAGGAGGGACTGTCACCGTCACCAACAACGACAGTACGACCCACACCTGGACGGCCAACGACGGTCTCTTCGACTCCAGCGGGATCTCCCCGGGGGAGTCGTTCGAATTCACCTTCGATGCGGCCGGCACCTACACATACTTCTGCAACATCCATCCAAACATGACAGGAAGCATCACGGTGACCGGGTGAGTTTGAGATGAGCGGGCCCGTCGAAGAGCAAACCGTCGACGGGGCCTCCCTCGGCATGTCGACGATCGAGGTCAAAGAGGGCAGGACTGCACAGGTCGGCGCCATGCAGGTGGTGCGAGTGCTCCCCACCAAGCAGAAGCGGGCCGTCGGCCCCTGGTGCTTCGTCGACCTGATGAGCCCCGACGACATCGAAGAGCCACCGCCCCTCGAGATCGGCCCTCACCCCCATATCGGGCTGGCCACGGTGACCTGGCTGTTTGCCGGTTCAGCCCTTCATTCCGATTCCCTCGGCACCGAACAATTGATCGCGCCCGGGCAGCTCAATCTGATGACCAGTGGCAATGGCCTGGCCCATGCCGAGCTCGGGGTCGAACCCGCCACCGCCAGGGACACCGGGGGGATCATGGGAGCGCAGATGTGGCTGGCACAACCTGAGTCGACCCGGCATGGCGTGTCGAGCTTCGAGCACGTCGACACCCTTCCTGAATTCGAGCTCGGCGAAAGTCGCGGCATTGTGTTCCTCGGCGCTCTCGACGGTGCTGCATCTCCGGCCACCTTCGATCATCCGGCGGTTGGCTTGGATCTCTTTGTGGATGCTCCGACCGTGATACCGGCGGATCGATCGTTCGAGTACGCAATCGTCCCGATCAATCGCTCGGTCTGCGTCGAGGATGCAATCGTGGAACCGGGATCTCTTGCTTATGTGCCGGCAGGCCTGGAGGAGCTTCGCGTCGAAGGGCTGTCGAAAGGGATCCGCCTCCTCATCCTCGGCGGGAAGCCGCTCGAGGAGCCAATCAAGATGTGGTGGAATTTCGTGGCGCGCGACCAGGATGAGATCACCGCAGCCTGGCGCGACTGGAGGGACCACAACGACGAGAGATTCGCACCGGTCCCGTCGTCTCTGCCGAGGATCGAGGCACCAACCCCGCCCTGGATCAGGGAGTAATACCGGTCTCCCGAGGCCCTGCAGTGGCAGCCAACTGCTCGGTTCGCCTTCCCGTACCCATCGAGCGCACCCCCAATACCACGAAGAACAGGAGAATCGGCATCACCGCCATGGTGGCCGAGCCCGAGGTGTCGGCGTGATAGCTGACGATCAACCCGACAAACACGGACAGCACCCCGATCGAGGCGGCCAGAGCCATGATCGCCGGGACCCGGCGCACGAGCAGGGCCGCTGTGGCCGCCGGGCCGACGAGCAGACCGAACACAAGCATCGTCCCAACCGTTTGGAACGAGCCAATTATCACCACCGCGATCAGGCCGAGCAGCACCACGTGGGCCAGCCGGGGTCGCAGTCCGAGCAGCCTTGCTTTCTGCTCGTTGAATGAGAGCACGAGGAACGGCCGGTACATGACCGCACTCGCGACAACTGTCGCTCCGGCGACGACGCCCAACCAGGCAATGTCCGATCCGGTGACCCCGAGGACGTCACCAAACAGGATTGCAGTGAGATCGCCCGAGAACGATGGAGTGCGCGAGATGAGGATCACGCCCAGCCCGAGCATTCCGACAAAAAGCAGGCCAATCCCGGTGTCTTCGGGGAATTCTGTCTGCCGGTGCACCAGGTTGATACCGAACAGCATCACCACCGCCGCCAGGCCGGCTCCGAGCATCGGGTTGAATCCGAACAGGATGGCCAGGGCAATTCCAGGGATCACACCGTGGACGAGAGCATCCCCGAGAAAGCTCATTCCCCTGATCACGACCCAGGTTCCGACCAGGGCCAGCGCTATAGACGCCAGGGCACCGCCGAGAAGGGCCCGCTGTTGGAAGGCCAGCTCAAACGGTTCGGTGATCCAGTCCACTGCGATCAATCTATCTTCAGGACCCGAGCGCCTGCGCGATTCGGCCCGCATTGGTGCGCAACATGTCGATCAAGTTCTCAGCGCCAGACCCGGGCTCACCCAGAGATCCCGTGAACAGCTCGACAACGGCGACCTCTTCTCCGAGCTCGGCCGCGACTGCATCGGCGAGCTCGGACGGTTGGATGGTTTCGGCGAAGATGACCCGCACTTGGAGTTCGCGCATCGTCGCAACCAGTGACGCTAGCGCCTCCGAGCTTGGATCACCGAGGGTGGATCCACCGGGTATCACCGTGCCCACGACCTCGAAGTCGTACCTTTCGGCAAAATAGCCGAGCGAATCGTGATTGGTGACGAGCAGGCGGTCGGCCGGGCCGACAATTGAGAGGTCCTGCTCGATCTCGGCGTGCAGCTCCTCCAGTTCGGCTGCATACGCCGAAGCGCGCTCTGTCCAACCCAATCCGGGCTCGATCTCGTTCAGCTCGATGGCGATGCTTGCTGCGGCCTCTGCCATCCGCAACGGGTCCATCCAGACATGAGGATCGAGTGAATGATCCCCCTCCTCGTGTGCCACGTCGTCATCATGGTCGTCCTCATGATCGTCCTCGTCGAACCCGAACGGGATGGGGTCCAACGTCGTGCCGACTTCATACACACGGCCCCCGTCAGTCACAACTCCATCGAGGACGGCAGCGAAACCCTCTTCCAGGCCGAGACCGTTGACAACCACCAGGTCGGCGTCATTCATTTCGGCGACCTGTTGGGACGACGGCGAGAACGAATGCGGGTCTGCGCCGAGCGGCATCAGGACCACAACCGTGGCTTCGTTGCCTGCGACATTGGCAACGAGGTCGCCAAGGACCGAGGTGGTGACAACGATTTTGATGTCACTGTTCCCCGGGTCGGTGGAGCCACACGCACCGAGTGTCAATGCTGTGACCACGGCCACCAAAGTCAATGCCTTACAAGGTCTCATTCTCTCTCATTTGTAATTGATATTGAGAATCATTATAGTTCTTATTGAGAACGATAATCAACAAACTGAAGTCATGCCAGAAACCAATCTCGAAAAGCAGATCGCTCACCGGCTCCAGGAGAAAGATGTCCGACTGACTTCGGGTCGGCGCACGATTGTCCGTTCACTAGGACTCGCAGACGGCCCCCGATCGGCGTCGGATCTCTACACATCGATCGGGAGCTCTGTCCCGCTCTCCTCCATTTACAGATCGCTTGCAGTACTGGAGCGTGCCGGTGTGATCAGCCCCCACTACTCGACGAAGGGCGTCACCAGGTACGAGTTGGCGGAGTGGCTGATGGGCCATCACCACCATCTCGTATGCATCGACTGTGGTCAGGTGGAGGACATCGAGATCGCCGCAGAGATCGAAACTCAACTCGAGGCGATTGTTGATACGATCGGCAAGGAGGTCGCATTCGCCCCTCGCGACCACGCGCTCGAGATCGAGGGACTGTGCTCGCGATGCAACTAGAGGCTCCTCCAGCAGTCACTTGCACAGACCTTGTCGTGAGCTACGACGGCAAGGTGGCCATCGACGCCTCGACGTTCAGGGTTCCCTCCGGGACGGTGACTGCAGTCATCGGGCCCAATGGCTCTGGTAAGTCCACGCTGCTGAATGCAATCGCAGGGTTAATCGAGCCGACCTCGGGGTCAGTAGAGGTGCCGGCATTGCGAGACGGTTTCAAGCGGGTGTCCTATGTCCTCCAGACGACCAAGGTCAACGATGCATTGCCGATTTCGGTTGCAGAGGTCGTGATGATGGGAAGGTTTGCCGGGAAGGGATGGTTCGAGCGGTTGGGTCGGGAGGATCGGACTGCAATCGAATCCGCAATGGAGCGCACCGGAGTCACCGACCTGCAAGCCGAGCACATGCAGCACCTGTCCGGGGGACAGAGGCAACGGGTTTTCGTCGCTCAGGGCCTCGCCCAGGAACACGAGCTGTTACTACTCGACGAGCCCCTGACCGGTATCGACCTCACAGCCGCACACGCAATCGACAAGGTCATCCATGACGAAATCGAAAGCGGGTGCACGGTCGTGATGACAACCCACGATCTCTCCGAAGCGAAGATAGCCGACCATGTCATCCTCCTGGCCGGTCGGGTCGTGGCGTCGGGCCGGCCGGAATCGGTCCTTACAACAGAAAACCTGACCGCAGCCTACGGGCCATCGCTGCTCCATATCGACGACGGAAGCATCTTCGTTGACGATCCTGCCCACCAACCGGTCCCCGGTCGGCACATTCATCGACAAAAATCGGTCCACCCGGAGACCTCGCCCGGGGAGTACCACCAGGAATAGGTGCACGCAATCTTTCCAAAGGGTTCGACCTTCGTTAACCGGCTGTTTACTTCGGGTGCTTAAAAAGGTAGTGCGGGTCGATCAACGGCCAGCGCAACAACATACTTCCTCCTCCCAAGGAACGAGAAAGGGGCGGCCCCAGGGCCGCCCCTTTCTCGTTCCCAACAGCCCGTGCCAGAACCGAAGTTGCAGGCGTTCCCGGTGCCTAGTGGCCGCCTCCGCCTTCGGGAGGGAGGTCAACGGTCCCGACATGGTTGGGGTCGAAGAGGTCGGGCTCGAGGTAGATCCGGCGAGCGTGAGGCACGGCTTCCCGGATCGCAATTTCGCACCGGTCGATGGCATCGGCGACACCGCTCATATTCAAGGAGCGGTCGAACTCGACCTTCCCCGCCACGAGCAATTCCTCGGGGCCGATGTGTTGGGTCCTGAGGTCGATTATCCGCGTCACACCTTCCGACCCTCTAACTGCGCCAACGATCGCCGCGATGTCCTCCTTGGTGGCCGCTTCGCCCAAGAGCAACGATCGCATTTCAACGGTGAGGACCGAAGCAACGACCAATAGGAGAAGACCGATGCCCACGGTTCCGATCCCGTCCCAGATCGGGTCTCCAGTGGCGGCCGCGAGGCCCACACCGATCAGAGCGATGAGGAGACCGAGCATCGCTCCTGCATCCTCCAACAAGACGACCGGAAGCTCCGGCGAACGGGAGCGGCGTATGTAGTCACTCCACTTGCGATTTCCCTTTACCTTCCTCGCCTCGACGATGGCGGTGTTAAAGCTAAACCCCTCGAGAATCAGACCGAAGATGAGGACACCAATGGCCCATCCCAGGGCCGTGACCTCATGGGGATGGCGGAGCTTGTCGATTCCCTCGTAGAGGGAATACAACCCACCCAGAGTGAACAGGACGAGCGCGACGACAAATGACCAGAAGTACCGCTCTCGCCCATACCCGAACTGGTGCTCGTCGTCGGCGATCCTCCGTGCCTGGCGGCCCCCGAACAGGAGCAGTCCCTGATTGGAGGTGTCAGCAACCGAATGGACCGACTCGGCGAGCATCGCTGACGATCCGGTCACGAGATAGGCGACAAACTTGGCGATGGCGATGCCTCCGTTGGCAATCATCGCCGCGAGAATCGCCCGGGTTCCTCCACTTGCCATTTCACTCCTATCGCAGTCGGCGCGCGTGCAGGATACGGCAACCCGACCTGGTTGAGGGATTCCGGAACCCCGGCCCCCGATCCGGCGTTGTATCCACGTGATAAAACCAAGGAGCACGCCTCTCAGAGCGGGATTCGCTTCCTCTGTGGTCCCGGGCGCCGGACAGCTCCTCACCGGGGCCCGCGGATTCGGATGGATGCTGCTCCTGTCGACCGCTGCCGCCCTCGCCTTCGCCACCTGGGGAGTGATCACGACGGAAGCGATCGGGATGCTCAAGATCGTCACCAACCCCGACCTGTTGGCGGTTCTCGTATCGATCAACATCATCTTCGGGATGTTTCGCATCCTCGCCGTGACGGACGCCTGGCGAAGAGCGGGCGGCCGTTTTGTGCGTGCCGGTCTCGCAGCGTTGGTGGTGTTCACTGTTGTCCCTCACGCCACGCTGGCCTATTTGGGCCTCGAGACCAGGTCGACGATCATGGAAGTCTTCCCCGGCGGCGAGCCCAACTTCACTCCAATTCACGTACCCGCCACGAGCAGTTCCACAACAACGACCACGACGACAACACTGCCGTACGCCGGCCCTATCGTCACCCCGCGGACCATCCCGACCAGCTCGACGACCAGCTCAACCACAACCACTACTCTCCCCCTCGGGACCAACCGCCTCACCTTTCTCCTGCTCGGCGGGGATGCAGGGCCGGGAAGATCGGGTCTTCGTACCGACAGCGTGATGGTTGCGACCGTCGACACGCTCACTGGTGCGACGGCGTTGTTCGGGCTCCCGAGAAACATGGCGGGTCTCTCTTTCGCCGACGGAACCCCCTTCCCCGGCCACAGCAAGGGGATCCTCAACGAGGTCTACCTCTACGGTCAGGCCCACCCCGAGATGTTCGCAGGCCCTGATCCTGGAATCACCGCCGTTTCCAACATCGTCTCGGCGACACTCGGAATTCCGATCGACTATCACATCCTCGTCGAGATGCAGGGCTTCGTGGAGATCGTCGACGTGTTTGGTGGGGTGAACGTGAACCCCCGGAAGGCCTTCACGGCCCCAATTTATGAGGACGATCCCAGCGACTATGAGATGGTCACCTTCAACCCCGGAGAACAGAGGCTCACCGGTGCCGAGGCGCTCGCTTATGCCAGGAGCCGGACCGCCAGCAATGACTATGTGCGCATGGAGCGACAGAGATGCCTCACGACGGGTTTGCTCGACGAGGCGGGACCGTACAATCTGACCACAAAGCTGGTCTCGCTCCTCGACGTCATCGAGCGGAGAGTGTCGACCAACATCCCTTCGAACCAGCTTCCGTATCTCATCAACTTCGCCCCTTCGATTGACACCACCAAGATCACGTTCGTTGGCTTCGATGTCGACTATCGAAACGGCCAGTACACAGCTACGGGGTATGCGATGGCGGACATACCCCGCATCCAGGAGACCGTTGGACTCATCCTTACCGGGGGGTGGGAAGAAGACCCCGTCAATGTGAGTTCGAGCGCGGACGTCTGCGGCTAACTTCTCCGTACCGGGGGCCTGCTGGAAATCGAGGGGCTTTTCCCATGAAGATTCGGAGGGTTGATTCTGCGACCGGAAGGCAAATTCGAAGTTGAGCAAGTCTTCCGTGAGCAATCCGGCAAGGCCCGTGCCAGCCTGATCCGGACGCTCGGCGACATCGACCTCGCCGAGGAAGCAGTCCAGGATGCCTTTGTCGTGGCTCTCGAACAGTGGCCGGAGAAAGGAATCCCGCCCTCGCCGGCGGGTTGGATCATCACCACGGCCCGGAACCGAGCCATCGACGTCTATCGCCGCGACAGCAAGCGGGAGGACAAATACACCCAGGCGGTATTCCTCCACTCACCCGATGATGCCGGAGAACCGCAGTTTGAAAACCTCTCTGACGACCAGCTCCGGCTGATGTTCACTTGTTGTCACCCTGCGCTTTCGATCGAGGCTCAGATGGCCCTCACACTCCGCCTCATTGGCGGCCTGGAGACACCGGAGATTGCCCGGGCTTTCCTCCTGCCTGAACCAACGCTCGCCCAGCGTCTCGTCCGCGCCAAGAAGAAGATCAAAGTCAACGAGATCCCTTACCGCGTTCCCGAGGATGCCGATCTCCCCGAACGACTGCGTTCGGTCCTCGGAGTCATCTACCTGATCTTCAACGAGGACCACACGGCTACATCAGGGCCGAGTTTGACCCGGAGCGATCTCAGCATCGAGGCAATCAGGTTGGGCAAGCTGGTTCATGGCCTGATGCCAGATCAACCAGAAGCGGCCGGCCTCCTCGCGTTGATGCTCCTCGTCGAGGCGCGTCGGCCCGCTCGTGTTGACAACGATGGCTCTCTCGTGCTGCTCGCAGACCAGGACCGCAAGCTGTGGTCCGAAGAACTCATCGCTGAGGGCCAGACTCTCGTCCGCGCCTGTCTCCGCAGGAATCGGCCGGGGCCGTATCAGCTCCAGGCGGCGATCAATGCAGTCCATTCTGACGCGGTGACGGCGGATGCAACCGACTGGCATCAGATCGTTGCCCTCTACGACCGACTGATGTCGATGATGCCAACAAAGGTGGTCGCTTTGAACCGGGCTGTAGCGATTGGCGAACGCGACGGGCCGGAAGCCGCGCTGGCACTGATCGACCCCCTCGACCTCGACAATTACCACCTGTGGCATTCGGCGAGAGCCGAGATGCTTGCCAGATTGGGCCGCGCCGACGAGGCCCTCTCGGCATACCGTCACGCACTGCAGCTCACGTCAAACCGGGCGGAGAAGGCTTTTCTCGAAGAGAGGGTGACGACGATATCGGCTTCCGGGAACACCGGTTAACGTGCTGCACAGGTTGAACAACGACTCCCTCCCCCGCTTCCGATCCCACCCCTGGCATGGGCTGGATACCGGATCCGAACCGCCCGGGCTGGTCACTGCCTATATCGAAATCACACCCTTCGACGTCATCAAGTATGAACTCGACAAGGAGAGCGGGCTGCTCAAGGTCGACCGTCCCCAACAAAGCAGCAGTTCACCCCCGACGCTCTACGGGCTCGTCCCCCGCACCTACTGCGGCAGCAGGGTGGCAGCGCTGAGCGAGCGTGCCGAAACGGCAGATGGCGATCCACTGGATATTTGCGTTTTCTCCGAACGACCCATCAACAACTCGGACATCATTCTCCAGGCGCGGGTGGTCGGTGGCATCAAAATGATCGACAATGGCGAGGCCGACGACAAGATCGTCGCCATGCTGGCCAACGATCCGATTTACGCCAACGTCGCCGACCTCTCCGACCTTTCCGAGATTCTTCTCCATCGCCTCGAGCACTACTTCCTGACGTACAAACAAGTCCCCGGTAAAGACTTGACCGTGTCGATCGAAGGTCACTACGGACGGGAGGCGGCTTACGAAGTTGTGAACGCCGCTATTGCCGATTATCAGGAAACGTTCGGACAACCACCGGACTAGCCCTTTGCCCCGCCTGAAGGAGGGCCGGGGAAGAATGTGTTCGTCCGGGCGACATAGTCGGCATACCCGGGCCTCCGCGAGGTGATCGTCTTTTCGAGAAGAGTGACGCCGGAGAACCGCATCAACAGGAACGACATCACCAGTGGCGAGAAAACCGTCCACCATGCGCCGGCGGCCACTGCCACGAGATAGTGGCCCCACCACACGCAGAAGTCGCCGAAGTAGTTCGGATGCCTCGTATACCGCCAGAGACCGCTGTCCATGACCTTGTCTTCAGAACCGGGCTGATTCTTGAAACGGGCCAATTGGAAGTCACCCACCGACTCGAATACAAGCCCGGTCCCCCAGATCCCGATTGCCAGAAAATCGAGCCAGATCAGCCCGGTCCCGGATCTTTGTGCCACGATCACAGGGAAGGAGATCACCCACATCAGCAGGCCCTGCAGCAAGAAGACCTTGAAGAGGCTTGTCCACCAGAACGACTCCGGATTTCTCGCACGCATCTTTTGATAACGCTTGTCCTCTTCCTCCCCGAGATTTCGCCAGACGAGGTATCCACTGAGACGGAGGCCCCAGACCGTCACCAGTGCGGTCATAAGGAGCGGACGCGGCCCCGTGGAATCCGAGACGAGGAATGTCGACCAGGCGACGACGACAAATCCCAAGCCCCAGACCATGTCGACAATGGAGGCGTCGCCCAACACGATGCTGGTGACCCATACGATCACCATCAGAGTCATGACGACGAGGCCAGCCACAAGGACGAGGTCAACCACTGGCGCCGGCTCCCGCGGACACCCAGTCATCGACTTCGGCCCAAAGCCGATACAGCCATTCGATGCGTTCGCTACGACCCCGCGGTATCAGGTCTCTCTCCACCCTCCACATCTTGACCGCCACGTCGGCACCGATGACTTCCCCCGCCCATACATCGCCAAGACCGGAGAATCCCTCGAGGCCGCGATGAGCGAGAACTACCACATCGGCATCTGTTGCATCGAGGATGGCGAGAGTGCCGGCCGGCCGCGGTGGCATCACGTTTCTCAACGCCCGGGTGACCTCAGCGACGGTGCCCTGTTTGTTTCGTTGACGTGCCACCAGGCGGCCGTGCTTTGCCTCAGAAAAACGGGTGCCCTCGGGGAAGATTACAACCCCTTCCCGATCGGACATGCCCGAGGCGAGCTCACGCAGAGATGCCAATTCGGACTCGGAGTCGGTGGATTCCCGATCGATGAAGTGATTCGGCAGGCGATTTCCTGCAATGTCCAGGGCAGGGTCCACAAGGAGCTCCCGCTTGAGCACATATCGGAGATTGATCTTGTGCCGATGGGCGATGAAGACCACTGGAAGCAGCGAGTCGATCAATGAGGCATGGCGGGCGAGCACGATCACGGGTGGGGGGACCGCTGCTTCGGAACCTTCAGCCCGGAACCTGACATTGAACACCAGGGTGAAGGCCCGGTAGTTCCAGGCGGCCCACCAGGCCTGGAGACTATATGTGATTGCCAGAGACCGGCTCTCACCCAGGAGGGACACCAGGCCCAGGGCGAGGATCGCCCAAACCTCTCCGATCAGGTAGATCCAGACAAACACAACTATCCGCGTTGATGCCCCGGGCCTTCTTACTATGAGAACCGTGACTGCATCTACGATCAGGGCCGCCATGAGGAGGATTGGCAAAAGCGCGCTGATGACCGCCGCCGCGGTGAAGACAAGGCTGATTGTCACCAGCCGTCTACTGATCGGGTTCCGCATCAATCCAGACATCCGTGGGGTAGTTCGGCGACGAACCAATCTCGAGATGAAACGAGGTTTGAATTGGGCGGTGTGATCGTCGGCACGGGAATGTATGTCCCCGAAAATGTTGTGACCAACCATGACCTGACCCGGATCATGGACACGACGGACGAGTGGATAACGACACGAACCGGGGTCAAAGAGCGGCACTTCGCCGATCCGGGTGTCGGCGCCTCGGACCTGGCAATTCTCGCCGGCCGCAGCGCCATCGCCAGTGCGGGTATCGAGCCCGAAGATGTTGACGCACTGATCACAGCAACCATGACTCCCGACTATATGGCGCCCGGGATCGCCGGACTCGTCCAGAAGGGGCTTGGACTTGGCCATGTCGCTGCGTTCGATCTGCGCCAGCAATGCAGCGGCTTCCTCTACGGGCTGGACCTTGCTGACTCCCTGCTCACGGCGGGCCGGGCCGAAACCATTCTCGTGGTCGGCGCTGAAGTCCATGCCGGATTCCAGCCATGGAGCGAAGCATCCTGGAGATCAGTGCTCGGATCGGGGGAGGAGATCCCCGCAGCCGACTATCAGCGGAACACGAAATACCGGTCATGGAGTGTCATTTTCGGGGATGGTGCCGGAGCCATGGTCCTCAGACGTTCCGATACCGACACCGAAGGGCTCATCGCGACTTCCCTGCACACTGACGGGAACAGCTTCGAGCTAATCATGGTTCCGGGAGTCGGGTCGAGATCGAGGCCGTACGTGACTCACCAGATGCTCGACGATGACGCCCACCTTCCTGTGATGGACGGCGGCGGCCTCTACCGCCGGGCCGTGAGACTGATGCCGGAAGCGGCGCGGGCAGTTGCAGCGAAGGCAGGAATCGGACTCGATGAGATCGACCTGATAGTCGCGCACCAGGCAAACGACCGCATACTCGAAGGAGTCAGGAAACACTTCGAGATGAGTCCCGAAAAGGTCCCGTCGAATATCGGCGGGTACGGGAACACAACCGCCGGAACGCTGCCGATCCTGTTCCACGAACTGCGCGAGGCGGGGAGGGTAAGGCCCGACACCCTGGTCTGTTTCGCTGCGTTCGGGGCCGGTGCCCATTACGGTGCCGCGCTCTACCGTGAGCCGGCCCCTGGACCCACTTCTCGATGATCGCTGCTCTCTTCTTCACCTGGGCCGCAACTGCACTCATCCTCACGGTAAACGCGCTACGCCGACCGGTACCCCCCGGGAAGGGGGTGCCACCGCTCTGGCTCCCGGCAATGGTCGTCTCCGAATTGGCACCCTGGCTGTTACTGGTGGGTGCCGGGATCGCAAGCCTGTTCGTCGCGGCCGGGTCGCTCCAGCTCGGAGTCGGCCGGGTCGGACTGGCCCTTTTTGCAATCGCCGAGATCGGGCTCCTCATCCTGATCAGGCGCAGCTTGCGTTCGGCGCGGGATGCCGGTTTGAGACCGGGCATATTTGACCTCTGGCGGGTCAGGATCGTCGTCCCCGACGGGGTGGACGTCACCGAAGGCGCCATATACGCCGAAGGACTCGCCATGAGTATCTACAGCCGGCAGGGCCTCGAAATGGCACCGGCACTCATCTACCTCCACCCCGGATCGTGGATGCGGGGCGGGCCGGGCCGCCAGGCGCGTCCCCTGCTCTACGATCTCGCGAGCCGGGGATGGGTTGTGCTCGACATCCGATATCCGCTCTCACCGGCAGCCACCTTTCCGGAGCATCTGATTGGCGTGAAGCGGGCGATCGCATGGGCAAAAGCAGACCCAGAAGAACTGGGAATCGATCCGGGCCGGGTGGCGATCGCCGGTGCATCTTCAGGTGCTCATCTCGCAGCCCTCGCCGCCCTCACCGCCAACGTGGCCGGCCTGCAGCCCGGCTTCGAGGAGGTAGACACCTCGCTGATCGCGTGTGTCCCCCACTATGGGATCTACGATCTCCTGGTCCGCAACGGAACCAGGTATGACTGGCCCTTCATCGCCAACCACGTCATGAAGTCCTCGCCAGCGCAGTCACCGCAACTCTATCGACTTGGATCACCAATCGACCTGGCGCATCGCCAGGCACCGCCCTTCTTTGCGGTCCACGGCGAATACGACTCCTTGGTGCTGCCCGCCGAATCGGTCCACTTCGTCGAAGCGCTCAAGTCAGAGGCGGTCCCGGTCAAATATCATGAGGTCGCCGGCGGACAACACGGATTCGATGCTTTTGCTTCACTGCGGGCGCGGGCCGTCGGGGCACTGGTGGCTGATTTTCTCGATGCAACATCGAGCGACGTCCTCAACCGGAGAACGCAATCGCAGGGCCACTGACAACTTTCCCGCTCGATTCGGACTCCGACCGTGAGCCGGAGATAGGGCGATGAGTTCAGGTTTTGGCTGGAGCCCCGGGTAAGGCCTTCATGAGAGTTCTCTGATGAAGGCCAGGTATCAAGGGGATTCGGGGGATTTCACTCCATAACCCGCCGGGAATGCTCCAACATGGCGCGCAATTCGCCCAGATCGATGGCCGAAAGGTCTTTGAAGCCGATACTCGCCGCACCCACTTTCACTTTCCCCAGACGGTCTCCATAGGTCCTGGATAGATACTCACCGTCTTCGACCGCATTCACATAGAGGCTGAGGTAGTTCTTCTGGGCGGCAAGGCCGACCTTGAACCATTCGACCGTCTCCTTGGAGTTTTGGTAAATGAAATCTCCATACCCGATGATCTCCTGGTCGGTGCCGCCCCACATCTTTCCCTCCCACAACACCCGCGTCTCACCTGCGAACACCTCCGAAATCAGGTCATCGATCGCCTCTAGGTCTTCCCTCACCCCTTCGGGGTGTGAGTTGATGTGCTCATCGACTGGTCGATCGCTGACTCTCATCGGTTCCTCGTGTGCTGACGCCGTTGCCCCGTCTATGCAACTGCACCTACTTGCCGTGTCCCTGCATCGTCTTGTAGCGATGTACCGCCAACGGGGCGAAGATGGCGATGATCACCACGACCCAGATCAATGTGTATAGAACCGGATTCTGCAGTGGCCAGACTGTGGGCTCGGGGGTCCCGGGGGGAATGTTCCCGAACAATTCGCGGGTTGCTTGAGCCAGTGAAGACACCGGGTTCCACTCGGCGAACGTCTTCAGCACCGGGGGAAAACCGTCCAGTGGGACAAAGGTGTTGGCGATGAATGTCAGCGGGAAGATGACGATGAATGAGGCGTTATTGATCACCTCGACACTCGGCACCAGCAGACCGACGAAGCCCATCACCCACGAGAATGCATAAGCGAAGAGCAACAACAACGTGAAGCCGAGCACGGCGTTCAAGAAACCATTGTTCATCCGCCAGCCCACGAGCAAACCGCTCAGGGCCATGATGAACAGGGACAGGATGTTGTAGACCACGTCGCTGGCAGTCCGCCCCACCAACACTGCTGACCGTGACATCGGAAGCGACCTGAATCTGTCGATGATCCCCTTCTGCATGTCCTCGGCGATCCCCGCCCCGGTGAATGTGGCCCCGAAGATGACGGTCTGGGCAAAGATCCCGGCGATCAGGAACTCCCGATAAGAACCACCCGGAATGTCGATGGCGCTGCCAAAGACGTAGGCGAACAACAGGACGAACATGATCGGCGAGATCAGCACGAACACCAGGACTTCCGGAACCCGCTTGATCTTGATCAGGTTGCGTTTGGCGATAACGGCCCCGTCTGAAAACGTCTGCGCCAATCCGCTCATGATTCACCACCTTCTGCAACGCCAGCGCCTTCGAGCCCGGCCTCGACTTCTTCATATTCAGCGACGTGACCCGTCAGTGAGAGGAACACATCATCGAGTGTCGGGCGCCTCAGACCGACGTCCTGGATCTCAACCCCTGCCTGATCCAGTTCACGCAGGGCACGGGTGAGGGTCCGGGCACCGCCCGTGATCGGCACCACAAGGGTTCTCGCCCTCCCGTCGGAATGGGCTTGACCGAGCGCCAACGAGCTCAGGATGGTTGCCGCCTCTTCAACCTGGTCCTCATTGGCCAGAGTCACCTCGATCCGCTCCCCGCCCATTGTCTCTTTCAACTCGTCGGCGGTGCCTTCGGCAATCGACTTGCCGTGGTCGATGACAACGATTCGATCGGCAAGGCGGTCTGCTTCCTCGAGATACTGCGTGGTGAGGAGAAGTGTCGTCCCCCGGCTCACGAGGTCTTTGATGACACCCCACAAGTCGGTACGGCTCTTCGGGTCGAGACCGGTGGTGGGCTCGTCGAGAAAGAGGACCGGAGATTCGGCGACCAGCGCACCTGCCAGGTCGAGCCGCCGTCTCATGCCTCCCGAGTACGTCTTCACCGGGCGGTCGGCGGCGTCGTTGAGGTCGAAGCGGTCGAGCAACTCGCGTGCCCGCTCGCGTGATCGAACCCGGCCCAGTTGGTAGAGACGGCCGATCATGTCGAGATTCTCGAATCCCGAGAGATGTTCATCAACAGCGGCATTCTGACCGGACAGCCCGATCACCTTTCGTGCTTCTTCCGGGTTCCCCAGCACATCGATGCCGGCAATGCGCGCAGTTCCCTCATCGGGGTGGAGCAGGGTGGTCAGGATCGACACCGCGGTCGTCTTGCCGGCACCGTTGGGCCCGAGGAGGGCGAGAATCGTGCCTTCAACGACATCGATGTCGAGCCCGTCCAGGGCGACCACCTCGCCGTATTTCTTGACAAGACCGCGTGCTTCGACGATTGAACTCATATTTTCTAAGACCCCTTCTGGTCAGGACCGGCGATTGTACGGCAAGGCTGTGACAGATTCTCCAAGATCAAAACGAGGCGAGATATTCCCTGATCAATAGAGCTTCTCTATGCACTCTCTCGATCGCAGCAGGGTCGATGTAAGAGCTGGCCGCGCCGGCCCGTTCGGCTAGCTCGTCCTCCAGCAATCGCCTCACATCCCCGACGTCGATCGAGCGACGGGCAGAATCGCCCGCATAGAGGCCAACAGCGTCGGTGGCGGTTGAAAACGGGACTGCACCTGCATTCGCAATCGACGACAGAAGTGATCGAATCACACTCACCTTCACCGAATCTCTAGCTTTGAGCGCCGCTGTGAGATCGGACTGGAGAGTGGTTACCAACTGCACGACCGGAGGCTAGCCCTGCGTGGCAATAACTACTTCCTCGTCAGTTCGAGCATCGCCGGCGAAGCGTGGCCCTCCGGCCGCTCTGGCAAAGAGCGCCATGGTGATATTGAGGAGGGCGTGCACCACCACCGGAACCCAGATCGACCCGGTTGTCATTCGCAGAGCGACGAATCCGAAACCTGCCAGTGTGGTGACGGCGATGGTGACGAGCACATGGATTGCGGAGTTGCCGCCCAGGTGATTCTCCGATTGTTCGAGGGCGGGCCCGAGGTGCCAGAGACCGAATAGCCCCGCCCCAACCACAATCGCCACCGGTGTCGAGTAGACGGCGGTAAGCGCCGCGTGCAGCACTCCCCTGAAGAACGCCTCCTCGATCAATGCGGTCAGGATCGGAATCCGGAAAGCTATCTGAAACACAGCTCCCCGACGTCCCAGGCCGGCGATGCGAGGGTCGGCCAGTGCCGGGCGGAGACGTTCGCTCCACAACATTGTCGATCCGATGGCCGAAACCACGACGAAGGTGGCGATCGCCCAGAGGATGACCGTGGCCGGGTCTGGTGTGCCCAGGCCGATGGTCTCGAATCCGAATACGGCCCCGGCCGTCAAAATCAAGCCGGCACCACCCAGCCCGATTGTCACCGGCGCCCAGCCGGTTCGGAGCCGTGTCGGGAGCAGGAAGAAGACGATGGTCTGGAAGGTCGCTGCATAGACGACGAGAGGGCCCACGGCGGCAGCGAAGGTCATGGTTTCGCTGGTTCTGCAGGCATGTCCGGTATTTCCCGTCTCCAGCCCTTTTGAAACGAAGGGCAGGCTAGTTCTTGGCCGAAGTGAGATATCCGCGTATTCGGGGAGCGATCTCAGCGACCAACGAATCGACGTCGGCGCTAGCCAGCGGCTCCAAGGCCACTACATACCGAAGAATAGCTATCCCGATCAAATTAGACGCAGCCAGCTCCATCCGGAGCTCGGCGTTGGGGCCGTCGAGAAACTCGCCAATACGGCTGATTATTGCATCGAACACGAACTCGCCCATGGGTGGCGGCTGCCCGGTCTCAAAGGAGACCCGCAGTTGCCCGAGAAGCGCCTGGCGCGACTCGGGTTGCTCCCACACCTCGAAGAAGATCCTGGTCAGTCTTTCCGCGACGCTGTCATCCGCAGCACCCGCGACAAAGACCCTTTCGAACATCGCCGCAGGGCTGATCGGCAATGCGACGGAGGCGGCGAAGAGATCCTGCTTGGTCCCGAAGTAGTGAATCACCAATGAGGGATCGACCCCGGCCAGTCCCGCAATCCGCCTGATGGTCGAACCGTTATACCCGACGCCGGCAAAACTGGCCCGAGCCGCATCGAGAATCGCCTCCCTGGTGTCGGGAGAGCCACGACGAGGGCCGCGTTTTCCGCTCAAGCTGTGACGAGGTCGACGAACGCTTCTTCCAGCGTGGCCGGTTGTTCGTGAATCGTGAGCCCGGCCTCGTTCCCCAGCGCGGCGACCACACGATCGATACCGGCCCCGACAACTCGAAGCCCGGTCCCTGCAAAAGATCCAACCAGACCGGCCTCAGTAATCAGGTCCATATTTCTCGCCTGATCGCCGCCTGCAACCGTTACCGCGGTTCGCGGCCCGATTATTTCCACAAGCGTTCCCTCGGCAACCACAACACCGTCAGCCAGCATGACCAGCCTGTCGCATTGTTCGGCCTCCTCGAGATGGTGGGTCGTTACCAGTACACCCGCACCGCCAGCAGATGCATCACGTATCGTCTCCCAGAGCCCTGCCCTTCCCAGGACCCCTACCCCCGATGTCGGCTCGTCGAGGACGAGAAGCTCGGGCTGATGAGACAGAGCCGCCGCGAAAGCCACCCTGCGCTGGATGCCGTGCGATAGCCGCCCGACAGCCTGATCCATGACCGGAAGCAATGAGGAAATCGAATCAGGCTCGGCTACTCCATATACCCCGCTCTGGAATTCGAGGTTTTCCGACACGGTGAGGTCGGTATACAGACCGAGGCCCTGGGGCACGTAGCCCACCCTGCGCAGCACGTCGCGCCCGGGAGCGAGCCCCATCACGCTGACCCGTCCGGAATCGGGCAGGATCAGGCCAAGCAGGCACCTGATGAGTGTGGTCTTCCCCGCACCATTCGCACCGAGAAGCCCGACTATCTCCCCCGGACCAACTTCGAGGTCCACTCCCCTCAGTGCGGCGACATCTCCAAACGACTTGTGCAGGCCATCGATGATCGCAAGGTTGCTCATCGGCCCTGCCGCATCAGCGTCCGGGCGGTGAGGATGTCGGTTAGGTCGGGCTCCACCTGCTTGGCGCCGGAAGGCGACGACCCGTCTTCACTCCATGAATGCCACTGACTGCCCCTCCGCCAGCGGTGCGACATATCGGGAGGAAGTTGCGACGTGCTCCAGATCGGGCCCCGGACCGAGTCGAGTATCTCCTCGGGTGCTCCCGAAACGATCTCGACACCGGCCTCGATGGCGAGAACGAAGGATGCACGTGCGGCTTCGTCCAGATATGTGGTTGTCATCACGACCGCAGTCCCCTCCGCTGCCGATCGCGAGATCAGCCTCCACAATTCAAATCGGCTGACCGGGTCGACACCGGTGGTCGGCTCGTCGAGCACGAGCATCTCCGGACGTGCAACAAGCGCCATCGCCACCCCCAGTTTCTGGCGCATCCCTCCCGAGAGTTGGGCCCCGAGCCGGTCCCTCGCTGCTTCGAGTCCGGTGGCAGCGAGCAGTCCGTCGAGTCTGCGGGACTTCTCGGCGGCGTCGAGACGATGAGCGTCGGCTACGAATTGAAGGTTCTCGGAAACTGTCAAGTCGGGCCACGAGCCGGATGAGGCGGGCTGGTACCCGACAGCAGGTCGCTCGGGCAGGACCACTTTTCCCGACTCGAAAGGAATCAACCGGCCCAGGACCCTGGCGAGGGTCGACTTGCCGGCGCCATCGCCGCCAACGATCGCAGCAATGGAGCCCGGCACCACGTCGAGGTCGATTTCGTGCAGGGCGGGCCGCGACCCGATGCTGACCCCTAATCCCCACACTCCCCAACTCACGCTGCAACCTTCGCGGTTGAGCGGGCACCGTTCGCAGATCCGAGGTCCCGCCGGAAGCGGAGCACGGCGAGGCCGAATATGACTGTCCCGAGGATGGCAAGGAGAGCTAATGGAAAGAGCATGTCGGAGAACGTGGCGCCGCGCAGCATCACACCCTTGGCGAGGAGGTTGAAATAGGTGAGAGGCAACACGTACCCGATCCAACGGACACCGGCGGCCATCGAGTCGAGCGGGAAGATCAGCCCCGACAGAAGTACCTGAGGCAGCAAGGTCATGAGGGCGAGCTGGATCGCCTGTCCCTGGTTTTGTGAGACGCTGGAAACCAATACACCAAGCCCGAGGGTGACAAAGAGAAACATCAGCGAACCGAGGCCAAGGAGCCAAAACGATCCGTTGAACGGAACATCGAACAACGCAGTCCCGACCACGAGGACGATTACGAGGTCGAGGGACGCGACCAGAAAATACGGGGCGATCTTCCCGACGAAGACGTCGGTCGGGCGGAGGGGCATAACGGCTAGTTGCTCGAGCGTGCCTGCCTGCCGTTCCTTCACTACCCCCAAGCTTGTGATGACCGTCCCGACGAACAACAGGATGAGCCCCGCCAGGCCAGGGACCAGAACTGCCGATGTCTCGAGGTCGGGGTTGAAGAGAATCTCGGTTTCGAGCCCGGGAAATGAGCTGGCGGCGGTTGCCAGTATCTGCGAGGCGGCACGGGCCGGGAACAACTGCGACCCATCGATAAGTGCTGTGGGACTCGCCGGCCCGGTTACGATCGCCACCACGACCTCGCCGCGTCGCAGATCCTCCCGGGCCGTATCGGCGGTGCCGGTTGAATCCACCTCCCGGACGTCGAACGGCTCGGGCAGCATCTCGGATGCCGCTTCGGCGCCGGGCCCGTAGATGGAGGTTGCTATCGCAGAGACATCAAATGACGCGGCATAACCGAACACGACGAGGAGAAGCACCGGCATCACGATCATCATCGCCAGGGTGCGGTGGTCCCGACGGACCTGGCGGAACTCCTTGACGATCATCGCCCACATCATTCACTCCTAATTCAACAGCTGTTGAAATATAGCAAAGCCGGAACCTCGATGGGAAGAGCCGACAATTTGCCGGGGCGAGTCTGAGGGAGGGAAAGGTCAAGCGTCGTAGGCGGCGTCATCCACCTTCTCGGGAGCCCATTCTGTAGCGCCACCATGGGTGATCGAGAGATGCATCATCGGGGAATCGTGCCGGGCGCCATGCCAGTGCAGTTCATCGGGCGGGGTGTTCACAGTGTCGCCGGCCGAGATCTCGACCCGCAGGCCCGCCTTGTTGGCCACCACGCCGCTTCCTGAGACGACATGGAGCACTTGCCCACCTGGGTGGGAGTGCCAATCCGTCCTCGATCCGGGGGCGAACTGCACCCCGAGAACCCTCATCCCGGTTTCCGAACCATCACTCGCCATGTCCCCGAACCATACCGGCCCGGTGAAATGCTCAACTGGTGCCGGCACCCATTGCAGTGAGTCGATTGGCTTCTTGTCCATGTCGGTCCTATCAATGGTCTTATCTATTCGAAGGGAGGCTACCTGTGTCTACCCGCGATCGATCATCTGGTCCACCGGCGCAAAGTCGTCTCGGAGTACGACCGCGTCACCGATGAACGTCTCGAGAGCGGCTCCGTCGATCCCGTCCTCGACACCACCGCTGATCCCGATGCGAGCTATCACCGCGGGCAGGTCGATGGCGGAACGAGACCCGGCAACCACGAAGTTACCTCCCGAGGTACCCGCCAGATATTCGGGCGGGGCGAACACTGCGACATGATCGAACACCTCCAGGAACGTACGGGCGGTCGCCCGGGCGAACTCGAGATCGCCGTAGTCGATCACATTGATGAGGTAGATGCCGCCATCGTTCAGCTTCGAATCAACGATCGAGACGAACTCTGCGGTCGTTAGGTGCCAGGGGACCGTAAGCCCGCTGAAGGCATCACCGATGACCAGATCGACCGAGCCGCCGGCTACCCCGCTGATCGACTGGCGGGCGTCGGCAAGCACCACCTCGGCCTGATCTTGGAAGCCGAGTTCCTGCCTTGCGATTGTGAGCAACTCGCGGTCAATCTCGAGAACAACGTGATCGGTCCCGGGCCGAACGGCGTCCAGGTAGATAGTAAAGGTGAAGCCTCCCCCGCCAACCGAGAGCACGTTCAGCGGACCGGTCGGCAATACCGAGTCGATGACATTGGTCATCACCCGCGCATACCGAAATTCGAGGTAGGTGGGATCGTCGAGGTCGACGTAGCTGTTGTGGCCACGGTCGAGGATCAGGGTCCGACCGCTGGGGCGCTGGTCATCGACTCGCACTTCAGCACAGTGATAGGTCGTCTCGAACTGGCACGGCCCTTCCGCCAGGGCGAGCATCGTTCCGGCACCGGCCCCGATGGCGATTGCCGCTACCGACACCAAGCGACTTCGCCCGAGCATCAGCAAGGCCCCGGACACGACGAGGAAGAATCCGAGACCGGCGATTATCGGCCGGGTCGGGAACGCCGCAATCAGAAAGAAGCCGGCGACGAATGTCCCTCCGATAGCGCCCGCGGTGCCTATTGCGGAGTAGCTGCCGACGACGGAGCCGGTCTCATCGAGTGAGCTGAGACGGATCTTCACGATCACCGGCGTGACCGCCGTTAGCAATGCGGCGGGCACTACAAAACCCACCGAAGCCAGGAAAACGATCGAAAAGGGGCTGATGCCAACGTTGGGGCCGAAGAAGTCGATGATCGGTGGGCTCAGCATCGCGGTCAACCCCCCGGCAACCATCAGAGGCCCGGGAAGTCGGGAAGGCTCCATCCGATCCGCGGCGCGACCGCCGAGCCAGGCTCCGAGGGCGATCCCGGCGAGGATCACACCGATGATTCCCGTGAACACTTCGAGGCTGACGCCCAGATAAGGAGCGAGGAGCCGGCCCGCGAGTATCTCGATGACCAGGACTGCGGCAGAAGTGAAGAACACGAGGGCACGGGCGAGGGTTTGACTCACCAGGCCAACGGTATCCGATGGTTGGCCGTTCGTGGATTCGGCGCCGGTTTCACCAGCCCCGGAAGCCGGCCGTACCGGGAAGTCTCGCCCCCTCCGAGTACGGGAAGACCTCGATCAGCTCCCCTTCGAGAATCCGATCCTGGATGCCCACCCACGGTTCGACCCGGAACAGGTCGGCGTGAGTCTGATTGAACCGGTCCTTGAGCTCGGAATTCAGCCCGAGAAAGTGCTCGTGCTCTTCGGGGAACACATCGCGCTCCCCGACCGCAAACCATGGCTGGGCCGACATCGCGTCGTGGTCGTCACGCGGCTGTGGCATCTCCCTGAACCTGACATCAGTGAGGGCCGAGAGCTCGTCATAGTCATAGAAAACCACCCGCCCGTGCCTGGTGACTCCGAAGTTCTTCATGAGCAGGTCGCCAGGGAAGATGTTGGTCGAAGCCAGGTCCTTGATCGCCTGGCCGTAGTCGAGCACCGCTTCAGCGGCGGCCGTCGGCAGTGCTTCACGGACGAACACGTCGAGGGGGACGATGCGGCGTTCGACATAGACGTGGCTGACGATCACAGAGTCGCCTTCCATCGATACGGTTCTCCCTGCCTCGTCGAGAAGCTCTGCTAACAGCTTTTCGCTGAACCTGGACTTATCGAACTTCAGATGCTGGAAGTCCTGGACATCCATCAGGCGGCCGGCCCGATCATGTTGGAAGACCATCTTGTACTTCGCCATCACGGTCCGTCGCGTCGTCCGCTTCGGGGGTGCGAACCGGTCCCGGATCACCTTGAACACGTCGTCATAACCCGGCATCGTGAACACGATCATCACCAGGCCTTTGGTGCCGCGGGCATGCTCGAACCGCTCGTCGGTCGACTGCAGGTGCCGGAGCAGGTCGCGGTAGAGCTCGGTCTTGCCGTGTTTATTGTGGCCGATCGAGATGTACAACTCGGCGATCCGCTTCCGTGGCATCAGCCTGCGCAAGAACCGGACCAGGTCGTAAGGCCGCGCCACATCGACCTGGAAATAGGACCGGGTGAAGCTGAACAGGATCGACACCTCGTTCTCGGTGAGCAGAACAGCATCGACAACGACACCGCCGGAACTGTTTCGCAGTGCGATCGCCAATGGAATCCTCTGTGATCCCGAATACAGAAGCCCAACTATGTACGCCGCCTGGCCCCGATAGAACATCGACCCGACTACTTCCGCGCGTTCGACCACAGGCAACCCCCCGGCTCCGCTCAACCGGCGCTCGACCCGCTCGGACACCTCGGCGACATTTCCTTCGAAGTCGGCGTAGTCAACACGATGTCTCGCCCCTTCCAGGATCTCTGCGATCAGAGCCGTGAGCGATGCCGCCCCTTCATAGGTTCGGTAGACAGGTGCTTGTGACGGACTGGGTGGGCTGTCGAAATCGGTGTCGACGAACTCCACGGCTGAGTCGACGCCGACCGTGGTGAAGACCTTCCGGGTTATAGAATTGAAGTAGGTCTCTGCCAGTTCCCAGTCCTGGCGATCTGAGATCAACCTGGAGTAGACGGCTTTGATCGCGACCCACAACACCGAGTCTTCGCAGCGATCCTCCAGCAGTGCCTCGATCGCTCCGACGACCTCTCCCACCGTCGATGAATAAAGATCGAGCCTCTCGACCGCATCCGATTGAGCGCCCGCCCAATCCCGAAGTTCGAATCGTCCGGGGGCACGCCGATTGATCGCCCTGAACCGGTCCATGAACCCGTCGAATCCGGTGATGATCTGATTGGCCCCCAGATTGGAAAGTCGGCTGTCGGAGAGGCTCATCGCTGCAGTTTCGCCTGGCTTGCCGCAACCTGCGAAGGACCGAGTGTCACGACCGCAGGTTAAGGCCTCGCCTGCCTGCCACCACCGATCGGCGTCGTCAGCTTCTGAGCACGCTCTTGTTTGTCAGGGCAGCATCTCAGGTTTCACCGGAGCAGCGCCGATACCCCCAGGGTCAATGAGCACACCGAAGAAGAGACCAGAACTCGTCTGGCACGATTACTGGCAGCAGACGCCCGATGACCGCTATCTCGCCGCCGAGGCGAGAGTCGTCGCCAACAACCTCGTGGCGAGATTCGAGCTAACCGGCCAAGAGGTCGTTCTCGACTTCGGCTGCGGCTACGGCTACGTATCAGAGCACCTTGCCCTGAATGTTTCTGCCGTGGACATCTTCGATGAAGTGGACAGCGCAGTGAACCGTGCGATAGATCGGATCGGAGCATCGAATGTCTCCCCGGTCGACGCGGCTAGGACGGATCGGAGGTACAACCTGATCGTGGTGAACTCCGTGGTCCAGTACATGGACGAGAGAACCCTCTCGAATTGGCTAAAGCGGTGGGCAGAAATGCTCGCACCCGGAGGCCGGATCGCCATAAGTGACGTACCAACTGCCTCACCCTCCTTAGTTGTCGAGGGCCTCCAGTGGTTCTGGTTGGCGCTGCGCAATCGCGTCCTGTTCGACGCCATCAGATTCGCTCGTGCCAACGCGGACCGCTACCAGAAAGCCCGAGACGAAATCGGGTTGGGCACGGTCACGGAGGACACGCTCTCCAGAATGGCGCAGCCAGCCGGTCTCAACACGACTCGCGAGCCTCGTAACCTCGCCTACCAATCGCGTAGAGCCTCGTATGTTCTGAGCAAAGATGTCTGACCCGGGGAAAGCGGGACCACCCGAGTCGACCAATGACAGCCATGGTCGAATAGCGATCGTTCTTGGAACACGTCCCGAGATCGTCAAACTGGCTCCCGTTATCCGCGCTTTGCCCGAGCCGCCGATAGTGATCCATACCGGCCAGCACTACGACTCCAACATGGCAGGAGCGTTCTTCGATGCCTTTGGGCTGGACGAGCCTGCCTACCGGCTCGGCATAGGGGGAATCGGCCGCGGGCAGCAGCTGGGCAGTGCCGTGAGTCGTCTGGACGACCTCTTCGAGGAGATCCGGCCGTCGGCGGTCGTCGCTCAGGGAGACACCAACTCGACCATGGCCGCGGCAATAGCCGCCAACGCCAGATCTACACCGATGATCCACGTGGAATCGGGACTTCGGAGTCACGACCGGAGGATGCCTGAAGAGCACAACAGGGTGGTGGCGGATCACCTCTCCGACCTGTGTCTCGCCCCTACCGACACATCGGCCCGGAACCTGACCTCGGAGGGCATCCCCCTCGATCGGATCGAGATCACAGGCAACACTGTCGTCGATGCCGTCCAACACCTCCTTCCCGAGCCGTCCGAACGTGCCCCGATCCTCGAGAAGTATGGAGTCGCCTCCGGTTCTTTCGTACTCTCCACTTTTCATCGACCTGAGAACGTCGACGACGTCGAGCGGCTCCGCACCATCATCGCGGAGCTCGCTGAACTCGAGCTGCCGGTCGTTCTCCCGGTCCATCCCAGAACCAGGGCGATCGCCGCCAACGGAGCGGTAACGCTGAACCAGGGAGAAGTGCGCCCCCTCGACCCTCTCGGCTATGTCGAGTTCCTTGCTCTCCTCGCGGAGTGTGCGTTAGTGGTTGCAGACTCCGGTGGACTCCAAGAGGAGGTCTCTGTTTTGAAGCGTCCGATGGTGGTCGTGCGCAATTCAACGGAACGACCCGAGGTGCTTGGCACCTTCTGCTCCCTCGTTGGAGTCGGGCGGGACATCTCCTCGACCGGCCGCAAATGGCTTGCTGGCGAGCCCTTCTCCTTGGAGGAACTGGCGGGGGTCCCCAGTCCCTTTGGCGATGGCGATTCCGGTCGACGCTGCGCCGATGCAATCAACCGCCTTATGGTCATTTCGGCCCATTTCGACCCGGCGACTAAAAGCTAGTTTGTTGCGAATGGAGGAGGTAAACGGCCGTGAAGGCAGAGAATTGAGCTCGCAGGCTCCACGACTTACTCTCATCGTGCCCGCATACAACGAGGCGTCATCGTTGTATGAAAATCTCCAGGTGCTCCACGACCACATAAGCGCGGCAAGCTACTCCTGCGAGATTGTGATCGTCGACGACGGGAGCAGTGACGACACCGCGCTCGAGGCCCTGCGCTTCGCTGACTCCCATGCCGATGTTCACGTGGTATCGCATCCTTTCAACTTCGGTCTCGGCCAGGCGATGAAAACCGGCTTCAGGGAAGCAAGAGGCGACATACTCATCACTTTCGACGCCGATCTCAGCTACAGCCCGGACCACATCGAGCGACTCTTCGAGACGATGGAGACAACCGGGGCGAGCGTGGTCGTCGCCTCGCCGTACATGGCGGGGGGAAGCGTGACCGGGGTTCCCCGCATGCGGGCGCTGATGAGCAGGTGGGCCAACAGGATCCTCCAGTGGCTATCGCTCCATCACATCTCGACGGTGACCGGGATGGTCCGAGCCTACGACAGCCTGTTTATCGACGGGTTGAGCCTCAAGTCGATGGACAACCAGATCAACGCCGAGATCATCTACAAGGCGACTCTGATGAGACAGACGATCATCGAGATACCCGCCCATCTCGTATGGACCCGCGACGAGGAGGAGACCAAGAGACGTAGCGGGCATATGCGCTTCGTCACCATGATCATCGACTCACTCTTCTCAGGCTTCATTTTCAGGCCATTCACGTTCTTCATCATCCCGAGCCTGATCCTGTTGGTTATGGCCTTCTATGCTCTCGGGTGGGCAGCCTGGCATGTCATCAGCTTCCTTCCCGATTACGACGGGTCGTTCCTCTGGATCCTCACCGAGGCAGTCGCCGATGCATTCAAACTAAGCCCGCACAGCTTCATCGTGGGGGGTATCGCGCTGATCGTCGCCTGCCAACTCATGAGCGTCGGCATCATCTCCGCCCAGAACAAGCGGTATTTCGAGGAGCTCTGGTATCAGGGAACGTGGAAGACGCAGAAGAGTGACAGGTCCGTCCCCAGCAGGGTCAAGCCAGGGACGTGACCTTCCGACCCTGCAGGCGCCCGCCCGTGGCATATAAAGAGTGCTCTTCCACCGTGACAATCTCCCCAAAACCCTTCAAGGCTGCGACATAGTCGTCGAGCAGACCTCGCTTCGTCTCGCCTGACATGTCCATTCCAGGGAAGAAGCCCAGGTCGTCGATATCCCCGGCCCCGATGAAGTCGAGCGAATGCAGCAGTATCGATGGCTGCACACCAGTGAGACGGCAGAATGCGAGCGCAGTCCGCAGATACAAACGAGAAAGACCGGCCGAGTACTTCGCCAGGTAGAGGAGATAGGTGGCGTGGATCGGGACCCGGAACAGCGGCATCGTTGTCACAGGAATCTCAACAACGCTGGACTCCCGGTCGTCGAACTCCCAGACATATGGCGTAATCGGGCGGAAGACATCCTTGACAGTCCCGAACAGCTGGCTGCGCCGCTCGAGCTGTTCCTCGTCGAGCTTGCTCTGTCTCATATAGAAGGCGCGGGCCAGGGGGCCGATGAAGGTGGGCAGGGTCGAGGCGTCGTAGGCATAGCCTTGTTCGTCGAGGACCCGAATGGTGGCCTGGGAGATGCTGAAACCGGGGCCGCGGAAGCCATTGGGTTTCCTGCCGGTTGCAATATGAATCGCGTCATTCGCCCGACCTATCTCCTCCTCGATCTCTGCCTGGCTCTTCAGGTGCAGCCAGGGCTCGTGATGGAACGAGTGGTTGCCGACCTCATGTCTGCTCTCCCCGATCTGCTTCATCGCCCGGGCATTCTCGGCGCGCTCGGCGTCCTGGCCGACGATAAACATGGTCAGGTCGATTTCGTGGCGGTCGGCAAACTCGCACACAAGCGGGACAACACGGTCGAGATAACTGGGGAAGCTTTCCCAAGCCGGGTTCCCGTGAGTCTTCAGATACGACCAGTGATTGTCGAGGTCAACGCTGAGACTGACGTAGCGGCTCATGCCACCTTTGCCCCCGCGACCCGATTCAGGTGGGCGGTCGCCCGCTTCGACAGAGCCATTGTGTCGTTGACATTCAGGGTGCCATTCACGATTTGAGCCGAGCTGACCAGGTGCACTCCCTCGATGCTGGTGTCGAACGAGGGAACGACATCGGAATAGCCGAGGGTGGAGATGGAGAACACACCCCGAACCCGGGAGACCCGGAACGCCTCCACGTCGGAAGGGTCGAAGCCGGGGTAGATGCGCTGGAGGGCGGGCAGGAACCTCGAACTGATCTCTTCGTCGGTCTCCTCGAACAGGGGGTCGCCAGGTGCGCAGTATCTAGGGAGGTAGACGAGGCACTTGCCGTCGAACTCGGAGCGGTCCACGAAGGCGGACATCTCAACGACTGCGGTGAATGGAGCCTCTTCATACAGATAGGTGAGGTAGTAGCCGGCGAGGGGCTGGCTAGTGAGCAGCGATGCGCACACGATGCCCTGGTAGCGGATGGCCTCGAGACTGGTCTGCTCCCCTGCCGTGAGGCCTTCGACCAGCCGGCTGGCGATTGGCGGGGCCGCGGTGACCACCACATGGTCGTAGGACTCCTCTTCCCCGTCGACGATTACGAGCGGGCCGGAACGTACCGAGTCGACGGACACGCCGAGCCGCACGTCGACACCTGCGTTGACCAGTGCATCGCCGAGGACGGCGAGTATCCGGGCATAGCCGCCGGGAACGTAGCCGAACATCTCCTTCTTCAGACCCTGGCTCCGGGCGGCGTAGAGACGCTGGATCGTTGCCCAGATGAATGTTGCGGATGTCTCCTTGTACGAGTCGCCCAGTTTCGACTTGAGAAGGGGAAGCCAGAACGACTCGAAAACCCGGGCCCCCGACTTCGAGCGGAGCCAATCCTCGACGGTCACCTGCTCCAGGGCTTTCCAGTCGTCGATTCGGTTGGCCGACAGGATTGTCCAACCGAGGCGGGCCTTGTCGAGAAGAGACAGCTCCGGGTATTTGATGTAGTCGAGGGTTGACGACATGGAGTGGAGCCTGTCGCCGGTCCAGGTGCCGGTTCGGGTCTCAACCCATTTCATCTCCGACTCCAGTCCGAGGCGCGAAAGCAGTCCCCTCGTGTGCTGGTCGGACAGCAGCGTGACGTGGTAGTGGCGGTCCCAGACGACGTCTCCCAGATGCCAGGCCGAGGCAAGGCCTCCGAGCTCCCCGGCCTTCTCCAACAGGGTGACCTGGTGCCCGGCGTCAGCCAGATCGAGCGCGATCGAGGATCCGAGGATGCCCCCGCCGACGACAGCCCAGGAGCCCATCAGCGGTCGGCCACCTTTCCGTCGGCAATGACGTAGGACCGGCCGCACGAACCGCAATCGAGGTCTTCGGACAACATGTGCCCGCAGCGGCAGACGTGGCCCACCGGTCGCGCCGGGTTGCCGAGCACGAGCGCGTGGTCAGCTACCGATTTGGTCACTACCGAGCCCATTCCCACCACGGCGAACCGGCCCACCTCGAGCCCAGGCCCGATGACCGCCCCGGCCCCGATGGTCGCTCCTTCCCGGACCAGGGTCTGCTCGGTCGACTCGTCGGGCGCCGATGGGCGAAGCTCGGCGAGGTCCGGCGTCGTGGCGCGAGGAAAGCGATCGTTGGTGAAGATGACCCCGGCGCTGACCATCACCCCGGTCTCGATTCTCACCCCGGCGCAGATGTAAACCATGGCGTTGATCTTGACCCGGTCGGCGATCTCCACGTCGTAGGCAACGTAGGTCTTCTCCCCGACGATACAATCGGCTCCGATCCTGGCCGGAGCCCGGACGTGGACATTGTCCCAGACCGAGGTTCCGTCGCCGATGACGGCCCCGTCCTCGACTATGGCCGTGGGATGGATTCTGGGCGGCATCAAGCGACGAAGACCGGTGCGTCGACGCTCACCCATCGGTCTCGAGAAAGGGAACGGTAGGCGGCCTCGAGCACCTCCACCGAGGCCATGGCGTCGGTGGCGTCGATGCGGAGCTCCTCAGTGCCGGCTATGGCTCCCGCGAAGTTGGCTATCTGGTTGCGCAGCGCCTCCTGTCTGGTGTAGCCGCTGCCGAATTCCGTCCAGTCGCTCTCCTCGCCCATTCGGTATCGCGACCGGTTCCATCCAACCTGGATCGTCCCATCGGAGCCGTATATCTCGAGAAACCACTCCCGCTCCTTGCTCAACGACCAGGAGAGGTCGATAGTGGCGCGCGCCCCGTCGTGACTCTTCAAGAACATCTGGGCGGTGTCCTCCACTTCCAGTCCCTGAGTTCGCCTCCCCTCCAGGGCCATGACCTCGGCGATGGGTCCGAGGATGTACCTGACCATGTCGACCGAGTGCGTCCCGTTGTCCATGAGCACCCCGCCACCCGAAATGGCAGGTTGGGAGTTCCATCTCCCGGCCATGTCGACCCGTGAGGCAAATGT
Source organism: Acidimicrobiia bacterium (assembly GCA_041742825.1). Taxonomy (GTDB): domain Bacteria; phylum Actinomycetota; class Acidimicrobiia; order Spongiisociales; family ZC4RG35; genus MA-ANB-1. Next base: position 47,904 of record JBGTNX010000115.1, on the reverse strand, counting down.
GTTCTCGACGAGGATCACCTCGCCGATGTCCCCGGACCGGGCGATTTCCCGGGCCCGGAGAATGTCGTCGACGTAGCGGAACTTCGTCGCCATGGTGAGGATTGCGTTGCTCGACGCCGCCACGGCAAGCATCCGGCGGGCTTCCACCGACGAGATGGCAAGCGGCTTTTCACACATGACGCTCACCTTCGATCTCAGGAGGGCGATGGTGAGCTCGGGGTGAGTCGCCGGTGGCGTACAGAGTATTACCGCCTCGGGGTGGGCGTCTTCGATGAGGCTCTCATGCGAGTCGTAGGCGTCGCATCCCAGCTCGCCCGCAAGAGTCTTCGCCAGCGAGGGTTCCTGGTCAGCGACGCCGACCATCTCTACGGCATCGCATTCTGCGACGATCTCCGCATAGGCACCGGCGATGCGGCCCGCTCCCACAATGGCCAGCCGTAGAGTCATGCCGCCTCCTCGATCATCTCGTCGACCGCGGTGGCGATAGCGTCTGCGATGCGGCCGACGTGCTCAGATGTCAGCCGCTCGTTCCAGGGGATGACCAGGACACGGCTGAGAAACTGAAACGTCCCGGTGAAGCGCTCTGGTGAGAAGTCGAGGGCGTCGTCGGTGGCGAGAGTGAACGGCCAGCGACTCCCTCCGAAGGTCTTCTGGTTCTGGATGAGCCCGGTTTGGAACGCAGGCTTCTTTATGTAGCGAGAGGCTGCCGGCACGTTGACCCCGCTCAGTTTGGCAGCGAGGGCGTCCGTCCCACCGGGCACCACCGTCGGGTCGACAAGCAAACCCACCCTCCAGTAACTGGGATCGGCTCCCTCCACTCTCGTCACGGGGTCGACCCCGGGGACGCCGGCGAGTTGGTCGAGGAGCGATTCAGCGTTCCGGCGCCTGGTGGCGATGTTGTCGTCGAGCTGGGCGAGTTGGGCTACGGCGACCGCCGCCTGAAGCTCAGTCATCCGGTAGTTGAGGGCGAGGAAGTCGTGATCGGAGGGATCGTCGTAATCCCAGGCCTTGTTGACGTACAGACGCATGTGGCGTGCGAGGTCTGCGTTGTCGGTGGTCATCAGCCCGCCCTCACCGCTGGTGATGTGCTTGCCCTGCTGAAGGCTGAACGTGGCGATGTCCCCGAACCCGCCCACCTTGCGGCCGCCGATCGTCGCCCCGAATGCTTGGGCGCAATCCTCGATGATCGGGATGCCGCGGGCGGTGGCGATTGCCCGGATTTCCACCACGTCGGCGGGATTACCGAAGAGGTGGGTGACGATGATGGCTCGAGTCCGATCGGTGATCCGTCCTCTCACGGAGTCAGCATCGAGATTGCCACTCTTGGGATCGACATCGCAGAAGACCGGGATCCCGCCCTGGTAGAGGATCGGCACGACCGCGCCGATGTCGGTTATGCCCGTGGTGACGACCTCGTCGCCGGGGTCGATGTCGATGGCAGCCAGTGCCGTGTGGATCGCGGCGGTGCCAGAACTGGCGGCAATGCCATGATCACTTTCATTCCAAGCTGCAAACTCCTGTTCGAGTTCCTTGACGTAGCTCCCTTTCGGCCCGAACAGAATGCCGGACTTGATCGCATTTCTCAGGTTCGCCGTCTCGGGCTCGCCAAACGAACGGCCGCTCGAGTCTTGATCAGATGGGATGCGGTCAGCCGAGTACATGACTGACTCCCCGTTGCCCCGCGGATCTCATTTGTCTCCCCTTCCAACTACCCCGAGGATTAGGCTACTCAGAGTGGGCGATCACCACAAGGGGTAGCAGCGGAACACCTCACGGGCACCACGGATGCCCATTCGAGACGAGCAGGACAGCGTCCTCGGTCTCCACCACGACACAGGGCACTACCTCACGCACGGTCTCTTCATCGATCTGGTAGCCCCTCGTTTGGGCGCGATACATCAGGACGACGGCGTCGTTGGCGAGGGTCTCCCGACCCAGGCGATCGAGCTCCGCCTCGAGGCTTTCGTTGGGGAGGAGGCTGAGCGGGCTGTAGTCGCGGGGGATGTACCGCGCCCTGTCGATATCAGCCACCCAGAGGGCGTCGGGATAATTGCTATACAGGATGTGATCGCTCGACAGTTCACGTGCGGCGTCGACCGGAGCACCATCGATGAACTCGGAGGATGCGATGTCGCGATCTCCCGACCGTACGTCGAGAGCAAGCTGAATCGCAATCCACGACGACGCGGCCAAGGCCGCCCCACAAAGGAGAAGCACTGCGACCCTCCCGGAGCGGCTGGGAGCGGAAGATTTCTTCGACGACGTCAACTCAACAGCTCCGAGCAGCACTGCAAGTGCAACCGGATACATCAGACGACTGCTGAGATCCGTTTGCGCAACGAATAGGGCCCTCGCTGCCAGCAACATCAGCACCTGAAATACCGCTACCAATGCTGCGGGCCACCATGGCGCCGATCTCGAAATATCGAGCCCTGTCCGTCTGTATGCGGCAGTCAGGAGAACCCCGATCCCAACTACGAGGCCCAGAAACAAGACGAGTTCGGTCAATGGGTTCGCGATGTCGGGTACCAACCACCGGACGATCGCATGCGCTCCCACTTTGAGTGTCTGTAAATCAGGCGGGTGCCAGGCGATCGCCCGCTCGCCGGTCCCAACGAGAGCCCTGAATACGAGGAGTCCCGCCAACACGATCCCCCCCGAATAGATCAGCCTGCGCCGGCGATCCTCCAGACCAAGCCAAGCTGTCACTGCAATGCCGGCCACAACCGCAAGCCCGACTGTCCGGACAGTCACGGAAAGCACTGCCATGAGCGATGCGAACAAGAGGAATTTCTCATTGCGTGAGCGGAGGAATGAGGCGGCACTCATCACCGCCACCGAGATGAGCAACCCAAATAGCGCTTCTGAGCGAGGCGCGACTGCAAAGGGGAATGTGAGCAGCGCGGCTAAGGCCCCTACGGCTATCGCAACGCCAGGAGACCCTACCCGCCTGAGTGTGAAGGCGAAGAACGAGCCGGCGATTGCGCCGACAAGCAAGGACGAGATGATGGCGGCCGCCGTCTCCACCTCGATCCCAAAGCTTGTGAGGGCGGCAACGGTGGCCGGGTATCCCGGAGGAAACGCATGCACCGCGGCCTCGCCCTCGCTGCCGCCGAAGGACACGATGTAGCCGCGTCCGGCCGCCATGTTCTCAGCCGAGGACAGATACGTCGGAGAGTCCCCGGACGCGAATTGTTGGCCGTTGGCCACGGTGAACCAAAGCGCGGCGGAGAGGAGGAGCGTGAGCCCGAGGCCATAGACGAGACTCCAGACCATAGACCGCCGATATCCCCCCACTTGCACCCCTCCAAGATCACCCTGACCGGACATCCTACCGACGCGATGGATCTTGTCGACCGGTTGCCTCCCAGTTCGAGGCTCTCAGCTCGATATCCCCGGATCGTGACATCTCACAAAGAGAAGGCTTTTTGCAACGGAGCGCACCACTTCAAGACCCAAACAAGGTCGAACCAATGAAACCGGTGGAAGCCCACTCGAGCGGTGACTGGTTGGGGCATTTTCACTTGCGTCGTTCTGCACTAGCCTGCCTCAGGTAACCGCCGAACCCGGACCTGTCCGGGTGGGGGAACCCAACAACCCGGGGCGAATCTCACCAGCGAGTAGGGCAGCTTCCAGCCCGAGCCCGTCAGCTAACCCCCAAGGCGACAGAGGAAGGAGTAGATGTGCCCGGTGTATTCGGTGCAGCTTCGCACGATGACGTGCTGATGCTTGTGGTCCAGATCGCTCTGCTGCTCTTCGCCGCGCGACTCATGGGGGGCCTCGCTCGCAGACTGGGACAGCCCTCCGTGGTCGGAGAGATCCTCGCCGGCGTGGTGCTGGGGCCGACACTCATCTCCGGGCTGTTTCCTTTGGTCGGACGCTGGATCGTCCCCCAAACCGAGGTCCAGGGCTATCTCCTCGAGGTGGTGGCACTCATCGGGGTGATGTTCCTCCTGATCATCACCGGCCTGGAGACCGACCTCCGGTTGATCAAGAGAAAGGCCGCCACCGCCCTTGGCGTGGCGGTGGGGGGCTTGGTTCTGCCGTTCGTTACCGGTCTAGCCCTCGGCTTCGCGATCCCCGACGATCTCCTCGCCGACCCTGCCCAGCGCACGGTGTTTGCCCTGTTCGTGGCGACCGCCCTGTCGATTTCGGCGATCCCGGTTCTCGCCAAGGTCCTTATGGACCTCGACCTGATGCGACGTGATGTCGGTCAGACCCTGCTTGCAGCCGGGATGATCGATGACATCACAGGTTGGACGCTGTTGGGTTTGGTCACCGCACTCGCGAGTGCTGCCACCCTCACCGCGGGGACGGTGATCCAGACGGTTGGCCTTGTGGTGGTTTTCATCGTGGCGACCGTGACAATTGGAGCGTGGCTCGTCGATCGCAGCCTGGCGTTTGTCCAGGACCGGTTTCGCGGCCCCGACCATGTCCTCACCCTCGTTGTGGTACTTGCCTTCGTCTGGGGGGCTTTCACCCAGGCCCTGCATCTCGAGCCGGTACTCGGCGCCTTTGTGATCGGGATTCTCTTCGGGCGCTCGCCGCGACTGCCGTCCGACGCGATCCAGAAGCTTGAGTCGGTCGCCCTGGCGATCTTCGCTCCGATTTTCTTCGCGAATGCAGGGCTCAAGGTGAATATCTCGGCGATCCTCGAACCAAGGCTCCTCTTCATCACCCTTGCGGTCATCCTGGTTGCGACTTTCGGGAAAGTGGTCGGTGCCTACGCTGGCGCTCGGCTTCTTGCCCGACAGGATCACTGGTCGGCCCTCGCTTACGGGTCCGGTCTCAACGCCCGCGGTGCCCTCGAGATAATCATCGCAACCATCGGGCTTTCTCTGGGCATCCTCAGCCAGGAGATGTTCTCGATAATCGTTGTCATGGCCATTGCGACATCGCTGATGGCACCGGTGGCGTTGCGGTACACAACATCGCGAATCGTCCTCGGAGATGAGGAGGAGAGACGCCTTCGCCGGGAGGCGACAATGAAGGGCTCATTCGTCGGTGAGATCAGGCGGATCCTTGTCCCGGTTCGAGGAGGTCCGGAGACAGTCGGTTTCACCCGGGGGATGCAGGCGACCATCCTCAAGCGAATCTCCAAGAACCAGGAGATGGCGATCACACTCTTTGCCGTCATCGCGGCGGAGGAACGGCAGGGAACCATCCGATACTTGTCGGAAATCGAGAATCTCTTCGGGCGCGACGTCGTATCCCGAGTAGTTGTGTCGGACGATCCGGTGGCTGCCATCCTGGAGGAGGCGAAGGGAGGCTATGACCTCATGGTGCTAGGCACGCCTGCCCCCCGCGATGCGGAGGAGAGCCTTTTCGGGCCGGTAATCGATGATCTCGTCAAGCTCGCCCCTTGTGCCACCCTGATCGTCAGAGGCGGGCAGGATGCCGGATCCGACTGGAATCCGAGCCGGATGCTGGTTCCTACGAACGGAACGCAATCTGCGCAGAGAGCAGCTGAGATGGCGTTCGCAATCGCCAAACGCGGGGACGACGTGAACCTGATCCATGTCGTTTCCACAGCCTATGGAAGACCGTCACGCGACATACTCGGGGCCGAGGTCACGGCCGAGCTCGAGGTAGTTGGCCAGGCCATGGGCCAGGCCGCGTACTCGACCGATGTGAGGCACGCCATCGACGCCGAGACGGGGATCCTCGACGCCGTCGAGGAGACGCACCCGGACCTCCTCGTCCTTGGCACCAGCGTCAGGGCAGGAAGCACCCGGCTCCACCTCGGCCCTCGCGTCGAGCACCTGGTCCGCCACGCCCCCTGCCCGGTGATAATCGTCAACTCTGCGACGAGGCGCTAGGCCGAACCCCGCCGTTTCGACGGGAACTCTCCGGCCGCCCTTGACCTTCCAGCACACTAGAAGGTGTATAACGGGTGGAGCAAGAGGAAGTGACTATGGATCACCAGGGCCACGACACAGCCCGACACGACAAACATGAGGGACATAGCCCGGACATGTTCCGGGACCGGTTCTGGATTTCACTGCTGCTGACGATCCCGGTCGTGTACTTCAGCGAGATGATCCAGGCCTGGTTTGGCTACTCCGCCACAACCTTCCCGGGATCAGAGCTCGTGGCACCACTTCTGGGGACCATCATCTTCGTCTACGGCGGCTCACCGTTCCTCAAGGGCGCGGCCATGGAGGTCCGGGATCGACAACCGGGCATGATGCTCCTTATCGCAATGGCGATAACCGTCGCCTTCTCGGCGTCGGTTGCCACCTCGTTGGGGTGGTTCGATCTCGAGTTCTGGTGGGAGCTTGCTGCCCTGATAACCGTGATGCTCCTCGGGCACTGGATGGAAATGCGGGCAATCGGACAGGCCCGTGGTGCCCTTGCCGCCCTCGCCGAGCTGCTGCCCGACACCGCCGAGGTCGTGACCGAAGACGGAACCAGGGAGGTCCCGACCAGCCACCTCTCCCCCGGCGATGTGGTGCTGGTGAGACCAGGAGCACGGATACCTGCGGACGGCACCATCACCGACGGTGAGGTTGAAGTGGACGAGTCGATGGTGACGGGCGAATCCCGGCCGGTCAGAAAAAGGCCCGGAGACAGAACCGTCGCGGGGACGGTGGCGACCGACACTGCGATCCGGATCGAGGTTGACGCGGTCGGGGAAGATACGGCACTCGCCGGGATCCAGCGTCTGGTCACTGCCGCTCAGTCATCTCGATCCAAAGCCCAAGTTCTCGCCGATCGCGCAGCCGCTGTCCTCTTCTACGTAGCGCTCGGGGCTGCAGTAATCACGGCGATCGCATGGGTTGCGGTCGGTCAGGCGGACCAGGCTGTGGTGCGGACGGTCGCCGTCCTGGTTATCGCCTGTCCTCATGCTCTTGGTCTTGCGATACCAATGGTGATCTCGATATCAACAGGGATGGCGGCGCGGAACGGGATTCTGGTCAAGGACCGTCTGGCGTTGGAGAAGATGAGGTCGGTGGACCTCGTCCTCTTCGACAAGACCGGGACGCTGACCAAGGGCGCACACCGGGTTGCGGAAGTGTTGGCGACCAACGGGGACAACGACGGGATTCTCCTGCTGGCGGCAGGCGTCGAGTCCGATTCCGAACATCCTCTTGCCCGTGCGATCACCACGGCGGGGCGCGAACTTGGAGGAGTTCCACGGGCGACCGATTTCAAATCGATGAGCGGGCGAGGGGTCGAAGCGACGGTAAACGGCTCGACGGTGGCTGTTGGAGGACCAACAATGCTGCGGGAAAGGGGTCTCGAAGAACCGAAGGAGTTGCACGGGAATACAGCTTTGTGGCGCGATAGAGGTTCGGCTGTTCTGTATGTGATTCGTGACGGTGTGGTCGCCGGGGCAATCTCCCTCGAGGACGAAGTCAGACTCGAGTCCCGGGATGCAGTCGAACAGTTGCACCGTCGCGGAGTGAAGGTTGCGATGATCACCGGAGACGCCCGTCAGGTCGCCGAAGCGGTTGCAGCCGAACTCGATATCGACGAAGTGATGGCGGAGGTTCTTCCTGAGGACAAACACTCCTACGTCGCTTCACTGCAGGAGCGTGGCTTCACCGTTGCAATGGTTGGCGACGGCGTGAACGATGCTCCGGCCCTGGCTCAGGCTGACGTCGGGATTGCCATCGGCGCCGGTACCGATGTCGCAATCGAGTCGGCCGGCATTGTCCTCGCGTCCGATGATCCGCGGGGTGTCATCGCAATCAGGAGGCTCTCCGCAGCCGGTTACCGCAAGATGCTACAGAACCTCGCCTGGGCAACCGGGTACAACGTGGTCGCTCTGCCCCTGGCCGCCGGAGCGCTGGCCTGGGCGGGAGTCGTCCTCGGTCCGGCCGTGGCCGCAGTCCTGATGAGCGCCTCGACGGTGGTCGTTGCCCTCAACGCCCAACTTCTGAGGCGGCTCGACCTCAAAGCAACCTCATAGGTGCGGGTCTGCCGTTCGGTTTCGGCCCCTAACTGAGGCTGGCTGCAGATCGGTAGGTTTCGAACAATGGCAGAACGGTTTACCGATCGTAGCGACGCCGGGAAGCGGCTCGCTGGTGCCTTCAGCGACTATGCCGGGAGCCGCGACCTGGTGGTATTCGGTCTTCCCCGGGGCGGTGTCCCGGTGGCCTTTGAGGTGGCCCGCCATCTCGGTGCTCCGCTCGACATCGTCGTCGTTCGCAAGATCGGGGTTCCCGGCCAACCCGAGCTGGCAATGGGCGCCGTGGCCTCAGGTGGTGTCATCGTCCGCAACGAACAAGTCCTCGGCTTGCTGAAAATGAGTGACGAGGCGTTCAATGCGGCGGCTGCGGCGGCACGCACTGAATTGAAAGAGAGGGAACTTGCATTGCGCGGCGACGAACGGGACATCGACATTACGGGCAAAACCGCAATCGTCGTCGATGACGGCATGGCCACCGGGTCGTCCATGAAGGCTGCGGTCGAGGCATTGCGGACCTTGGGACCGAGGTCGATCGTCGTAGCGGTGCCGGTGGCGGCGCCCGAGGTAGTCGCCAGGCTGGAATGGGTGGCTGACGACGTGGTTTCCTTGCTCACACCTCTCTCGCTGGTCGCAGTGGGAGCCTGGTACCGCCAGTTCGGCCAGACCCCCGAGTCGGAGGTTCGCCGTCTCCTCGACAAAGCCATTCCGGATCTCTGAGGCCATCATCCCGGCGAAGGCGAAGGGCTATCGTCGTTGCGATGAGATTTGGAGCATTTGTACCGCAGGGATGGCGCCACGACCTGGTCGGGATCCCGGTCGAGGACCATTGGGAGACGATGACCCGGGTCGCCAGGACGATCGAGGTGTCCGGCTATGAGTCGCTGTGGGTCTATGACCACTTTCACACCGTCCCGGTGCGGTCACAGGAGGTCACCTACGAGGCATGGACTCTCATGGCCGCACTCGCCGGAGTCACCCAGTCGGTGCGCCTCGGTCAGATGTGCACCTGCAACACCTACCGACCTCCCTCGTACCTGGCCAAGGTCGCCGCCTCAATCGACGTAATCTCCGGGGGTCGGGTCGAGATGGGAATTGGCGCAGGCTGGTATGAGGAGGAGCACGACGGGTACGGGTACCCGTTCCTCAAGCCAGCAGAGCGGATCGGGATGCTCCGCGAGGGTGTCGAGATCATGAAAGCGATGTGGACCGAGGACGAGGTCACATACGACGGAAAGTACTACCAACTCGACCGGGCGATCTCCCAACCGAAGCCGCTTCAGCAGCCCCACATCCCCTTCTGGATTGCCGGCGGCGGTGAGCAACTCACCCTCAATGTTGCGGCGCGCTACGCCCAGTACACCAACTTCGGAGATGGACTCGACGAATTCGTCCACAAGTCTCTGGTACTCAAGGGCCACTGCGAGGACGTCGGCACCGACTACGGATCGATCGTGCGGTCATCGAACTTCAACATCTTCTGTGCGCCGACGGAATCTGAAGTAGAAGACAAGATCGATTGGGCACGGTCGGTGTTGAGCGACCATCTCCCCGAGAGCCGGGCCGAGTGGCTGGCCAAGTTGTACCTGAGGACGTCCGGCACCCCGGAGAAGATCGTGGCGATGCTCAAAGAGTGGGAGGCTGCGGGGATGTCCTACACAATCGTCAACTTCGCAGACGCCGCATACGACACCAGCGGGCTCGAGCTGTTCTCCAGCGAGGTAATCCCGGCTTTCTCAGGCTAGAGCGCTCGTTAAAGGCTCGGACCGGAGCATCCCTCGTCATCCTGGTCCGTGCGGTACTGATGGTTCCTGGCTAGTTTTCCGATGTAATACGCTAAATAGGCTTGACGGCTTACATTTCGTCATCTAGTCTGTAAGTACCAAAACATGGTTCAGCCGTTACGAGAACGAGGGCAGAAGGAACAGAGATGACAGCCGAGAAACCCAATGACAAAGAGGCCACCTTCGCCGAGAACTACGAACGTCTCGCCAGGGCTTGGGTTGAACACGAGGACCTGCGCCTCGCCGGCGCCTCGATTTCAGACCTCTACCGATCGTCACTACATCTGAGCGAGGCTCGCGATCAGATGTGGGCGTGGTGGTCGAAGTACAGACTCCAGGGGGTGCGCTGATGTTCGCCCCGTATTGCCCCGCACACGGATCGCGGGTCCTGCTCTTTCACGAGAACATCGAGCGCATCGTGCGCACGAGCAACGGTCTGCAGATCGCCTACCGCTGCAACTGCGGGTACCAGGGCATGTGGTGCCCCGGCGATTCTGGGGAAGCTGCCGCCTAAGAAGCCATCGATCGCAGCATCCATGCAGTCTTTTCGTGGATGTCGATCCGCTGGGTAACCAGGTCCGCCGAAGCCACGTCACCGGTTTCCTCCGCCGTCTTCACTACCTCTCGGCCGGTGCGGACTACCGACTCATGGCCCTCCATGAGGTTTCGCACCATTTCCATGGCCTCAGGCACACCTTTTTCGTCGGTCACTGAGGTCAACTCCGCAAACTCGGAGTAGCTTCCCGGTGCCGGGTGGCCCAACGCCCTGATCCGTTCGGCGATAACGTCGACTGCCTCTCGAAGGTCGATGTACTCCTCCTCGAACATCAGGTGCAGCGTCCTGAACATCGGACCGGTGACATTCCAGTGATATCCGTGCGTCTTGACGTACAGGGTGTAGGTGTCGGCGAGCAGACGGCCCAAGCCCTCAGCCAATTCGCTCCTGGATTCTTCGGATAGGCCGGTGTTGATTTCCATTCTCGGCTCCCTTCGGTAACAAGCTGACTATCGCATGTTGCTCGACGAACCGGTAGAGCCAAATGGCCCCGCCTCGGATCAAAGGCCGGCGGGCTGAGCAACGCTGGCACAAGTCCCGCTAATTTGACACAGAAATTATTGAGTCAATATAGTTGGGAACATATGACCTTGGAAGTCAGAGCAGCGGTGCACGCGGCCCTCGGAGATGCCCGGCGCCTGTCGATAGTCGACCACCTCGCCGCATCCGATCTCACTGTTGCCGAACTTGCCCGTATCGCTGAGATCGGCACCAACCTCCTGGCTCACCATCTCGACATCCTCGAAGCCGCTTCACTGATTCGGCGCCAAGTATCTGAGGGCGACCGACGGCGCAAGTACGTAACACTGAACTGGGACTCGTTGGACTCGTTGGACTCGTTCCCCGGGCCACGGCCAGGGCAATCGCACGAATTCGGATCGGTCGCTTTCATCTGCACCCACAACTCCGCCCGCTCTCAGTTCGCCGCTGCGGTATGGGAAAAGGCCACCGGCGAAAAGGCCAAAAGTGCGGGAAGCCATCCGGCAGGTCGTGTCCATCCCCTTGCGGTCAAAGCGGCAGCCAGCATGGACATCGACCTCTCCGGGCGATCACCGGCCGGGTACGAGACTCTCGGAGCCAAACCCGACCTCGTGGTCAGTGTCTGCGACCGGGCCCGGGAAGACGGTTTGCCCCCGGCGACAACCACTTTCCACTGGTCGGTGCCGGATCCGGTGCGAGCAGGAGACCTCCGGTCATTTCAGAAGGCATTCGAGGAGATCGCAACCCGGGTCGGCCGACTTGAGAACTCCCGAGCCTGACCGATGACACGGGAGATCACCGCAGAGGGAGTCGGCACCGCCCTCCTCCTCTACGTCATCGTCGGAAGCGGGATAGCCGCCGAAAGGCTCGCCGACGATGCAGGGGTCCGACTCATGGCTCATGCGGTTGCAGTCGGCTTGGGCCTCGCCGTGCTTATCGCTCTGTTCCAAGCTGTGTCGGGATCTCATTTCAACCCCGCAGTCACGCTCGCTTTTTGGCGATTCCGCGCCTTGGACGGCCGTCTCGCCATCGGTTATGGGACAGCCCAGCTAGCTGGGGCGGTCGCCGGGGTGGCTGCCGCCAACTACAGCTTCGGGGAAAGCATGGTGCAGGCGTCGAGCACCGAACGCGGGGGGCCGGGGTTGATCCTCGCCGAGTTCATCTCCACGTTCGTCCTCGTGCTCGCAATCCTTGCCCTGGTCAGGACAGACCGGGCCTATGCGGTGCCGATGGCAGTTGGTGCCTGGGTGGCCGCAATCGTCTTCGCCACCTCATCGACCGGCTTCGCCAACCCTGCCGTCACGATGTCCAGAGTCCTCACCGACACCTATACGGGCATCGCCGCTGCTTCGGTACCCGGATTCGTGGTTGCCCAATTGGTCGCCGGCGCACTCAGCGTGCCTTTCGTCTCCTTTCTCTTCCCGAAAAATTCCCGACAACTATCTCTCAACTGAAGGTTGCCATGCCAGTCATTCTCAACACCGCCGAAAAGCTCCAGATCCGGGAGGCTGCCGAACGCCTTCGACGGCAGTTCGAAGGAAAACTCAACGCCGAGACCGTCGAGCGGTTCATGAACAGCTCCCTCGATACGCTCACCGAACGGGCAAGCACCAGCACCTGGGTGCCTCTCCTCGCCGAGCGCTTCGCCCGTGATCGCCTGCGCGCCCTCATCCGTCTCGATGCCGACGTCAGCACCCTCAAACCCAGCGTGCTCTTCCTCTGCGTGCACAACGCCGGGCGATCCCAGATGGCCGCCGGATGGATGCGACACATTGCAGGCGACGACGTCGATGTCTTCTCGGGTGGGTCCGAGCCGGCGAAGATGGTGAACCAGGCCGCGGTTGCGGCGATGGCGGAAAAGGGGATCGACATCGGCACCGAGATCCCCCAACCCTGGTCCGACGAGATCATCCGCGCTGCCGATGTGGTGGTGACCATGGGCTGTGGAGACGCCTGCCCGCTGTTCCCCGGGAAGAGGTATGTCGACTGGGAGCTCGACGACCCGTCCGGCAAGTCAGTCGAAGACGTGCGCCCGATCCGCGATGACATCGAGCAACGGGTGCGCAGCCTGCTCGCCGAGCTGGTTACGTCCGTAAAGGCCTGAGCGGGCGTTGCCGCGCCGGATCAGAACGCGAGGCGGACTATTGGCCTCGACTCGTTGCGGCGAATCAACTCGACGAACCCCTCTTCCTCGAACATGCCCAGGGTTCCGGTGAAGTAATCACCTACCGATGCCCGTTGACCGTCGACCGGGTAGGCCTCGACCGCCATCGCTCCTTGGTCCTTTGCATACCGAATTGCCGCTCCGAGCATTCCCCGGCCGATTCCCTGGGCCCGATGCCCGACACGGACCACGAAGCAGTTGATCGACCACACTTCGGCGGCGTCGATCGGCTGCAAGAGTCGGGAGCGGCCGATCGTCGGGAAATTACTCCGGGGACCGACCTGAACCCAGCCCAGTGGCTCAGAATCGATGTAGCCAATCAGTCCGGGTGGAGGCCCGGCCGCAACCACCGCTTCGAATCGATCCCGGTTGACCAGATCGTCCTGGTGTCCGCCATCAGGGCGGCGCCAATGCATACAGAAACAGCGGCGCGCCACTCCCCTCTCCCCGAAGACGGTCTCCATGTCCCTGAACCGTTCCGGGGTGAGGGGTCGGCATTCGAGGGAGCCGGCGTCCGTCGCAGACGTGTGGGCCCAGTCCATTACGCGCTGATCTGGCCGGGTTCGGGACAACCGCTGGCGAAGACGAGCTCGACGATCTCCGCCTCGCCAGTATGGGCAGCCGATTCCGATCCTTCCTTGCCTAGCCGCAGCCTCTGGTAGCGGTTGAGAGCACGTGATCGGCGCTCTTCGTTTGCGGCCCGGACGTACTCGTAGCTGTAGATTTCGAGCATCTCTTCTTCCTATCTCTCTGTCCCGATACACTACGGATTAATCAGGACAGGATCTGTCCGCATAATGGCACATAATTGAGGTGGGATGGACAGCGCAGAGCGATTGCTGAAACTGCTCGGCCTCCTCGAAGGGAGGATCGACTGGACGGCTGACGAACTCGGCCAACGGCTCGAGGTCACTCCGAGAACGGTCAGGCGGGACGTGAACCGGCTCCGAAATCTCGGGTATCCCGTCGAAGCAGTGGCCGGGCCCGGGGGCGGTTACCGGCTCGGGGCCGGAGGCAAACTCCCCCCGCTGCTGCTCGACGACGAAGAGGCGCTGGCCGTTGCCCTCGGGCTCCGGGTCGCCACCACAACTGCTGTCGGCGGCTTGGAGGATGCATCCCTCTCGGCAATGTCCAAACTCGAAAACGTCCTCCCGCCCCGCCTCAGGAAGCGACTGGAGGACGTCTCGGAGGCGACTGTGTCCACTCTTGCCGGGTCGCCAACAAGCGTCGACCATGCGTCGCTGGCGACGACGGCTGGCGCGATCAGGTCGCGCCAGCGCCTTCGCTTCACCTACCGGGACGGCGAAGGCCGCGTGAGCGATCGTCATATCGAGCCGGCACGTCTCGTCCACACCGGCCGGCGCTGGTACCTTTTCGGCTTTGACATGGATCGCGACGATTGGCGTACCTTTCGCCTCGACCGGGTCGATAAGCCCACCGCGACCGGGATCCGGATCAAGAGTCGCAAAGTTCCTGACCCCATCGAATATGTGCAAAGGGGGATCACGGTCGACGCCTGGAACTTCCGGGCCAGGGTCAGACTCGACGTGCCCGCTGAAGTTGCCCTGCGGCACATCCCCGTGACGGTTGGTGTCGTAGAGAAAGCCGGGGAGGGCTCTGTGCTCACGATCGGAGCCGACGAGGTCTCCTGGTTGGCGAGGTTCTTGCTCAACCTGCCGTTCCCGCTCGAGGCGGAGTCACCTCCGGAGCTTCGTCAGGAGATGGCGAGGATCGGGCGCGAGATCGCGCTGAAGTACGCCCATTGACGTTCACCCAGCGTGAGCTTGGCGGCGGCCATGCGTCTGCCTCCGACTCTTTGGTTCTTGGCTCACACCACCTCGAGGCTGATTCCCGCCTCGTCCCAGCTCTCGGGAATCGTCAACCGTTCCGTGGCCCCCTCGGCCGACGCCACCAAAGACGCGACCTGGGTGCGCCGGGTCATCCCCAGCTTGGTCAGCACATTCGACAAGTAATTCTTGACCGTCTTGTCTGTGAGCCCCATCGCCCGGGCGATCTGCTTGTTGGTCATTCCCCGAGCAACCAGGTGCGCCACCTCCGTCTCCTGCGGTGAGAGAGCACCCAACCGATGGACGGGGTGTTCGACCCTCACTCCGCCGGATTGCGCGGCGTCGAAGACGTCCGATCCGAAACTCACCACCCGTATCGCGGCGAGCAACTCGTCTGTTCGCGTCCTCTTCAACAGGTAGGCGCGGGCGCCCGCGGCCCGCGCCGCGGCCCGAGAAGTCTCGTCGGCAAGTGAGGTGAAGATGACCGTGCCAATTCCTGGGAATCTCCTCGTGACCTCACCACAGATCTCGATGCCGTTCCCGTCGGGCAGGCGAACGTCGAGGATGAGAACATCAGGCCCGGTTTCAGCGAGACCGGGAAATATTGCCGCCGCAGAAGCTGCTTCACCCACAACCTCGACATCCGGCTCCCGATCGAGCAACGATTTGATCCCGGCTCTCACGACTTCGTGGTCGTCGACGAGGAAGACCCTGATCGGTCGCGCCTCGTGACTTCCCATCGGACAACTCCGTTCGGACTCGAGCCGCAAACGTTGCGGCGTCATGCACAAGGATCGGGCATAGCGAGAAGTTGCCCTAGAGACCTACGTCACCCCAGCACCGGAATTGGTCCCGTTCAGTCAGGCGGGTGGGTCATTCAGTGCGCGGAATCACCACGAGCACATCACATCCGGCGACCTGAATCGCCCGATGGCTGGTGCTGCCCAGAACCAGGGAAGCGAAATTTCCCCTGCCTCTCGTCCCCACCACCACCAGATCGGCTCTGACCTTGTGTGCATAGTCGGGGAGCAGGTCCGGGGGGTAGCCTTCGAGGTCAATCCGTTTGATCGGGACATCGACTGCTGACAGCGCCGACTCCAACTGATCCCATACCGCAACCCTTTCCGACTCGGCAATCCCGGTCAGATCGATTGGAACCTCCGAATAGACGATGGGCATCTGGCTCACATGGACGATGTGTAACTCGGCATTTCGCCAGCGGGCCTGTTCGGCGGCCTTGTTCAAGACCTCCAGTGAAACCGGCGAGCCATCGACTCCTACGACAACAATTCATCTTGCCTCCTTTGCGGGCCATTAGGCCGTCAAAGAAGGGCTGTACCAGGGCCGGAAGTTCCGAATCGCGATGAAGTAGAGCCAGAAAGGGGCGAGTGGACGTCGCGGCGCGGGGCGGTCAGAAGCCGGCCAAACGACAGGAGATCGAGACATGACGGACAGATCGATCTGACAGCGACTTCGCCCCTGGGGCCACGATCCCCCAGCCGCAGTCGCCGAAGGCAATTCTGGCGAGGAGTTCCTGAGCGGCAGAACTCTCGTCGAGGACGACGAAGAGGACGCCCGATAGGGAGCGCAGGACATCATTGGAGAGTTCGCCAGCAGCCGGTCCCCTGCCGTAATCTGAGCGAATCGACGACACCACCCGGGCACTAGTGAACACCGAGGCACCCGAGGATCGCCTTCTTCTCGGCGGGATTCTCGGGACCGACCAGTACCAGTTGACCATGGCCCAGATGTACTGGAAGGAGGGCCTGGCCGACCGTGCCGCCCAGTTCGATTACTTTTTCCGCTCGTATCCCGACTACGGAACACACCAAGCTGGCTATTGCGTAACGGCGGGCCTGGGTTGGCTTCTCGACTGGATGGAATCAGCTCGCTTTGGCGCCGGGGAACTCGAATATCTGCGCTCCCAGATGACATCCGAAGGCCATCGGCGCTTCGACGACGGATTCGTCGACTGGTTGGAGGACAACGGTGATTTCGGATTGATCGAGCTGGATGCGGTACCCGAGGGCCGGGTTGTACACGCCAACGTGCCAGTGGCAACAGTCACAGGGCCGCTGGCGATGGCACAGATCTTGGAGACACCCTTTCTCAACCGCCTCAACTACCCGACTCTCGTGGCAACCAAAGCGTCACGGGTCAAAGAGGCGGGCCGCGGCAGGCCCGTTCTCGAATTCGGGATGCGGCGGGGTCCCGCTTCCGGGGCCGACGCTGGGGGCAGGGCAGCCCTGATCGGCGGCTGCGATTTCTCGTCCAATGTTGCCCTGTCCCATGCAGTTGGGCTCGATCCGAAAGGGACCCACGCCCATTCTCTGGTCCAGGTGTTCATGGCACTCGGCCTGGGCGAACTCGAAGCGTTCCGCAGGTTCAGCGCCACCTACCCGGATGAGTGCGTCTTGTTGGTGGACACGGTGGATGTCCTGACCTCGGGCGTTCCCAACGCGATCGCCGTGTTCAAAGAACTCGCAGCCAGGGGCCATCGACCTGGTGGAATCCGCCTCGACTCCGGAGATCTCGCATACTTCGCGATTCAATCGGCTTTGCTGCTCAATGAGGCCGGATTCGAGGACGTGCCGATCGTCCTCTCCTCAGACCTCGATGAGCTGGTCATCTGGCAGATCCTCTCCCAGATCGAGACCGAGGCTCCCGGCTACGGCATCAGCGTCGACTCGATGGTTGGGCGATTGATGTTCGGTGTAGGCACACGGCTCATCACCTCGGAGGGTGATCCGTCGCTTGGTGGTGTCTACAAGCTGGTCGCCGTCGCCGATGAGGTAGGAAAATGGGCGCCGGCGATCAAGGTCTCAGAAGATGCCGCGAAGGTGCCAATACCCGGTGACAAAGACGTCTATCGGTTCTACGACACTCGCGGTCTTGCCACCGCCGACGTAGTTGCCCTCGCCGGAGAGGAAATCCCTGGCTCGGGAACGCTGAACCTGTTTCACCCACATCGCGACGCCCACCGCACCCTCGAGGCATCGTCGATCTCCGCCATCGAACCTTTGATGGCCAGGGTCTTCGAGGAGGGGGAGCGAAAGGACGGTTCACCGGAAGTCGAGGACCTCCGCGCCCGTCGGATCTCCGATCTGGGCCGCCTCGACCCCGGAGTCCGCAGGCTGGTCAACCCCCACATCTATCACGTGTCTCTCACTCCCGGGATGAAACAGCTGCAACGCGACCTGGTGGCCGAAGCACTCGGGGAGGGCGGTTGACCTATTCGACTGCGATCCCTGCCAGGGAAACGCCAGCTATTGCCCGGGCCCCATCACCGGGACGGAGGTTCACGGCGCTGGTGCCGTCGGCGAGCAGGATCGTCTTGAAGCCTTCCGCCACCGAGTCGATCGCCGTCTCTTTGACGCAGTAGTCGAGAGCCAGACCCAGCACCGCATTGGCCGTCACCCCGCGACCCCGGAGTTGGTCGGCGAGACCTGTCGATGACACCTGCCCGGACTCAGGATCACGGATGTTGAATGCTGAATAGCCGTCTTCGCCTCCGACGCCCTTCTTGATGAAGATCGACTCGTCGACGAGGTCGAGGTCGGGGTGAAACTCCGCGCCCGGCGTCCCGGCGACGCAGTGGACCGGCCACAACCCACCGTCTTTCGCGAAATGTGGTGTCGATCCCGGGTGCCAGTCCTGGGTGTATACGATCACTGCACCCGCCTGGCTCGCTTTCGCAATCTGGTCGTTTGTGAAGGGGATCACGGACTCGCCCCCGGGAACATTGAGGTTCCCGTCCGGGCTGGCAAAGTCGATCTGAACATCCACCACGATGAGGGCGATCGAGGGTCCGTAGTCCATTTGCCAAGGCTATCCGATCGTGGCAACACCCCAAATGCGTGTCTCCCGGACCATGCACGGTTTCTTTGGGATTCTCCACCTTGTAGATTCTGAGGAAGCAAACTTTTGGGAGCAACGATGAAGCCCACGACACGGCTGATGGCACTGATTCTGTTCGGAATCGTCACCGTCGAATTCGGAGGATGGTCACTGCTTGGGCTGCTCACGGGACGGGGTTCGCTTACCCCATTCGAGGAGCAGTATTTCCGGGCTGGCCATGGTCATGCAGGTGTGCTTCTGATCCTCGCCCTCGTCTTCCTCTTGATAGCCGAGCGGAGCAGATATTCCGACGCCGGCCAGTTCCGTCTCGGCCTCATCCTCCTCGTCGGCATCCTGTTCCAATCAGGCGGCTTCTTCGTGCATTTTCTCGTGGGGGAAGAAGGCGCCGGTTCAATCGGGACGACCTTGACCATGATTGGGGCTGTCTTGCTGGCGGTCGCCCTGATCGGGCTCGGTGTTGGACTTCTCCGCGCCGTCGACGCCGGATCCGGGGCGACGGCAGAGACCTAACTGCTCAGTGTCGTACGTCGAGCCCGCCGAAAAGGATGGTGGCGTCCGGTGCCAGACCGGCGTGACGAAGGTCGATATCGGCCCCGCCGAACACCGCGCCGACCGACCCTCCTTCGAAGGAGGTCGAGTTCGAGGCGACTTCACTGCCGGAGAAGAGGTTGAAGCTGCTCACCTTGTTCCCTATCTGCCCCTCGACAGACCCAACTCTCGTTCCGAAAATCAGGAACAAGCCGATCACGATGATCAGCATCGAGAATACCAGTTCGAAGGCACCGGCCATCATGTGCTGATGAGGGGTTAGAAAGTGCTGGAGAATGTTAGACAGGGGCGATCAGCGGTGGGCTGAGGGCTAGCTCCCAGAACCCGACATCGTGCCAATGGCCGAACTTGCGGCCCACCTCATAAAAGGTGCCCACATCTCGGAAACCGAGGCTTTCGTGAAGAGAAGCACTCCCCGGGTTGGGCATAGTCGCCCCTGCGACCACCCGATGCACACCGCGGGCCGTGAGCTCTTCGATCAGTGCCTGCATCAGTTCCAGCCCCACCCCCTTACGGTGATGGTCAGGGTGGACATAAACCGAAGACTCCCGGGTGTGGGAGTACGCGGCCCGACTCCGGAACAACGTGGCGTATGCGTAACCGGTTATCAGACCGTCATCCTCTTTGACCAGCCACGGGTTGTCCTCCATGACCGTCGTCATTCGCTCGGCGAACTCCTCGATTCCTGGTGGTTCCAACTCGAAGGAAATTGCTGAGCCCTCCACTATTGGTCGGTAGATGGCCAGGATCGCGGCAGCGTCCCCGGGAGTTGCGCTCCGAATTCCTCCCGGAGAATCGAAAGCTTCGGAGCCAGTCATCGCAGCGAGGGTATCGGCTCAGCAGAGCGATATCACGAATTGGGGTCGATGTCGTTCCAGAAATTCGAGTCATCCCAGGAGAGAGGGGCTCCAGGCGGACGATACGGACTCCTGCCCCGATACCAGGCCGGTGAGGCGGTGTAAGCTTCCGGGGAGGTCGGCCAACCTGACGCGAAATGGAACGTCCGTACAGCGTTGGTGTTGTCCACGTTAAAACTATGGACTCCGGGTTGCAGGGTTGTTTCGTTTTCGTGAACACAGGTCCACCACCCGGGCCCCCCCTGCTGAGGGTGATGCCAGCATCCAGATGAGCGGCAGATTCGAATACCAGTTGCACGATCGGGGAAATCCCAATATATGAAAATCGCAGTGACGGGCGCCACGGGCTATGTCGGAGGCAGAATTGTCCCCCGCCTCATCGAATCCGGCCACGAGGTTGTCTGCCTCGCTCGAACCCCGGGAAAGCTCGATGACCGGCCCTGGAGGGACCAGGTCGAAGTCCGTAAATGTGACGTGCTCAATGAGGACCAGGTCCGGGCAGGCCTGTCGGGGTGTGATGCGGCCTTCTACCTCATCCACTCGATGGGAGACAGCGGGGACTTCTCATCGGCCGAGCACCGGGCTGCTTCCAACTTTGCATCCGCGGCAGCATCCGAGAATCTGAACCGGATTGTTTACCTCGGTGCCCTGGGCAAAGGCGACGATCTATCCAAGCATCTGACAAGTCGCCAGGATGTGGGACGGATTCTCGCAGAAGGCGCGACCCCGGTCACGGAACTTAGAGCTGCGGTCGTCATCGGTTCAGGATCGGTCTCCTTCGAGATGCTCCGCTATCTCACCGAGGTTCTCCCCGTCATGACGACACCGCGCTGGGTGGAGACCCGTTGCCAGCCGATCGCAATCCGCGATGTTCTCGACTACCTGACCGCCGCCCTCGAAGACAGGCCGGGAAACAACGTCTATGAGATTGGTGGTCCCGATGTCGTCTCTTACCGCGAAATGATGCAGACGTACGCCAGAATTGCCGGTCTGAAAAAGCGGCGAATCATCCCGGTGCCCGTACTTACCCCGCAGCTCTCATCACTCTGGATCGGGTTGGTCACGCCGCTACCGGTGGGGGTTGCCCGGCCATTGGTCGACTCGCTGACGACGGAGGTGGTTGTCGATGACCCGGCTGCGGACAGGTTCGGGATTGTTCCTCTCGGGTTGGAGGAAGCGATCGAAAGTGCACTCGATCAGCACACTCGACTCGACACACCAAGCCGCTGGTCCGATGCTTCGAGTTCGCCGGCGCTTCCCCTCGCCGGAGATCCTGAATGGGCTGGTGGCACACTACTCACGGACAAGAAGGTGCTCACGACCGACGCCATACCGGAGCAGCTCTTCACGGCCTTCAGCAGGGTCGGCGGGTCGTTCGGTTACTACACGATGAACTGGGCGTGGCGATTCCGTGGCGTAGTCGACACTCTGGTCGGAGGGGTCGGCCTGCGGAGAGGGCGAAGACATCCCGACCTGGTCCGTCTGCATGACACGATCGACTTCTGGCGGGTATCTGCAGTGCGGCCCGGCGAGCACCTCCAGCTCTCCGCCGAAATGAGGCTGCCCGGCGAGGCCTGGCTCGAGTGGACGATCAGCTCCGAGGGCGGGCAAACCTCGTTGGAACAGATCGCATACTTCCGACCCCGTGGTCTCTTCGGTCGGCTCTACTGGTACGCAATGCTTCCTTTTCACGGCTTCATCTTCGGTGGCATGGCGCGAAAGATCGTCCGGGCAGCGGAAGGCAATTGACCCGGACACCCCGGCGTCATTTTGCGACGGTTTGATGGCTATGTTCCCCCGCGTGAACCCACTGCCGCTCGTCCCCACCGCACGGCCATGAGCGAATCGGACCGTCTGGAGCGAAAGCTTGGCGTCGGCGACGCGGTGGTGCTTGGGATGGGCTCGATGATCGGTGCGGGGGTTTTCGCCGCGATCGGCCTGGCTGCGTCGGCTGCTGGCTCCGGTCTGCTCCTCGCCCTTGCAATCGCTGCCGTTGTGGCCTATGCCAACGCCACGTCTTCGGCACAACTCGCCGCGGTCTATCCCGAAGCAGGGGGCACATACGTGTACGGCCGGAAGCGTCTCGGACCCTTCTGGGGCTTCGTGGCCGGCTGGGGATTTGTCGTTGGGAAGACGGCCAGCCTTGCAGCCATGGCCCTTACCTTCGGGGCATACGCCTTTCCGGGCCAGGAGCGCCTGATCGGGGTGGCTGCCGTAGCCTTGATGACAGCCGTCAACTACGCAGGGGTGCGCAAGACGGCCAATCTGGCCAGGGTGATCGTCACCCTGGTGCTTGCGGCCCTGGCTGTCGTCATCTTCGCAAGCTTCGCGACACCGACCGGCTCTGCCAGCAACCTGGCCGACCCGACTTCAGGGGGCGCAGGCGGGATCCTCCAGGCTGCGGGGCTCCTCTTCTTTGCGTTCGCCGGATACGCCCGGATTGCGACACTCGGCGAGGAGGTAATCGACCCGGCACGAACGATCCCAAAGGCGATTCCCTTCGCCCTGGGAATCACACTGCTGGTCTACACCACTACCGCCGTGGCAGCCCTCTATTCCGTCGGTCCAGATGTCTTGGCGGGCGCTTCCGCACCGCTGGTCGCAGCAGCCGAAGGAGGGATCTCCTGGGCCGCTCCGTTAGTCAGGGTCGGTGGCGCCGTGGCCGCTCTCGGGGTGCTGCTCTCACTGCTCGCCGGGGTCAGCCGGACGAGTTTCGCCATGGCCCGCAACCGGGAACTTCCCTCATGGCTGGCGACCGTCCACAAAGACAACAAGACGCCGTATCGCGCCGAGATAGCTGTCGGATTCATCGTTGCCCTGATCACCGCGGTCGCAGACGTGCGTGGAGCGATCGGCTTCAGTTCGTTTGCAGTCCTGATCTACTACGCGATCGCCAACGCGTCGGCGTTCACTCAGACTGGCGACGACCGTCGTTGGCCGAGATGGCTACAGGTCCTGGGGATGACAGGCTGCGCCGTGCTCGCGTTCTCGCTGCCGATCGCTTCGGTCATAGGGGGCGCCGTAGTCCTCGCCGCCGGCGCAATTGTGTGGGCGATCCGCCACCGACACTAAGCCGCCGGTCGTAGGGCTTCGTACCCGCCAACGGCACTCTTGATCTCCCAGCCCGAGGGGACCTCTCCCTCCTACCTCCAGCCGCCTATTCGGCGGCTGCAGGGACCTTCCTCCCGCTAGCGAGAGGACAGTAGGAATGCGGGAGCACCCCGACACGCCTCTCTCCCTCCGCTTGCGCAGGGAGCACCTCCGACCTCCTAGGTCGGAGGTGAGGGTGGGCGGTTCTCATCACGTCACTTGAGCTCCCAGCTCGAGGGGTCCTCTCCCTCCTACCTCCAGCCGCCTATTCGGCGGCTGCAGGAACCTTCCTCCCGCAAAGCGGGAGAACAGAAAGGATGCGGGAGCACCCCGACACGCTTCTCTCCCTCCGCTTGCGCGGGAGTACCTCCGACCTCCTAGGTCGGAGGTACTGGGTGGGGCGTACCCACCAACGGCCCTTGATCTCCCAGCCCGAGGGGACCTCTACAGCCCGACGAGGGTGTCGAGGAGAATGCCCGGGTGGTCGCGTTGGGTCCCGTCGAGCCATGCCTGATTCGTGAAAAGGGCAAGGATGGTTCCGTCGGCGCGGGTGGCGATCTCGACTCCCCGACGTCCGGTGAGACGGGCCCGCCCGGCTTCGTCGGTTCGTCGGGCGATTGTGTACGGAGCCGGATCGAAGAGCGGTTCCGCGCTGAATTCGGTCTTGAGACGATGCATTGCAACTTCGAACTGCAACTCGCCGACAGCGGCGAGGATGGGCACGCGCTCACCGCCGTCACGAGTGTGGAGCGATTGAATTACTCCCTCCTCGTCCAGTTGGGAGATCCCTTTCCGGACGTGCTTGTAGCGAGCGGTGTCGAGATTACGGGCAACCCTGAAGTGCTCCGGTGCAAACGTGGGGATCGGCGGGAACTCCACCGCACCATTGACGCTGAGACTGTCCCCGATCTTCAGCTCGGTTGCATTGACCAGGCCCACCACGTCGCCAGGGTACGCCTCATCAACGGTTTCGCGATCTCTCCCGAAGACCTGGTGTGCGTACTTGGTCGAGAAGGTTCGACCCGTTCTGAAGTTGGTCAGGGTCATGCCCCGATCGAATTTGCCGGAGCAAATGCGCAGGAAGGCGATGCGGTCGCGATGTCGCGCATCAAGGTTCGCCTGGATCTTGAAAATGAACCCGGTCAGCCCGCCGTCGAGCGGGATCTTCCCGCCTCCGATACTCGCTCGGGAGGTCGGGGGTGGCGCCATATCGGCGATAGCGTCGAGCAGGAGATCGACACCGAAGTTCCACAAGGCAGAGCCGAAGAAGACTGGAGTCGACTCCCCTCTCAGGAACTGTTCCGTGGCGTGGTCGGCCTCCACCGCATCGAGGATGCCCAACTCCTGGGAGGCCTGGGCCCGGGCCGGGGTTGAAACCATCTCATCGAGACGGCCCTTGCGGGCCTGGCCAATCTCCCGACCCCCCGGGGTCCGATCGAAGGTCCAGAAGGATCCGTCCCGACGATCGACCACACCTTCGAGATCTAAGTTGCTCCCCACCGGCCAGGTGACTGGAGTCGCTTTGATCTCGAGCTGATTTTCGATGTCGTCGAGAATCTCCAGCGGACCGAGTCCCGGACGGTCCAGCTTGTTGACGAAGGTGATCAGGGGTATGCCGCGGGCCTGAGCGACCTTGAACAATTTCAACGTCTGGGCCTCGATTCCACGGGCTGCGTCCAGGACGATCACGGCGGCATCGACGGCGGAGAGCACCCGATAGGTGTCTTCGGAAAAGTCGCGGTGGCCGGGAGTGTCGAGGAGATTGAAGAGGAGATCATCATGTGGGAATTGCAGGACCGTCGATGTGATCGAAATTCCACGCTGCCGTTCCATCTCCATCCAGTCAGATGTCACGTCGCGCTGTCGCCCCGAGCGGGCCCTGACGGCACCCGCCTCTTCAATAGCTCCCGAGTAGAGGAGCAGTTTCTCAGTAAGCGTGGTCTTCCCGGCGTCGGGATGGGAGATGATGGCAAACGTCCTCCGATGCTGTGCCTCGTCGAGGATGGCGTCGCGCTCAGACATGAGCAGGCCCATGCAGGGAATATTTGGGTGTAATGGTCACTGGAGTCCATTGT
Source organism: Acidimicrobiia bacterium (assembly GCA_041742825.1). Classification (GTDB taxonomy): domain Bacteria; phylum Actinomycetota; class Acidimicrobiia; order Spongiisociales; family ZC4RG35; genus MA-ANB-1. The sequence continues at coordinate 22,792 of JBGTNX010000115.1, read as the reverse complement.
CGCGGGCTCTGGAGAGATGTGAGCGTTGCCCGGCGACGGAAAAACTCTAACCCACCAACCGCGCCTTCGATGAATCCCAGTCCTCTAGATCAAAGGCCCATCAGCGCGGCCGCCTGCATGGTGCTGAGTCCCGAGATCGTAGATTCCGCGCCTCGATTCAGGTTGGGCCCGCTTGGCGTGAGCCCGTCGTAAGACGCCCCGGTTTCGACGTCATATATCCGGGCGCCGAGATCGTTGTCGCCCAGAAACCAGTGCGCCGCCATTCCGACCATGCCCCTCCAGCGTTCGTCTCCCGACGCCGTCCATGCTCTCACACCGGCATCGGCAAATGCGGCTGCCTCCACGGGCTGTTGATCGAAACCCGGACGCGGCTCTCCGGGGGCCCAACCCCCAACCGGAGCGAAACTGAAATGGCCGTCGGTGGTCTCGACTTCCACAAGCCAGCCGAGCAGACCCAGCCCATCGCTTGTCATCGATTCGTCATCGAGAGCGGTCCCGGCAGCAATCAGGGCCTCGGCGAGACGGGCGTTGTCGTAGGCGAGACGCGTCTCCGGCCAGGGCCACTCGGGATCGCTGCGGACCACGATACGGCTGACCCAGTCTCGAATCAGGTCCGGGGCATGGGGATGTTCAGGCATTGCTGATAGCACTTCGGCTGCGCCCAACACGGCGAAGGCATTTGCCCTCGGTGAGGGAGACTTGAACGCCTGTCGGTCGAAGAGATCGAGCGCGGCCTGCCGAAATGCGGGCTCCACCGCATGACTGACCACATGTCCCAGAGCCCAGATCGCTCTTCCCTGCGAGTCATCAGATCCGATGCGGTCGATCCAGCGTCCGGAGGCATCGCGCCGATTGTGAAACCCGCTGTCCCCGAGAGCTGCATCCACCACGAATCGCAAGTAAACCGACATCATTCTTCGCACCTCAGCCGGGGCCTCACCAACCTTGAGCAGGAGGATGAGGGCGCGGGCGTTGTCGTCTGTGCACATTCCATGCTGCTCTCGTGGATCTGTGTAGAGAGCGTGCTCCCAGATCCCGCCTGGCGACGTCATGTGTTTCAGGTGGGTGAAATCGGGCTCCGGAAAGGCTGCGGACCTCACGGCGCTGCGATGCAAGAGCGCGGGCAGGCTCAGGCGATCCTCTCGAAGTCGCCGAAGGAAGCTGAGACGAGTGTCCCGTCGGTGACCTCCTCGAACAAGGTTTCGTAGCTGGCGGCGACCGCGGGCCAATACATCGAGGAGCCGACAGATCTAGCGGTTTCGCCCATTCGCCTTGCGAGCTCCGGGTCGTTGAGGATCCGACCCATCGCTGCTGCCATCGCCTCGGGATCCTCGTGGGGGACGACGATCCCCGCACCCGTGCCCAGCAGTTCTACAGCATGGGGGAAGGCCGTTGCCACTACCGGTTTGCCGGCTGCGATCGCTTCGACGAGGACGCCGGATGTGACCTGCTCCCTCGAGTCGTAGGGAATCAAAACCATGTCGACTTGGCGGATCATCTCTACCAACGACGCACGATCCAGGTACCGGTTGTCGAACTCGACGATGTCGGAGACGCCAACCCGCTCTGCCTGTGCCGCGAGCCCTTGCAAGTACCTGTCCCCCTGCTGCGCCTTGACCTTGGGATGGGTGTCACCGAGGATCACATAACGGGGACGGGTTGGTACCTCTCCGAGCCAGGAGAAGGCCTCGATTGCTGTCTCCAGTCCTTTCCCCGGCCCGATCAAACCCCAGGAGAGGATGACCGGACGCTTGCCGATGGTGACTGCAGGGCCGGCGAGGTCGGGGTTGGCGCCGTGAGGGATCACCCGGATCCGGGCGGGGTCCACGTCGTAGCCGCTCACAAGTCGAAGAGATGCCGCGCTGCTCATTACGATCGTCCGGTCCGTCGTATCGACGATGGCTTCGAGAATCGATTTCTGTGCGCTGGTGGGGTTGTGGGGCACGGTGTGAAGAGTGGCAATTGCGGGGACGTCCAGACCGTCGATTAGCGAAAGGACTTCAGCACCGTCAGGTCCGCCAAAGATTCCATACTCGTGTTGGATCAGAACCACATCACACTGGTTCAGTCTGGCCACGGCGTTCTCCAACGACGCCGGGTCACCGTTGAGATGCTGGTAGATGACGCCTTCGGAGGAGTCTTCGGGAGCGTCGACTACCGACACCACTGGCAGGGTGTCTCCAGGCCCGCGGAGATCGGACAGGGCCGTCCGCAGTGAGGAAGTGAACGTGGCGAGGCCACAAGTTGTGGGTGGATAGGTACTGACCATCCCGATAGTCGGGACCGTCCTCGTTGTGTAGCCGGTCAATTTTATTCCCTTAGCGAAAGGGGCCAGATGACGTCTGATGTCGCGGCCCGGGTAAGTTTCAAGTCGAAGGCCTGTTCCCGAAAACGGCTCTTTTGAAACATTTGCCGGCGAGGTTCGCTCCGAAGACCGATGGTACCAGCCACGGTGAGGTAGCTTGTGTGGCTTATAGGGGACAGAGACCTGCGTTACGAAGGAAGTAAGGCAATTTCCAGCGATGAAGGCCAGCCCGGCGCGGTTCCGGGAGTTCAATCTGTGACACCAGCGCAAGAAACCTCGCAGGCAGCGCCGATCGAGGTTGTCAGATCCGACATTCGTCTCTTGCCCGACCCTGGTCGGGTGATCGCGAAACGATATCTGCCGGTCGACGAGGTTTTTCCCGATGGCCGCACCCGCATCCAGTCGGTAGTGGACCGGATTCTTGCTATGTCGGACAGCGATGTGTCAGCGACTGCCTCATCGATTCTGTCGAAATTTTCTGAGCGGCACCGCGATCTGGAGGCGGTCCTTGAAGCGAGCTTTGCCGCAGTTGCGGATCGGATTGGCGGGCGCTCCGAGCTGTCCGACGACCGTCGCCGGCTAATCGGCGCCTATTTCACCAACGAGTACTCCCTGGAGGCAGCGGCACTGACCAATCCGTCCATGGTGCCCCACCCCGACCAGACGGGTCTCAATTCGGGAGAGTCCCGGTTCATCATCAGCCTGCGAGCTATCGGCGAGGGCCACATCTCGTCGATCGAGTTTCGCAGCGGAGTCATCGGAGCAGACGGCGCGATCAAACTCGCCGAGCCCAACCATCACACGACCACAGCCGAAAGACATGCGCCGCTCTACGACAAGAAGATCTTCGTCGCCAAGCTCGGCGAGATTGGTGTCTACGACGACACGGCCCGCTCCGTACTCGACCTGCTCTCCGACCGTTTCCTGCTCGCCCAACTCGAGGAGGCTCTCGCCACGGTGGGCGAAACCGGCGCTTCCCGACCGATGTCAGCACAAACGGTGCGCACCATCCATTGGCTCGCATCCTCGAATTACGAGTCGGTGTTCGATCCCGGATCTGACATTTCAGATCGTGTGATCTTCCCTGCCGGGCCCACGGAGAGCCACGGCATGGAGGATGCCCGCTTCGTCAGATTCACCCACGACGATGGCTCGGTTCTCTACTACGCGACCTACACGGCGTTCGATGGATTCAACATCCTCCCCCAGGTCATCGAGACCGAGGACTTTCTCTCCTTCCGCATCGCGACTCTCATCGGAGACGGCGCCCGGAACAAGGGGATGGCGATCTTCCCGAAGATGATCGATGGCAAATACGCCGCACTTTCGAGACAGGACAATGAAAACAACTATCTGATGTTGTCCGAGAACGTTCGAGAATGGCAGACGAGTGCAAAGATCCAGGTGCCAGAGCGGCCGTGGGAGCTGATGCACATCGGCAACTGCGGTTCTCCACTGGAGACCGAGGCCGGCTGGCTGGTGGTAACTCACGGGGTAGGCCCGATGAGGCAATACAGCCTGGGTGCCATCCTCCTCGACCGGGACGAGCCGTGGAGGGTGATCGGCCATCTCGCCGAGCCATTGCTCACTCCCGATGAATCCGAACGCGACGGTTACGTTCCCAACGTCGTCTACTCCTGCGGAAGCATGCTCCACGACGAACTGCTGGTACTCCCCTACGGCTTCTCCGATGTCGGCACCCGCATCGCCCTCGTGTCGCTCGCCGGGCTGTTGGACCGGCTCACCGGGTAACCTCGCTCAGCCGACCAGATTCCGATAGACCTCTACATAGCTGTCAGCCATACGCTCAACGGTGTAGCGATCCTCGACCGAGGACCGGACACCTTGCCGGTCGATGGCCTTGGCTGCGGCCACGGCCTTGGTCGCCTGATCCACCGTGTCGACAAGGAACCCGTTGACCCCATCTGACACGATCTCCGGCATCGAGCCTTTGGACCTGGCTATCACCGGAGTCCCGCAGGCCATCGACTCCACCACGCTGAATCCGAAAGGTTCTTCGAAGTCGATCAAGTGGAGGAGGGCACTGGCGCCACCGAGAAGGCGACTGCGCTCGGCAGGACCCACTGAGCCTATGTAGCTGACGGCGCGGTCATCGACGTGGGGCGCCACTTCCCGATCGAAGTACTCCTGATCCTGGATGATCCCGGCGATCACCAGAGGAATCCCGGCGGCCCGAGCTACATCGATTGCCCCGGCTGTGCCCTTGTCCGGATGGATCCTCCCAAAGAAGAGCAGGTAGTCATCCGGCTCGGGGTTGAACTCGAACTGGCTGAAGTCGATGCCGTGATAGATCGTCGCCACATACTCCAGCGCTGGGTGCCGATCGGCCTCGCTGATCGCCACATAAGAAACCCGGTCGCCGTACACAACATAAGGAGGGAGCGTTGCGTCGGAGGCAAATCCGTGGATAGTCGTCAGAACTGGCGTCTCTACCAGACGGGTGAAAGCCAGGGGAAGGAAATCGAAACTGTTGTGGATAACGTCGAACTCGTCGGCGCGCTCGAACAGGCTGGCGATGTGAAGTGCCTCCCATACCTTCGGATCGAGTCCGGGGTCTTCTGAGTATCCCGTGGGTACGACGGCTGCGAGCGTCGCTGAAGTGACCGAGTCCGCGGTGGCGAACAAGGTCACATCGATGCCGCGCTCAACCAGAGCCTCGGTCAGTAGCGAGGAAAACTGTTCCCAGGGTCCGTAATGACGGGGCGGGACTCTCCAGGAGATCGGCGCCAGGAACGCAACCCTCATCGCGGGCGGCTTGCTGAAGCCTGAGCGGTTGTTCTAGGCGCCGCGCGCCTGCTTGGCGTCCGACACTGCGCGTTTCGCCTTCTTATCGGCGCGCTTCTCCTTCAGGCCTTTGCCTTCCTTCTTGGCGGACTTGCCGCCTTTGTCTTTGCTGGCCATGTTTGCCTCCATGCTCGGCCGCCGAACGGCGGCCCCGTCTATTGTCGCACAGGTTGCCCGCTCTAGGAGAGCCAATTAGTTGCGCCCTGGTGTGATCGACCGCGATTCGGAGGACGGTCACGGCATTTCGCCCGCACCTTCGCTCGAGTCGACGAGCGAAAACGAGCCATCGGCTTCGAGGATCACCGCGGTCACCTCGTCCATGTTTGGGTATCCCCTGCGACGAGCGACCGTCTGGATCTCCCTTTCGGTGACTCGAACCCGACGGAGCGACTCATGCAGCATCTCACCGTTGCGGTAGAGAAGCGTTGGTTCGGACTTGAGAAACTGCTCGAATCGGTCAGACCGGACCGAAATGAAGGTGATCCCGAATTGGATCGCAACCAGGACAACGAAGGCGGCCGCTCCCTCTGCCAGGCTGACCTCTTTGTTGATTATGACGGTTGCGAACAAGGAGCCGAGGGCGACAGTGACCACGAAGTCGAAGGCGTTCATCTTGGAGAGGGTCCTTTTGCCCGAGGCGCGGAGCACAAGCACCAAGGTGACGAAGGCGAGCGGTCCGATTGTCAGGATCCGCACTATCGGATCCCAGCCATCAAAGAAGATCATCTGTTTCCCAACGAGGTCCGCCCCATCCTCTTTGGTGAAAGGCGAGCGGCAATCTGCGAGTTTGATCCATCCCGGATTGCTACCCAGGGCTGGCTTATGGGAAACACCCTGCTCAGGGCGCAATATTCAACTTACTTTGCGAAAGCCGTACCCCTACAGGCGAGTGCGGCGTTAACACCAGTGCATGCGCAGAAAACAGATTGCCGCGCGCAAGCCGCCTGCATTGAAGACTCCCCACAGAGGAGCGATACCCCGGGTGCCCCGCTCGGGGTCTCGCTTGCCGCCTGGTCAAGCCGAGGGAATGCAACACTCCGGCATATGGCGATTAACGTCATCATCATGGATCGCGCCGTGACCACCGACACCGAACTGGCCGACAAACCAGGATCCCCCGCAGCAATCGGCAAGGCCCAGAGAGGCTTCCAGGTGTCGATGCTGATGTCGGGCATCAGATGCGCGATTGCCTACGTGATCCTCCCGTTTTTCACACCCTTACTTGGAATCGCACCTGGCATCGGGCCGGGTCTTGGGATCGTCATTGGATCCATTGCAATTGCTGCAAACCTCTTCAGCATGCGACGCTTTTGGGTGCTACGCCACCCGTGGCGCAAGCCGATCACGGCCCTCCACATCGGCGTGATCGGTTTCCTCCTGGTGCTGATCGCGATGGACCTGGCCCAACTGCTCAACCAATTTTGAGCTGACCGGCCCCCCTGGACGAGGTCCGAGGCACAGCCCGGCAGTCCGATCAGAACTGGGGCAGTGTTCAGTTGGAGCCGATCAACTCGTTTGCCAGTGGCTCGATCGTTTCGGGCTTCTCGGCGGGAAGTGTCAACTCGAACACGCTGGATGAATCATCCGAACGATAGGTGAGGTCACCGCCCATCAGGTGCGCCAGTTGACGCGACACCGTGAGACCCAGGCCGATCGAGGCCGGCTGGGTCGGCGTGTCATGGGCACGTTCATAGGGTTCGAAGATCCGCTCCCATTGGGATTCGGGGAGTCCGAGGCCGCTGTCCCAGACTCGCAGCACGGTGTGACCACACCCTTCTGATGCCTCGACGATCACCTGGCTGCCGCCGTATCGGATGGCGTTGGTCAAGAGATTTCTGAGGATCTGTCTGGTCCGCGACGGATCTGCCCAAACCTTTCCGGGGCCTCCGAGAACCGTGATCGTCGTGGACCCGGTCGAGCCTAAACCGGCGACGGTTGCCTCGGCTTGGGACCGCAGATAAACGTCCTGGGGGATCATGGAAATGGTTCCGATATCGGCACGGGCCGAAACCAGGAGGTCTTCGACCATGTTTGCCATTTCCTGACTCTGCTCGGCAATCAGTTGCAGCATGCCGGTCATCTCCTCGGGCTGAAAGCCGTCGGCGCCATCCCTCAACTCGGCTGCAAAACCCACAACGGCGGAGAGAGGCGTTCGCAACTCGTGGGAGACACTGGCGATGAAGCGGTCTTTCGACTTGACGAGATCCTCGAGTCGGCGCCGGGTGACATCTCGTTCCCAGAAGTTGCCGAGCATTGGCGCGGCCACTTGGAGCATTCGTACCGCTTCTTGGCTCCATCGGGTCCGTCGTGTTATGTCCATGAATCCGACGTTTCCTATCCAATCGCCGCCTACGAACATAGGAACGCTCAAGATCGACCGGCTCCATCCGTTGAGGGACCCATCTGTCGCCACGTGCTGGAACGGCTCCCCTCTCGAGTTCGGCTCGTACGACATCGGGTATTTGCTCCACGGAATCACCTTGCCCATCCAGGGATCCTCGGAGTGCTCCGGGATGCTGGTGGAGTTCATAACCCGCGATGCCAGACCCAACTCCGGGTCGGTTTCGTTGATAGTGAGGTAGGCGCGATCGGCTCCTATCGCCTCCCTCAGGGTTTCGAGTGCGACGTCGATAGCGTCCTCGTCTTTTCCGAGGAGAAGGGTCCGGGAACATGACGAGAGGGCTTGCTCGAAGGCGAGGAGTTGCTGGTTGGTAGCAAGAGCCGCGGCAAGTTGGTCCTCGACAACTCTCCGCGGGGTGATGTCAGAGATGGTGACGATTACCCGGCCCAAATCTTGCTTTCCGCTGTTCGTCGGCACCGACCAGTGCAACACCGCCTCGAGAGCTTCGCCGTCGATCGTCATTCCTGCAAGGTCGAGTGCGACCTCCGCGCGGCCGTCCCAGATTGCCAGGAACTGCTCCACGAACGGGGCGAGTTCGCTATCGCTGCGATAGACCTCCTGCAGAGAACCCATCAGCTCCTCAGACGACTCGGCTCCGATCATCCGGACAGCAGCCAGGTTCGCTTGCCTGATGCGGATCATCGCCACCAGGCGTCGGACTTCTGCGGGTTTGTCGCTCAGGTGCCGCTGCAAGTCATTGATGCCTTGTCGGCGTAGTTGCTCCAGTGACCTTGCTACCTCGGTGAAGTCTTCCTCCAGCGTGGCTACCGGCGACGCATCGAAGAGCACTCGGTGACGCTGCTGCACCTGGGTCATCAAGTCAACAGCAACCCTCACCAACCACCACACCGCCGCGGAAATCGCCAAGAGCAATCCGGTTGAGGCGGCGATCTCCAATACCGCCGCACCTGCCAGAAGCCAGGGCACCGACACCGCGACGAGAACCGCACACCACAAGGTGAACCAAGACGCCTGTCTTCCAGGAAGGGTCAGCACGGCGCTGACGATGAGGACGGTGTAGGTAGCCGCGATCACGAGTTGTGCCGGCTGCCCTACAAATGGGGAGAAAAGCGCAAGGCCGAAAGAGCCCACCATGAGCAACACCAGCGGCCTCGGACGTCGTCTGACCAACTGGAACAAGCCGATGGCGGCCACCAACACTCCATACGAGCCGAAGGCGAGAAGATCGAAATGGCGGGTTACTCCCCATGCGGGCAAAAGGACAACCGCAGCAGCGCCACATATCCAAAGGGCGACCACGGCCAGGGCTTCAGCCATACGGAGCTGGATGGCGGGTATTCCCGACCTCTGATCAGTCAGAAGCTTCTCCCCCACTTCGGACGATATAGACCTAGCGAGTTTTCAAGTCGTTCCTCCGAGTCCATCCCTATCCATCGGCGTTAGACGCTTGATCCTGTAGTGGGCGGGTTACATGGAGGAGAAGCGTCTGGCCCGTTTCCCGGATAAAGCTGACCGGGGTCTATTCGCGGTGATCCTCGTCCGGCTCTGTCGCTGAACCGAAGGTAAATCCAAACACGACTCCGAGGGCGATCCCAATGGCAAGATGGCCGAGTGCAACTCCCGCCGCGATGCCGAGGGCAAGGCCAACCCCCACGCTTGCTGTTCTCTTGCTACCCATGTGGAAAGCCTAGGTATCCACTGGACCAGGTGCGATGTCACACGGCCTCCCGCCCGGTCAGTTGGGAGATGTCACGGGATGCACTGTCCTATGTGGATAGGTGGTGCAGCCCGGCGGAAGGCCGATGTGGCATTCACCCGGGAACATACCCAGGAGTTTCTACCCGACCTGGCCCCTGATCTCACCCGCCGGATGGTCGACTGTGTGCACATTCACGTATGCGCCGCCGTTGACCAGAGCTTCGACTAGAGCCGAAAGGGGCATACCGGCGAGGGGCCCGACGAGGTCGGCCTCGGTTATGGTGCCCCTGGCGAGAACACCATCGGCGCTCACACCGCCATCGACAAACCCGAAGAGAAATGCAACTACCGGGCCGTTCGTTCCGGCTGCACCGAGATGGATGTGAGCTTGAGTTACCTCGTCGATGTTCTCTACTGCCAGCTTGTACTGGATCCCATCGCGCGAGATGTTGAATATCGCGAGGCCGTGACCTTCGCTTTCAACAGGCGGGATTTCGTTCACTCCGCTCAGCTCCGCAGTTAGCATTCGACTTTGCTCCCGCTCCGCCATCGCGGGGGCGGCAGTGAATGCCACCAGGGCGAGAGCGGTAACAAGGACAGTGATTCGTCGCATGGTCGTTCCTTTCGTCGATTTCGACCAACGGTCAACCGTCACTACGCACCAGAGCCCACTGCGGTTCGCGGTGTGCGCGTTAGCCAGCTATTGCAGGCTGAAAGGCGGGTACCGATCTGTGACGAGGAGCGTGGCGTAAGCCTCGACCCGCACCGCCCATCTTCCCACGCCGACCACGAAGTCGAACAGCCCTCTCGGATATCTGCCGGTGAAAAGGATTGCAAACCAGGCGATGAACACCGCAACGAGGGCGGCCACCACCAGAAAGGCGAGGACGATGTAATGAGGGATAGCTAGCAGCCACTTCACCAGCGGCAACCACCGGTTGAGATCGTGTTCAACATCGGGATAATCAATTTCGAGATGCACTGTTTGGTGTTCCACTGTCGATGGGTACCGGTCGGTGAGCAGACCCAGGTAAGCGCCGACCCGCGTCGAAAAGCGATTCAACTCGAGGGCAAAGTCGAACCACCACCGGGGATACCGCTGTCGAAACAAAATCATCAACAGAGTGGCGAGGAACAGTCCGGCGACAATGCCCCCACCTGAGGTCGTGAGCTGCTCTCCGCCTTCGTTGACGACGGTCTCGTTGCCTGTGGCGGTGACAAGGGAGAGAACGACGACGATGGGCAGTGCCCAGAACAAGCGGAAGAAGGTGGTCATTCGATCCAACTGCTCGGGGTAGTCGATTTCGAGTCGGGCGGGGTAGGGACTCGATTGGGTGCTGGCCATTCTGGTGCTCCTCTCGGCGGGCGGTATCCGGTGGCGGCCGAGCCTGCGGCTCCCGAGGAGCAGCGGCGCCGTCTCGCCAAAAAGACTACCGGCCCCATCGCCTCGGGAACCTCCACATGACGCCGCGATAACATCGGTGTCGTGGCGCGTCCAGCAGATTTCCGCCGATGATCGCGAAATGGCCGCACATCGGAGCGGTATTAGCCGCCGGGGCGAGCAGTCGGATGGGGACCGCCAAAGGGGACCTCGTCCTGCCAGGGGGCCAGACCATGCTCCAAGCGGTGATTAAGACCCTCGAGAGCACGTGCGTCGAAGTGGTCACAATCGGCACGAGATTCGAGGCCCACAGATTCGTCCCCGATCTGAGAAGTGGCGCGGGGCCGCTCGGCGGGATCGAAGCTCTCCTCGCATCGGGCTTCGACGAGACCTACCTGATCTCTCCGAACGACATCCCGCTGTTGTCACCCGAAATGTTCCAACGGCTGACAGTCCCATCAGAAGCGGTGGCTACGGCTTTTCAGACCGAAGACGCCCGGATTCAGGCGCTACCGCTCCGGATCTCTGTTGCGGCCCTGCCCACGGTGACAGCTGCACTGGAACGGGGACACAATGCGGTCCACAACGTCCTGGCTCGATTGGAAGTCCACCGAATTCCGATTAGCGACGATGAAGCCCGCGGCCTGCGCAATATCAACACCCGGGGCGACTTCGACTCGATCCGCTGAGTCGGCGAATTACCACTACCCGGCTTCGGGCGCGGCCGGTTCCTCTCGTCTCAAGACCCAATCGATAGCGGGCAATCCCCTGAAACCTGTCAAGCGCCGGTGTGCCTGGTCGCATGCAACGATCGCCGACAGTCCGAGAAATACGAACATCATCGCCGGGTCAATGATGACCCGGGTCGGATGCAGGGTGGTGATCGAATGGATACTGATCATGGTCAGGGCGTAGATAACGATCGCAACCATCGATAGCGATCTGAGTCTCCACTTCGTCGCAGGCCCGCTCTCGACCAACCAGAAGGCGATTGCACCCTGAGCCAACAGGTAGAACACATTTGGGTCGACCGAGCCGGCGACGAGAAAGTTCAGGTTCATGAATATCCCCACTCCGATACCGAACGCGAGAAGCCTGCCGCTGAGGAGAGTCACAGCAGCAAAAATCTGCGACGCGATCAGGAAGAACAGGACTGCCCGGATGTTCGGCACGACCAGGTTGTCGACAATCGGGCGGTACCAGCCGAGCGTCCACACTGAGTATCCCTCGACGAATGCAACGATCTCGGTCCCATCACGCCATGCAGGTTCGATCAGCTTCTCCACGACCGCCCGCAGCCAACCGATCCCAATGAACAGGCGGATGAACAAGACCCAGGCTGGGGTGCCCTCGATGCGGGCGATCCGGCGCGCCCGCGACATCGCTGATTTCGCCGATGTGGGGTCCGGGACTTTCGGGTTCGTCATCACTACGAGTATCGGTCCGGAAGTTGGGTGCCGTGAGTCAATCTAGGGGTGCTCAACAATCTACAACACGGCAAGTGCCTGGTCCTGAACCTCTATTTTGATCGCAGTGTTCTTGAAGGCCGGGGTCTTGGACCGGGGGTCGGCAGTCTTGGGGATGATCGCGTTCGCCTCTGGATAGTACATCACGGCGTTTCCGGGGCGGATGTCCACTTCGCGCACCAGCAGGTTGCGGAGGGCTCCGGTGTCGCTCCGGACAGTGACCCGTTGGTCGATGGTCAAACCCATATCCTCGATGTCCTTGCGGCTGATCATGATGATGTCGCGACGGTCCTGGCCCCGATACAGGTCGTGCTCCTCATAGACAACTGTGTTGAACTGCCCCTCACTCCGAACAGTCATCAGCCGGAGCTCGCCGGGCCTGCCGGACAATTGTGGGATCTCCACATTATGGAACCTCGCCCGCCCCGAATCGGTGCCGAACTTTGGCTCGTGAAGCGTCCGGCCTTCGATCTGGAACTCTTCACGGGTCCGGTCGATATCGCCGATTTTCTCGTAACCGGGAATGATCCGGGCGATTGATTGCCTGATGTCCCGGTGCGCCCTCATTGCCTCCCAATCGACGGGCCCGTCACCCAGCGACCTTTGCGCGAGATCGGCGATGACCTCCACCTCCGAGCGGGGGCCGGAGTGGCGGGCCTCACCGCCGTCCGAGAACCGAACGTAGTTGAACATCGATTCCTGAGTTGTCGGCTGCTGCTCCTCGTCTCTTGCCAGAACCGGCAGGATCAAGGTTTCCCGCCCTCTCCCGTGGGCATGGCCGGTGTTGAGGGTCGTCGACATATAAACCATCATCCCGATCGAGCCGAGAGCTCGGGTCGCAAAACCTGCATCGGGGTTCGATCCGTACAGATTGCCACCCAAACACAGGGCGAAATCGATTCCCCCTTCGGCGGACCGAAGCATCGAATCGAGGGTGTCGAGGCCCGGTGTCGTCGGGAGTTTCACGCCGAAGTTGGCTTCGAGGCGGGCGAATATCTCGGCTTTGAGCTTCGGGGTCACCCCCATCGAACCCATTCCTTGGACATTGCTGTGACCGCGCAGCGGGAGCAGGCCTGCACCGCGTCGGCCGAGCATGCCCCGGATCATTGCCAGGTTTGCGATCGCCTGGACATTCCCCACACCGTGTTCGTGATGGGTGATTCCCATCGCCCAACAGAAGATGGCGCTCGGGGCACCGGCGTACAGCGCTCCGATCTTCTCTATGGTCAACCGCGCCACCCCCGACTCCTGTTCGATCTGTTCCCATTCGATCGATTCGAGATAGGCCCGGTAGCCCTCCCAGCCGTCGGTGTGTTCGGAGACGAAGGTGTCCGCCACGCCGCCTCTCCCGATAACCGCCTTTGCCACTCCCGTGAGGAACGCAATGTCGCCGCCGATATGAGGCTGGACGTACTCGTCGGCGATGCGCGAACCGAAGATCATGCTTCGCAAGTTCGACGGGACCTTGAACTTCACCAGCCCCAGCTCCCTGAGCGGATTGACTACGACAACCTTCCCGCCACGCCGCTTGAAATGCATGAGAGTTGTCATCAACCGGGGATGGTTCGACGCCGGGTTGGCCCCGATGATCATCACCACGTCTCCCGCACCCATCGACTCGATGTCTTCGAGCACCACGGTGGCAGTCCCTGATCCGGTGACGCTGGACAACCCAACTCCAGAGGCCTGGTGGCAGTAGAAAGAACAGTTGTTGACGTTGTTGGTGCCGTAGATGCGGGCCATGAGCTGCAGCAGGAACCCGGCTTCGTTCGACGAGCGTCCGCTGAAATAGAACAGTGACCGGTCCGGCTCAGTGGCTGACAACTTGTTGCCGACCCGGGTCATCGCCTCATCCCACGAAATCGGCCGGTATCTGGTGTCGAGCGGGCCCGCATAGAGCGGGCGGGTTATCCGACCGGAGGCTTCGAGCTCTCTAGAGGTGAGCCCCCGAAGTGCGTTGAGAGCGAATGAGTCGAAGAAACCTTCAGGGATTGCACCTTGCATATCCGCCGTCATCGCCTGGATCGACTTCTTGCACACCTCAGGAAAATGACCCGACTCGTTGACCATTCCTCCCAACTGCCCGCCCATGCCCAGGGCGCACGTTTTGCAGGCATTCTTGGAGCGGAGCGCCCGGTAGAGCTGGAACGGGCCACCCACCTGGCGGGCCTTGCGCACGCTGTACCAGATGGCGGGGAAGCCACCTCCGGATTTGATCCGCCTCATTTGACGAGGATACCGCGGCTCGCCCCCGGGAAGGTCCCACGCGTTTCCGGCCGGTTATTCTCGTTCTCCCGACTAAAGGATCCAACATGACAATCGATGAGTGGGTGGAGAGCTATCGGCTCGCCTGGGAGCAAGCCGACGACGAGTCGGTTGCCGAACTGTTCACCGAAACCGGGACGTACCGATCCAACATCTTCGAAGAACCTCATGTTGGCCGGGAGGGGATCCGCGCCTACTGGCGGCAGGTGACCGAAACCCAGAGTGACGTTTCCGTCAAGATGGGCCGCCCATTTGGGGAAGGCAACAGGTTCGCCGTCGAGTTCTGGACAACGATGGACAGCGAGGGAGCACCGGTGTCCTTGCCTGGTTGTCTGCTTCTCCAGTTCGAGCCCGACGGACGTTGCTCCAGCCTGCGCGAGTACTGGCACTTCGCCGGGGGACGCCTCGACCCGCCGGCGGAGTGGGGTACGTAGAGAAACTCAGTCGGGCATCAGGCCCGATCGAGCACGAAGGGGTGAAACTAGATGTCGGAAACTCAAGTTCGCCCGTGAATCCGCCGATCTTCTTCCATCATCCGTCCATCCCGAACGCGCACGAAAAGTCACCAGCCGACCGCAATTCGTCCTGTCGCCATCGCAGTCGCCGTGGTGGCTATCGGATTCGGCGCGGCGCTGCTCCTCGGGTGGCCGTTCACCAACCCAACGATCTCCGGATGGATGTACACGCTCACAGCTGTAGCGTCGGGTGTTGTGCTGCTGGCCGCGGCACGGACAGCTCATGGTCGCTCCAAGCTCGCATGGACCCTGGTCGGGGCGGGTGTCCTCTGCTGGGGAGTCGGCGAGATTGTTTGGACACTCCAGGCCCGAGCCGGGGAAATTCCCTATCCGGGGCCAGCGGACTTCTTCTATGTGGCGGGCTACCCCCTCATCTTCGCCGGAGTGATCGCCCTCCCGTATCTCCGGCCGGGCCGATTCGAGAGAATCCGGCTTGCGATCGACGCCACGGCCGGAGCCCTCTCCCTGGCGGTCGTCATGTGGGTCGCTTACCTCCATGAAGTAGTAGGTCTGGGAATGTCGCCCGTGGAGAACCTCCTCAACGTCGCGTACCCGTTCGGAGACGTCCTCCTCATGACTGCCCTCATGGTCATGGCGATGCGCAGGTCGGAGCAACGGCTCGACTTCCGAATTGTGCTCCTCTCTGCCGCGGTGGGTCTCACCGCAATCGCCGATGTGATCTTCTCGCTGCAGAGTTCGGCGGGGACGTATACCGAGTGGGGTTGGCTCGACGGGCTGTGGCTCATCAGCTACGGGTTGATCGCCCTCGCCGCCTGGGTGGTTACCCGAAAGCCGCTTGCCCGGGAGACGAGTTATCTAGCTTTGACCACGTGGCAGCTGATCGCCCCCTACACCGCAGTCGCCGCCCTGTTCCTCGTTCGCCTGGTGACGGGCGGGGGGAACGACCGGCTGCTCAATGTCGCGACCACAATCGTGGCGGTGCTCGTTGTCCTCCGCCAGAACCTCGCCATCCGAGAAAAGGGCGAGCTCCTAGCACGACAGCGAGATGACCTGGTGGCATCGGTCTCCCACGAACTGAGGACACCGCTCACCGGGATCCAGGGTTACGCGGACATACTCACCGAATCCTGGGAACTCCTGAGCGACGAAGAGCGGATCGAGATGCTTGGCACGATCAACTCCCAGGCCGAGCAATTGGGCGTGATCGTCAAGGACCTGATCGACGTCGCCCGCGACCGGCTGCAAAGTGTCGACCTGACCAGGATCGATTACAACGCGGCCGACCTCGTGAACGAAGCCGTGGCCACCCTCGGAAGCGGGAGCGGGATCGTGGTCGAGAACAGGGATGATGAGGTGATGGTCTGGGCGGAGCCCTACCGGATCCGACAGGTTCTAATCAACCTGATCACAAATGCCCAGCGTTACGGGCGCACCGAAATTCTGGTGGCTTCAAGTCCTGCCGGTGACTGTGTCAGCTTCAGTGTGCACGACAACGGCGATGGCATACCTGCCAAGTACCGCGCCGATATCTGGAACCGCTTCGAACGAGGGGCCCACAACCACGACAACAGCAAGCAGGGTTCCGGGATCGGCCTCTCAGTGGCGAGAGACCTGGTCACCGCCCATGGTGGGGAAATCAGCTATCGGGAATCGGACCTGCTTGGCGGGGCCTGCTTCGAGTTCACTATCCCGGTTTCCGGGACCGAGCCCGCGGACCTAATCGCCGTTTCTCAAACCGCCTAGCACTCACCGAACTCATCCCGATTCGATGGTGACCTTCGCTGCGTGGTCAGCGACCCCGTCCGCAATCCTTCCCGCGTCGATATCGATGGTACGGAATAGAGGGTGGAAGACCTGGAGAAACTCCTGGACGACTCGGTTTAGGAGCTTCAAGAAGCCGAGGGGGAGGTGTTACTTCAGCTTTTTCAGACGCTGATAAACGAGTTCCTGGTTCCGCAACAGTGCTCGAATAGAACATATGTTCGCTATTGTCGCATCATGGAAAGAGAAGTGAGCTTCCAGGGGTCCCTGCTCGATCTGATTGGTGCCTCTGAGCCGTTCGATCTGCAGTTTCGCCAAACGGAACGGGTCGAATTGGGACTGGACGCCTGGGTCGACCGTCAGAGCGGATGGGTGAGCCGGCCCGATGACCTCTTCACTTCCCTCCTCCGGACCCTCGAGTGGGAGGACGGAATCGAGCGAATCCGGGGTGCTGAGGTGGCGCGACCGAGACAGGTGGCGAATTTCTCGACGAATTCAACACCACCCTCCCTGGGTGTTATCGACGACATGGCCGCCGCCCTTTCAAATCGTTACAAGGCAAACCTGGACCGGATCACTTGCAATCTCTACCGGGACGGCCGCGATAGCGTCGCCTGGCACGGCGACCGCATTGCCCGCGATCTCCCGGAAGCGACAGTCGCGATAGTTTCGCTCGGTGACGACCGGCCGTTCCGGATCAGGCCGAAGGGCGGAGGCCAAAGTATCGGCTGGCCGGCCGGGCGTGGCGATCTGATCGTCATGGGTGGATCGTGCCAGCGGACCTTCGACCACAGCGTCCCGAAAGTGGCGTCAGCAGGCCCGAGGATCGCGGTCATGTTCCGCCACGAGTACACCTGACCGAAATCCCCAAGCTTCCGCATCGCTCCGGCTGCCCGGGGGATCGAGCTTCGATCAGGTGAGTTTGGTCAATCGTTCTGTCCGCGAAGCCACTCGAGTGCCGGGACGGCCGAAGTGAGTATCGAGACGTGGCCATCCTCCGGCGACAAACGCAGCTCCGCTTTCGGGCATCGGTCTGCGAGCCATTGGCTGTGAGAGCTGGGCACGATCCGGTCCTTGCCACCGTGCAGAAACAGGATCGGGGCTGAGATCTCGGCAGGGTTGAAACCCCAGGGAGTGACGTACGCAAGGTCGTCAGCGATGAGGCCTCCGGGTCCCTCTGCGACGGCCGGACCGACCACCTCACCGAGCCAGGACCACTCACCAGCCAGAGCGGCCAGATCGGACGCAGTGAATTCCGGGTCGTACTCGACACCCGACGTCTCGTATCTCTCCTTCGCATCGGGACCATCGATCGCAGCGCGCAGCGACGCCTCGCCGGAGGGAATCATGCCGGCAAACCAATCGAGCCCTTCTGCTTCTAAAGGGGCTAGGCCGGAAGCGATGACTGCGGCAGTTACCCGATCGGGCAATAGCGCGGCGCAGGCGAGGGCATGAGGGCCTCCGCCGGAATGGCCCATAACTGCAAAGCGATCGACCTCCAGGGCGTCGGCAACTGCGGCGGCGTCACCCGCCGCCGATGCGATGTCACGGCCGGGTAGCGGCGTCGAGCCGCCGTATCCAGGACGGTCAAAGGAGAACCACCCGATTCTGAGTCCGGCCGACGCATTGAAGAGTGGCTGGGGTGGGGTGCCGATATTTGGTGTCCCGTGATGCCAGAGCAGGTGTATGTCCGCTGCCACGTCCTGCTTGTAGGCGTGAACGATCCGACCGTCTTCCAGTTCGATGTCTGTCTCGAGAAGGGCTTCCCAATCGCGAAGCCTTTCGTTCATCTCTTTCGAGCCCCCAGGCCTCCGCCGCCGAAGAGGATGCCCGCACCCAACACGAAACCGAGGTCGTACCAGTTGCCGCTGTTGTGAACCTCATAGAGATTGACGTTGTCGGTGAACAACGAGATGACAAATGTGACCGGAGCGATGATCCCATGCCACAAGCCCATCCAGAACCCGGCAACACCACCATCGGGGGCCGCGGCTCCAACCTCAGGGTTGACCCCTGCCGCGCAGGCCGTAAGCAGCATGGCACCTACCACTACCGCCAGGGCGATACGCATCGCTTTCCAATTTCGGGTACTCGTCACGAGTCGATGCTATCAAAGCCGACTGGAAGAAACCGCCATGTGCTGTGAGAGGAACCCCTGCATCCTGGCCCACGCATGGTCAGCCGATTCGGGCTGGTAGCCCATGGAAAGGGCACGACGCATTGAGCCCGGGTGGTGGGTGTCGACAGTGGTCATGAAGGAGTGGCCGGCTCCCGGGTACACCGCGATGTCGTGCTCGACGCTCGAACCGGCGGCCAGCCTCTTGAGGACTGTGCCGGAGCGGGGCAGAAGCCGGTCACTGCCGCCGAAGCTGGCCACAACCGGGGTGTCGAGGTGACGCGTCCTCGGAGGCACCAGGCCATAGTTGAGGGCGAGAACCGCGACCCGCGAATGGTCCCTGACAATGAGACCCAGAGCAGCACCCATGCTGAAACCGACCACACCAAGTCGATCACCCGAGACGACCTCTGGCCTCTCGCCGACCAGGTCGAGAAATGCATTCGCCCGGTCGACAAGAGGGCCCCTCCCCGCCACCACCTGGACGAGACCCCCGAGCTTCCCTCTCATCACCGGTCTCAGATCGGGAGCAAATGCGACAAATCCACAACCCGCGAGACGTTCAGCCGCCCACTTGATGTCCGGAGTCAGTCCCCACGCCTCATGAACCACGACCACGCCCGGGCCGCGTCCTGCCGTGGGCAAAGCTATGAAATAGGGATTTCCGCCGGTCATACGAGGGCCACAGACGTCTCCATCGGCAGGACCATTACTACGGCCCCGTTGTCGATATCCATGTCCCCTGCCATGTGCCGTGCCAGCATCAGGGATACCGGTAGACCGAGTCCGATTGTATTTGGCCGGTGCCCGTCACCCTCGACGTCGTAACGGCCGAAGAGCTTCTGTCGGTCGTCGATGATGCCCGGTCCTCCGTCACGAAAACGAACCGCCACCTCCCCGTTTCCGCTGCGGATCTCAACCGACACCGGCAACGACCCATGACGGGCAGAGTTGTCGAAGAGGTTGACAAAGATGTGCTCGAGACGACGGCGGTCGCCTTTCACGTTCTCATCCCCGTCAACATGTAGGGAGCCGTTGTCGAGCCCGAGAAGGTTCCATGCGGTGAGGAGCGAATCACGGAGGACAACCGTCTCCCCGCTCGATGCAAGGGTGCCAATGTCAAGGCGTGACTGGTAAACGAGATTGTCGACGAGATGGGCAAGGCGGCGACTTTCGGTAGCCACCAGACCGGCTATCTCGACAATCTCCTCTTGGGCGAAGACTCCCGAACTCAGCTCCGAAGAGAGCCCGAGCACGGCAGTGACGGGGGTACGGATCTCATGAGCAATCGAGTCGATTAGCTGGTCCTTGGCCCCGATGACCTCGGTGAGGCGAAGCTCCTCTTCCGCCTGGGCCACCAGCTGGGTCTGATAGCGGCGCAACACTCCCCCGATATCGAGGAAACCGACCCCAACTGCCGCCACCAACAAGGCCTCACCGATCAGGTCGGCGAGTTCGGCACCCGGCGGGAGCAGTTCGGCAACGTGCATCCAAATCGTCGCGAGCTGGAGGACAATCGATCCAGCTACTGCCCATAGGGCTGCTCGCCGGGTGAGGAGCAGGCACGCCACCACAACCGAGAAGAGAGGCAAGAACTGAAGCGCGAGGAAAGCTCCGGCCGCAATCGTCAACACAAATTCGAGAACAAGCGTCGTGGAGACCCCCACCTCGATCTTTCGCGGCAATCTGGGAAAGGCGGGAAGGAGAGCGACCGACGCGACCACCGGGATCGCGATTCCCGAGTCTTGCCCCAAACGGTCGATCAGGCCCACGATCACAGCGGCATACAGGCCGAGCCGGAATATCAGCAGTCCCCTATTGAGCCGGCCGAGAGAGTGATCGACCAACTTGTTCCTATCCATCACTGCAACTTCGGCAGCTATCAAGTCGGGGTTGAGTCACAAGGCCAGGGTCGAAGCGTCGGAGTATCATTCGAAGCCGACGAAGGAGACCCTCATCAAGCCAGCAGAAGGCGCCGCTACCTTCACAGCCACCGGCAACGACTACGACAGTTTCATGGGCAGGTACTCGGCAAAGCTGGCTCGACTTTTCGCCGACACCGTCGACCTCTCACCCGGCAGCCAGGCGCTCGACCTCGGCTGCGGGCCTGGCGCTCTCACCGGTGTGCTCGTCGAACGGATCGGTTCAGACTCAGTGTCAGCCTGTGACCCGTCACCATCGTTCGTTGCTGCATGCGCCAGCCGCTATCCCGGCGTCGACGTGCGGGCCGGTCGGGCCGAGGCAATCCCGTTCGAAGACTCCCGTTTCGACGTCGCCATGGCTCAGCTCGTCCTCCACTTCGTCACCGAGCCGGAGGAAGCCGCGCGGGAGCTGAGCAGGGTGGTGCGCAAAGGTGGAGTTGTTGCGGCATGCGTGTGGGATTTCGAGCAGCGCATGGAGATGTTGCGGGCCTTTTGGGACGCTGCCGCACTCATCGACCCATTGGCGCCCGATGAGGCCATGGCGATGCGGTTCGGAAGAGATGGCGAAATCGCAGACCTCTTGGAGTCGTCAGGGTTCATCGATGTCGCCGAGACCAGGTTGACCGTCGGTTCGGAATATGAGTCTTTCGACGAGCTGTGGTCAGGGTTTCTCGCCGGGATCGGAACGGCCGGCTCATACTGCGTTTCTCTGGACGAGGAGCGACGGGCGGCACTGCGTCAGGCGCTCTTCGAGCGACTCGGTGAACCTGTCGGGCGGTTCGAGCTGTCGGCAACAGCGCGCAGCGCCTCCGGGACCGTCCCCGAGTGAACGAATCCGCCACGCCGCTTCCGAATGAAAGAAGGCTGAATGCGCTTGGCTTCTTAGAAGCGGACGAGCCCCAAACTTCGGTTCAATCGTCGGCTCGATCATCGAGCCCAGATAGATCAGCCGGCAGCGATGGGCATCCCCGGCGGATCGTCTTTTCCCTCCGTGAGTTGGAGTTCATCGACGCCAGCGGACTGCGAGCTTTCTGCTTTCGTCGGCGTCAATCTCGTCCTGAAACATGTGGACGAGGTCGCTGTACCGCTGTGCTGACACTCCTGGGACATTTTGGGCTTCACCTGTCGACGACCACGACAGCGACGGGGGCGGGCGGCATCACCGGATGACACCGAAGCGAATGACAATCCGACCCGTTGGGGGCGGCCTGGGATGTCTGACAATGATCGTGATTTCGGTGATCGCTTCGGTGATATTGACGGTGCTGCTCAACTTGCTGTTCTGAAACCTTCACGCCGGTAGATCTGGGATGAGCAGCGGCGCCGGGTCACAACCCGCTACGCCCGCTAGAAACAGAACCTGGCCACCCCTCAACGCAGATGTGTGCAGGGCCGCTCTCGCCTGCAACTGGCGCCCGGGCGGCGGCCAGCGGCCATCGGCCGGTCAGAGCCCGCTGTCGCGGGCGGTCCCGGTGAGCTTGGTCAGATCGAGGTTGTAGAGGATGCAAGTGACCGAGCGATCGCCGCCGCTCCATGATTCCTCGGTGGGCGTGAAGGTGAACACCTCCAGCGCAGAGTCGAGGTAGTCGCTCCCGACATAGTCACTGAATGGCTGACCGGAGCATGCCTCGTAGGCGAAGTCCTGAAGAGCGGAGACCCCCGGGAAGTTGGTTCCGGAGAGGGTGTAAGGAATCAGCGAATAAACCTCGTTGTCGTGAGCCTCCAAGCACGGGACTGCCTCAACTGTGTACACCACGTCTTCGAAATCCGAGGGGTCATTGAAACAGTCGCCAGCCTGGAGTTCCATCACGTCGATTTCGCCGCCGCGGACCAAATCCCCGGCCCCATCACGGCCGGCGTCGTTCATCGAGGAGAAGAATCCGATAGCTGCGAAGACGACAATCCCCAACCCGAACCTCAACGCCAACCTGGAGAATCGGGAACCACCCTCCGACGGGGCGGAAGGCGCGGTTTCATAGGGCTCAGTGATCGGGACCGGATCCAGGTGGGAACCGATCACCGCTTCCCTTTCCAGTTTCTCCAGCCCGGCTAGCTCATAATCCACTTCGAGCTGTTCCACGTCCAGGGGAACCTCCGGTGGAGAGGGCGATGGACTAACCGGTGGAGGAGTTTCGGCAACCGAATCATCGTGAGGACCCCGCAGTCTGCTGTTCGCTTCGCGAAGCATCTCCTCGCTGCTCTTGGGACGTTCATCAGTCATGGCGCGACATCGGA
>JBGTNX010000114.1:0-4688 GCA_041742825.1 Acidimicrobiia bacterium | reverse complement strand
CGTAGGTCAGCGTCGCAGGCAGGGTGTCGGTAACAACCACGTTCTCGGCCAGCTCGGGCCCGTTGTTGGTAACTGTCACCTCATAGGTGATCAGAGCAGTCGGGTTGTCCGAGTCGACCACAACCGGATCGACAAGGTCGACCTTGGTGATTTCGAGGTCGGTGACCGGGTCCTCCTCGGTCGGGCAATCATCGATGGTGA
This sequence comes from Acidimicrobiia bacterium, assembly GCA_041742825.1. Classification (GTDB taxonomy): domain Bacteria; phylum Actinomycetota; class Acidimicrobiia; order Spongiisociales; family ZC4RG35; genus MA-ANB-1. Next base: position 4,487 of record JBGTNX010000114.1, on the reverse strand, counting down.
AGCTACCGGACGTGTCGCCGGTCAGCTCGTACCCGGGTCCTGCAACTGCTGACCAGTAGTAGGTGCCGGGGCTGAGGTCCTGTGACCCACCAGCGCCGGTAAAGGTCCCCACTTCGTTCTCCATCGCAGCATCCGAGTACAGGGTGACTGTCGCACCTGAGTCCGGGGTGATGCCAACATCTACTGAGCCGAGCGAAACGCCCTGCTCGTTCACAACGCAAGCGCTGGGCTCAACGGTGACTTCGGCGGGCAGAATCTCATCGTCACAGTCGATGTTCACGACTATTCCGGCTGAGAACACCTGGTCTGGCCCGAAGACTAGCGTTACCGCGACGGTCGAACCGAGCGTCAGCAAGCCGTCGGCATGCACTGTTCCCTGGGACTCACCTTCGACGTCCTCCAACACGACACTCGTGCTGCCTGACGCCACAATGAGATCATTATCCGGATGGATTGAGACCTGATTCTCGGAAGTGGCGCTCACCGAGCACTGCTGGCCCTCCAGATCACCCGTGTCGGCGGTGGCCAACAGTTGTTGGGAACCAACCAGTCCATGGGCTCGTGTCTCGATCGGAATCGAGATGTCGATCGAAGCCATCGCGGCCGGCGCCGACGCCGCTACAAGTGACGCCATTACTGCGAGAGCAGCACCGACTACCAGCAGCCGTTGTCGGAGCGTCCGCGGCCCCATAGTCGTAATCATTTGAATTCTTCCCATCCCTTTCGGTAATACTCCGGGACGGGCCGGTCTCACCACTAGCTCCACCGGACCAAGGTGACCGATTTAAGGTCCGGTTTCAGAGCCTCCCATTTGCCCTCTCTAAGCAATCAACCACAAACAGTGGTCGATGACCACATGTTTGTAGCACGTCCCTTACCCGTCAATGTGTATTTCCACACATGCCAGGAGGACTAGTCACGACATTACACTTCGGGGAAGCGGATGCGATAGGCCCGAAGGCCCAATAGTTTCAACAAGAGTGCCGGCTAGGCGGAGCGTTCGGTCGGTTCCACCGACGATGGCGCTGCGATCGGAACGAGGGTCGGGTTGACCTTGTTGACTACTACCTCGCGGTCGATGAGGACTTGATCGATATCGGTGCGTGAAGGCAGGTCGTACATCGTATTGAGGAGGACCTCCTCGAGGATTGCTCGCAGGCCCCTCGCTCCAGTTCCCCGCTTGATCGCCTGTTCACCGACCGCTTCGAGAGCGTCGGGTGTGAAGACAAGTTCGACGTTGTCCATCTCGAACATGCGGGCATACTGCTTGGCCAGTGCATTCTTGGGCTCGGTGAGTATCTGGATCAGCGACTCGAGATCGAGGTCCTCAACCGTGGCAGTGACCGGCAGCCTCCCGATGAACTCCGGGATCAGCCCGTACTTCATCAGGTCTTCAGGCATCACTTGGGACAGAACCTCTCCGGTGCGCCGCTGCGCTCGGGAGCGGACCTGCGCTCCAAAACCGACACCACTGTCTCCAAGGCGGTTGGCGATGACTTCTTCGAGCCCGCCAAAAGCACCTGCGCAGATGAACAGGACATTTGATGTGTCCAGCTGGATGAACTCCTGATGAGGATGTTTGCGACCGCCCTGAGGTGGCACGGAGGCAATTGTGCCCTCGAGAATCTTGAGGAGCGCCTGTTGGACTCCCTCACCGGACACATCCCGGGTGATCGAGGGGTTTTCCGCTTTGCGAGACACCTTGTCGATTTCGTCGATATAGATGATGCCTTGCTGGGCGCGGTTGACGTCGTAGTCGGCTGCTTGGAGCAGCTTGAGGAGGATGTTCTCGACATCCTCACCGACGTAGCCGGCTTCAGTAAGGCTGGTCGCGTCGGCAATGGCGAAGGGAACATTGAGCTGGCGGGCGAGGGTCTGGGCCAGAAGCGTCTTGCCGCTTCCGGTGGGGCCGATGAGAAGGATGTTCGACTTCTGTAACTCGACGTCGCGCTGGACCTCGCCTGATCGGATTCTCTTGTAGTGGTTGTATACCGCGACGGAGAGCTTCTTCTTCGCCTCTTCCTGACCGACGACGTAGTCGTCGAGGTACGACTTGATCTCCGCAGGCTTGGGGAGCTCAGTGAAGGTGACCTCTTCAGTTGTCGAGAACTCCTCGGCGATAATCTCGTTGCAAAGCTCGATGCATTCGTCGCAGACGTAGACGCCTGGTCCTGCGATCAGCTTCTTTACTTGCTTCTGAGATTTGCCGCAGAAGCTGCACTTCAGCAGCTCCCCGCCTTCGCCGAGTCTTGGCATCTACTTGGAGGCTACCGCAGCCAACTCCCGACGCGTGAGTATTCCGTCGATAACTCCGTAATCCTTCGCCTCGTCGGCGAGCATCCAGTAGTCGCGATCGGTGTCGTGGCTGATCTTTTCCAGCTCTTTGCCGGTGTGATGAGCGAGGATCTCGTTGAGCTGCTCCCGCATCTGGACGATGAGTTTCGCCTGGATCTCGATATCGCTGGCCTGGCCCTGAGCGCCACCGTGGGGCTGATGGAGCATAATTCTGGCGTGGGGCAGCGCGTAACGCTTGCCCGGAGCTCCACCCGCAAGGATCACCGCAGCGGCAGAGGCGGCCATCCCCATGCAAACAGTGTTCACTTCGGGCTTGATGTACTGCATGGTGTCGTAGATCGCGAAAAGCGAGGTAATCGACCCACCCGGCGAGTTGATGTAGATGAAGAGGTCCTTGTCGGGGTCCTCCGACTCGAGATGGAGCAGCTGCGCCATGACCAGGTTGGCGATTGTGTCGTCGATCGGCGTGCCCAGGAAGATGATCCTGTCCTTGAGGAGGCGGCTGTAGATATCGAAATAGCGCTCACCCCGGCTCGTCTGCTCGAAGACTGTTGGTACTACGTAGTTCTGGGGTGTCATTCTTCTTCCTCCGCCACTTCTGCCACGACTTCACCCTCGACAGGCTCAGCCTCGACGATTTCTGCTTCCACTTCGTTGGGTCTCAATTCGAGGTCCACCGGATTGCCGTTCTCGTCAACCGGGGTAGCCCCCGAGAGAATCGCGTCCATGGCCCTACTACGCAGAATATCACTGGCCAGTGCTAATTCTTGACCGCTTTGTGCGAAAGCCTGGATGAAAGCGGTTGGATTCTCCGCTCGTGACGCCAGGCCTTGCAGGGCCGTTGTCAGGTCTTCTTCGGTGATCTCGATGCCCTCGGCTTGTGCCACGGCTTCGAGGATCAACTGATTTTGTAGGGAAAGCGTTGCCTGTTCCCGGAGGTCATCGATGAAAACGCTGCGCTCGATGCCCGAAGTCTCGAAATAGTCGTCGAGGGTCAACTCGTTCTCCTCGAGACGGTGGACGAATCGATGGAGGTGATTATCCATCTCTGCTTTGACCAGGGCTTCCGGCAGCTCGATTTCGAGCTGATCGCGGAGGGTTTTCATGGCCAGTTCCCCGTACTGGCGGTGGACCGCTTGCAGCTTGGCGTCGGCGAGACGTTCGCGGAGCTCGTCTCTCAGCTCGTCTACGGTCCCAAACTCGGTGTTCTCCTCCACCCACTCGTCGGTGAGATCGGGGAGGACCCGCTCCTTGACTTCCTGGACCATGATCTTGAAAGTGACCTCGGCGCCGGCAAGGTCACCAAAACCTTCCGGTAGCTTCCCGTCGAAATTGACCTCGGCACCGGCCGACTTGCCGGTCACGTGCTCGTCGATGCCCTCGATGAACATCGCCGAACCCACCTCGTAGAGAAGGTCGGATGCGTTCGCCTCGTCGACGGCCTCCCCTTCCCGGGTCGCCGAGATGTCGATGCTCACGTAGTCGCCTTCTGCGGCCGGGCGCTCCACCTCCTCGACGACAGCGAACTGCTCCAGCATCCGCTTCATCTGATTTTCCAGGTCGTCGTCGGTCACTCCCGGGGAGTCGACCTCGACATTGCGATCCTTGTAGTTCGGGGTCTCGATCTCTGGCCAGATCGTCACCCGAACCGATACGTCCACTCCCCCGTCGACGTCGTTCATCGCTTCGAGCTGCGGGCTCACTGCCGGGCGGAGGTCTTCTTCGGAGAGGATCCGGTTGAGCGTTGGGTTGATCAGGTCGTCGATGGTCTCCTGGCGGAGCCGATCCCGCCCCACCGCAGCCTCGACCACCGGCGTCGGGGCTTTCCCGGGGCGGAATCCCTTTAGCTTCATCTCGGCGGAGAGGCGGCGCGCGGCTGACGGCTTCCCTGCATCGATCTCATCATCGGTGATGTGGAGATTGACCATCCTTTCGAACGGTCCGGCTTCTGTGACAGTCGTGGGCATTGTGTTCCTAATGGTTGCTAGCTGCATGGCGCGCGACGCCAAGATTTCGTGCTCGGTCGCCCGAAGTCTCCGGGCGACCGAGCATGGGGTGACCGACGGGACTTGAACCCGCGACTTCCTGGACCACAACCAGGTGCTCTACCAGACTGAGCTACGGCCACCATGTTGGAATGGGCCACCAGCACCCCCGGGAGGACTTGAACCCCCAACCTACGGATTAGAAGT
>JBGTNX010000113.1:0-3230 GCA_041742825.1 Acidimicrobiia bacterium | reverse complement strand
TCCTCCTCCTCGGACTGGAGACGCTCGCGTTGCGGATGCGCCAGCATGCCGAGAACGCACGAATCGTTGCCACCCACCTCCGCGACCACCCTGCGGTGGCATGGGTGAGCTTCCCGATCTTCGACGACAACCCGTATACATTGCTCGCACAGAAGTACCTGCCCAAAGGGCCTGGGGCCGTCTTCACATTCGGTTTGAAGGGCGGCTTCGAGGCCGGCGTCCGGTTTATCGAGGGTGTGGAGCTTGCCTCCCACCTCGCCAACGTCGGTGATGCCAAGACCCTCGTCATCCACCCGGCCTCGACCACGCACCAACAGGTCCCAACCGAGGAGCGGGCCGCGGCTGGAGTCACCGACGACATGATCCGGATCTCGGTCGGAATCGAGGATGTGGCCGACATACTCTGGGACATCGACCAGGCCCTGGGAGGCACACCATGACGACAATGCTCCATGAAGCGACGGCATCAGAGCGTCTCAAGATCATCCAGACTTCGAAGAGCGCCGCCCTGGTCGGGGTTTCGGCAAACCCGATCCGGTCGTCGAACTTCGTCGCCTCCTACCTGGTGCGGACCCCGCTGCGCACCTACCCGGTGAACCCGATGTACGAGGAGGTGCTGGGGATGGAGTGCTACCCGTCTCTCGCAGACCTCCCCGAGGTCCCTGACATCGTCGACGTCTTCAGGCGGCACTCCGAGATCCCCGGAGTCGTCGAGCAGGCGATCGAAGTCGGGGCGAAGGTCGTCTGGTTCCAACTCGGGCTCCGCCACGACGAGGCAGCGCGCCTGGCTGAGGACGCCGGTCTGCTGGTGGTCCAGGACCGTTGCCTCAAGATCGAGCACGCCCGCTTCTCAGGCAAGTTGCACCTGGGAGGCTTCGACACCGGGGTCATTTCTTCGAAGCGGCGCCTGCCGATCTGAACCCCGAATTTGCCTTTGCGGGCGACCGAAGATTCTCTCAAGCCCGTGTGACCTGTTCCGATAATCGCCGTGTGAAACAAGGAAACACACCGGCTTTACTGATGGCAAGACTTCTAATTGGGGCCGCTTTGTCGGTCTCTTTATTGGGTTGGAACACGGCTGCGAGGGCGGATTATATCCCCGAGGTGTCTGCGAACTTCACGGAACTGGCACCGAATCCGATACCCGCCGGCTCGACGGCGTCGACCAGCGCTCAGTTCAGTCTCTCAGGTGACTCTGGTCAGATCCGTGTCCAGATCCAGCTACAGGCAGCGCCGGGCTTTGGCGGGCTTCGGCTGGATGCGGCAGGCACCAGCTCAGAGCTCGACAACTGTATCGAGTTCGGGACATCCGTCGTTTGCGACTGGGATGGAGACAGCACCAACAGCCCTCAGACCCTCGCAGTCTTCGTCGATGTGGATTCCTCGGTTGCCCCATACAGCAGCGCACAACTCCTCGCGGTCGTCGAATCCCCTACCGCCACACCCGAGGTCTACTCCAACACCTACCTGGAGACGGCCCCACCGCTGGGCACAACTTCGCTATCGGGCATCGTTGTCACCGCCGGCGGGACCCCGGTGGCACAGGCCTGTATCTTCGTTCTGTCGTCGCCGTCTTTCGTCTTTCCGACGCTTACCGATTCGACTGGGGCATGGAGCATCGACAACCTGCCCGATACCTACTCGTTCGCGATTGGAGTTGTGCCCCCGTTCAACGGAACATTCGGGCCGTGCGCAGAGAATGGGCCTCCCCCCATTTCGGCGCCTGGGGAACTCCAGCCAGTCTTTGTCGGAGACGTTTGGATAGACCTGTCAGATCCACTGCTGGCTGCTGGGCTTGGTGATCCCTACGACTTTGCAGTTGCTGCCGGTGCGACTGTGTTCACGTCGTCCGCGGCAAGTCTCGAGGCTTGTTTGACGAGCGCACCAGGAAGCCAGGTCCCTCGGCCAGGTTGTGCGGCCCAGGTGAGAGATACGACTCAGCAGTCGACGACGTCGTCGACGTCGGACGTCAGTGGGAGAGACGTCACCTCGACCAGTGAAATCACATTCGACACTCTTCCGCTAACTGGAATGCACGCCTCGACATATGTTGGCATCGCCGCATTCATGATCTTGGTCGGCCTGGCCATTCTCGGAGCAGTGGGGCAGCGCGACACCAGGGAATAGGTGGGCGGTGCTCAGCAGCGCCGCAGCACAGCCTCACCCGAGCAAGTTCGGGTTCAAAGCGCCTGCGAGTGCCACTCATACCGAATCGGCTTGCCTTTGCGCGCTTCCTCTGTGAAAGTGGTGTTTGACATTTCACCCCTTACCGACCGAAGACCGATAATGCGCACCGCTGAATCGCTGTACATCCCGACCAAAGGTCCGCAACTCACCCGACGGGTGGTGCAGTTGGTCATCGGTCTCGTCGCCTTCGGTTTCGGGATCGCCCTCATGCTCCAATCCGGCCTCGGCGTGCCTCCCTGGGACGTTCTCCACCAGGGGCTCGCCGAGCGGTTCGGGCTCTCGGTCGGCGTCTGGTCGATAATCGTCTCGGCAGTGGTCCTGGTCCTGTGGCTCCCCCTGCACCAGCCCTACGGTCTCGGCACGCTGCTCAACGCACTCATCATCGGCGTCGCCATCGACGGATTCGCCTTGGTGATCCCCGAGCCCGAGGCGATGGCTTGGCGACTCGCCCTGCTCGTGACCGGGATTGTGATCATCGGCCTCGCCTCCGGGATGTATATCGGTGCCCGCCTCGGACCTGGCCCTCGCGACGGCCTCATGACCGGCATCGCCAAACTCGGGCCGTCGGTCCGACTGACCCGGACTGTTATCGAAGTCGTAGTCCTCACCCTGGGCTGGATGCTCGGCGGGACCTTCGGAGTTGGCACCGTCGCCTTCGCTTTGTTCATCGGCCCCATCGTCCAGTTCTCCTTCCGCATCTGGCCACTCGAGCTCGCCGTCGGGGAACAGCCCGGGACCACCAAGGCCCGCTGAACACCGTTCTGTGAGTGTTTACCAACACAGGTGGTGGACAAACCCTCACAGAACGGTTGCAGGGGCCGCTCGCGAAAATACTTTGCGGGAAAGACTCGCTGAAAGTCGCGGCGACATTTAGTGTCCGCAGCACTTCCCCGACGTCCCCGGATCTGACGTTTCTTCCCCACGAGGCGGCCGAATTTAACCGCTCTCGTACCTGATCAGACCTGGGGATAAGTGGTCCTTGACCAATCACATGTTTGTAATTACAGTAGTGAAGCCAATACAAGATGTCGTGGTTGCTCCTA
>JBGTNX010000112.1:0-2432 GCA_041742825.1 Acidimicrobiia bacterium | reverse complement strand
CGCCCTTCTTGCCGGAGATCTTGGCCCAGTCGTCGGGGTTGGTCGTGTTTGGCAGATCTTCGTGCTCGCGGAACTCTTGCTTGATCGCGGCCAGGAGATCGGCCCGGCGGATGCCGCTGCCGCCTCCGGCAATCTCGCGTTTGATGGCGTCCTTCTTGGCCCGGCGAACGATGTTCTCGATCATGGCCCCGGATGAGAAGTCTTTGAAGTAGAGGACTTCTCGATCACCGTTGGCATAGGTCACTTCGAGGAAACGGTTCTCTTCGCCTTCGGAGTACATCGCCGCCACGGTGGACTCGATGATCTCGTGGAACATACGAGTGGGATCGCCGTCGCAGGCTGCCAACTCGTCGGCGTCCAGTGGCAGGTCACCCTGCAGGTAGATCTTGAAGATCTCACGCGCCGCGGCCGCTTCGGGTCGCGAGATCTTGATCTTCACGTCGAGTCGTCCTGGCCGGAGAATGGCGGGGTCGATCAGGTCTTCGCGGTTGGAGGCGCCAATCACCATGACGTTCTTGAGGGACTCCACGCCGTCGAGCTCGGATAGAAGTTGTGGGACGATCGTCGATTCGACATCGGAGCTGATTCCGCTGCCGCGGGTTCTGAAGAGGGAGTCCATTTCGTCGAAGAAGACGATCACAGGAACGCCCTCGTCGGACTTCTCTTTGGCGCGCTGGAAGATCAATCGAATCTGTCGCTCGGTCTCGCCGACCCACTTGATCAGGAGCTCGGGACCCTGGATGTGGAGGAAGTAGGAACGCGCGTCGGGCCGACCGGTGCGATCTGCCACGGCTCGGGCGAGGCTGTTGGCCACCGCCTTGGCGATGAGGGTCTTGCCGCAACCGGGAGGACCGTAGAGAAGGATGCCTTTTGGTGGCACCAATCCGTAACGCGAGAACAGGTCACGATGGAGGTACGGCAGTTCGACCGCGTCGCGAATCTCTTCGATCTGGGATCCGAGGCCGCCTACCTGCTCGTAGGTGACATCTGGGATCTCCTCGAGAACGAGTTCTTCGACCTCGGGCCTGGCCAGCCGCTCGACCACGAGGCTCGCCCTGGGATCGATGCGGACAAAATCTCCGGCCCGCACCTTCACGTCGATCATCGAGTCGGCCATCGACACGACCTTCTCATCATCGGCATGGGCGATGACCACGAGACGGCCATCTTCCAGCTTGTCGCGGACTCTGACCACCTCTCCGGTTGGATCGAAGTTGCGGATGTCGATGATGGTGAAGGACTCGTTGAGGAGAACCTCCTGACCCTTCTGAAGCAGCTTCACTTCGACCGCAGGCTGCGCGGCGACTCTGAGCTTGCGGTTGCCGGTGATGATGTCGACGGTGCCGTCGTCATTGACAGAGGTGACGGTTCCGAAGTTGTTGGGAGGTGAGGTCAGCTTGTCGACCTCCGCCCGCAGGACCGACAACTGTTCGCGGGCTTCTTCGAGAACCGTCGCGAGCTTGTCGTTCTGAGCGAGGGAACGAGCCAGCTTCTCGTGCGACTCCGCCAGTCGCGCCTCGAGATCCTGCACGCGACGGGGAGCGTCCTGGAGACGTCGCCGAAGAGTGACGACCTCGTCTTCGAGAGTCATCATTTGCCGGCGAAGCTCGGCCGCTTCCTCGTTCCCGCTCGGACTCATATGCGCTCCTGGCTAGACCTACCCTTTTGGCAGTATACGAAGAGGTCGGGTTATCGCCATGAGTATCGGAAAGTCGGGCACAAATCATCAGTCCTTTGTGCACGACTCCGGTTTGTCAGGTGATTGCGCCAACCCAGGGGCGAGTAGAATTCCGAGGAGCGGTCACTACTGGGAGTATTGGTGAAGGTTTGGATTGATCAGGATCTCTGTACCGGCGATGGCCTGTGCGAGGAGATCGCCCCCGATGTGTTTGTCCTGCTGGACGACGGCCTCGCCTACGTCAAGGAAAGCGGGACGATCTACGCGGAATCTAAAGGCAACACCCAGGGATCCCAGGGGGTCGCGACGGTTCCGGCCGGGCAAGAGGACATCACAGTTGAGTCCGCCGAAGAATGCCCCGGAGAGTGTATTTTCATTGAACCGTAGAGGGGCGGGTTGACGGGGGTGGGTCCGCGATCCGCTTGTCCGCTATCCGCTATCCGCCAGAAACGAAGGCCCACTGTCCGGTCCGCTATCGGCTATCCGTATCGACGGGCGCTGACACCCGCACCTTGAATACCTGGCTGGTCTTCGATAGATCTCAACAATCAAGGACTTCCGAAATCTCGACGTCTGGAGCGCGGCCAAGGACCTAGCGACGGCCGTATACCTGGAAACGCGAACCTTTCCACGATCGGAGCTCTTCGGGCTTACAGCGCAGATGCGTCGGGCCGCCGTTTCGATTGCTTCGAACGTAGCAGAGGGCAGTCAGCGTCAGAGCGACGTCGAATTCGCCCAGTTCATCGGCTACGCG
>JBGTNX010000111.1:0-3173 GCA_041742825.1 Acidimicrobiia bacterium | reverse complement strand
CGACTGTTGTGGCCGCCGTTAACCGGGGGGGCCACTGCGCTTTTGGCCCTCATGGGTGCCACTAGCGTCGGACCATGGAACTGATCCTGGTTCGCCACGGTTTGCCTGATTGGGCACCCGACAGCTTTGCCCGCAACGACCCCCACCTGTCCGACCTGGGGAACCGCCAGGCCTCCCGGGTGGCAGCCGTGGCAGATCGGTGGGGCCCGATCGACGAGATATGGATGTCGCCGATGCACCGCGCCCGCGAGACGGCTGTTCCAATCGCCGAAAGCACGGGCCTCGATCCGGTCGTGCATGCCTGGGCACATGAGATTCGCAACCCGGATCAATGGGAGGGCAGCCCGATCGACGACATCAAGAGCGCGTGGATCGACGCCAACCTCCGCCCGATCTCAGACTTGTGGGACGGTATGCCCGGAGGCGAGACCTTCCGCGACTTCCATCAACGTGTGGTAACCGGGTTGGAGAGGGCCCTGGCCCAACTCGGCATATCCCGACTGGACGACGGTCATCCCCACCTCTGGAATGTTTCCAACGACGACCAGCGGGTGGTGCTGGTCGCCCACGGCGGCACCAACGCAGTCGTGATCGGATACCTGCTCGGGGCCGAGCCGACCCCTTGGGAGTGGGACCGATTCGAGTCACCTCACACTGGCGTAGCCCGTCTCTCCACTCTGTCGATCGCCCACGGAAGAGCCTTCTCGCTGAGAGTCTTTGGCGACGTCTCGCATCTGGATCCTGCGATGGTGACGAAATAATCAGTAATCAGTAGGCATTCCTACTGCCTACTGCCTACTGAGAGCTGCCTACTTACTTCCCAAACCGGCGTTGTCGACGAGTGAAGTCTCGCAACGCCCTGAGGAAGTCGACCCGCCGAAAGGCAGGCCAGTAAACGTCGACGAAAACGAACTCGGCGTAGGCAGATTGCCAGAGGAGGAAACCTGATAGGCGCGACTCACCACTGGTTCTGATCAGCAGGTCGGGATCGGGGAGGTCAGCCGAGTACATGTGGCGGGCCAGACCCTCGGCGTTGATGTGACCTGCCAGTTCCGTCGCAGCGATCCCATCGGAAGCCAGCCGCGTGACGAGGTCCTTGGCGGCGTCGACGATCTCCTGACGTCCCCCGTACCCCATCGCGATGTTGAGATGACGGGTTCCATCTGGGCAAGCAGCTTCAGCTGCTTTGGCCGACTCAACCAGTTCCCCTGGGAGCAGGTCGAGGCTGCCGATGAAACGAATCCGCAGGTTCTCGGCCGCGGCGTGCTCGGGGAGCCGCTCGAACAATTCGATCAACACTTCGAAATACGGGGCGAGTTCGGAAGCCGGTCGGGTGAGATTCTCACGGGAGAGGACCCAGGCAGTGATGATCGGTATCCCGAGTTCCCCGGTCCATTCGAGGAAGTCTTCGAAGCGGGCCATGCCGGCCCGGTAGCTCTCGGCGTACGAGCCGAGACCGGATTCGCGGGCGTAACGGCGATGTCCGTCCAGGACAATTCCGATGTGGTGCGGGAACCGATCGGCGTCGAGCCCGTGAACGAGGCGTCGCTCGTACAGTGAGTAGAGGAGGTGGGAGGGACCCTTCATCCGCTACGACATCCTACTTACCGACCCCTACGAGGTCCTTAGGCACCTCGACCCAGCAGGCCCGGAGGAACTCACCCAGGGACTTGGCCTGAGGATCGGTCCTCGTTGACGACGAGACGCCTTCCCCGAGCAACCCGTGCAGGACGAAGTTGACGGCGAGGAGGTTGGGGAGTTCATGGCGATCGATCTCGAGGCCGTGTGCCTCAGGCATCAGGATGCGGACCTGCTCGACAGTCAGGTAATCCTCGAGCCAGCGATACTCCTCGAGGCTGCGAACCCAGAACCCGACGTTGGCGTTCCCGCCTTTGTCACCCGACCGGGCTCCGGCGATGGTGCCGAGGGGAACGGAGACGAACTCTCCCGGTTCAGATGGTTCAGGCTTGGGGCTTGGGACTTGCGGCTTGAGGCTTGAGGCTTGCGGCTTCGTCTCGGGGGCTACCGAGCTCACGATCCACTCCTTCGCGTCCATCACTACCCGCATAGGAACCAGAGAGGCGGGGATGGTGGTCGGCCAGTAGACGGCATAGGCGGTGGCTTCGCCGGGCGGGGTCGTCAAGAAGAAGCCCGGATAGCTCGACAGGGCAAGTTCCACCGCGGCGCTGGAGAATCGTCGACCGACCCTGTCGGGATCGGGGTCCTTGACCGAGATCCGCAAGTACGCGAGGGCATCGTCGTTGTTCCGAGGATCCTGCGTTTCGGCACCAATGAGGTTCACGTCGACAACCGCGAACTGATCGGGCGGGCCGGCCACCTCCCAGAGCGCTCGTATCAACGCGTCTGCCTTCGCGGCTACGTGGGGTGCAGAGATCCCGAAGGTCATCGAGTTCTTGTGCCCCCCGAGGTAATTCATTGCCACCTTGAGGTCAGGAGGTGGTGGCTCTCCCCGAACCCCTCTGACCTGAACGCGATCCGGCCCCAACTGGGTCAGGGTGATCGACTCGAACAAGGAGGTGACGTCAGGGTTCAAATAGTGAGGAGATCCGATTTCGTAGAGCAGTTGAGCGGTGACGGTCCCAACCGACACCAGTCCACCGGTACCGGCATGTTTGGTGATCACGCTGGATCCATCGGAATTGATCTCGGCGATCGGAAACCCAACTCGCTCCAACCCGGGAACCTCTTCGAAGAAGGCATAGTTGCCACCGGTGCATTGGGCACCACACTCGATGATGTGACCCGCCACCACTGCTCCCGCCAGAGCGTCCCAATCGTCACGCTGCCAACCGAAGTTCCAGGCCGCGGGACCAACCACGAGGGCCGCATCAGTAACCCTTCCGGTGATGATCACTTCCGCCCCGGCGGCCAGGGCCTCGCTGATGCCCCATCCACCCAGGGAGGCATTGGCGGTAAGAGGGGTCACACCGGATCCGGCCAAAGGCATCCCCGTGTCCATATTGACGAAGCGATGTCCCGCGCCTTCGAGTCCTTCGAGGCGTGGGAGCAGGTCGTCGCCGTCGACGTAGGCGATGCGAGGCGAGACCCCGAGGTCGGCCGCAAGCTTGGCAAGTCGTTCGGCGAGACCCGCAGGATTGATGCCGCCTGCGTTGGAGACGATCTTGATGCCGCGTTCGAGACAGGTTCCGAGC
>JBGTNX010000110.1:0-10017 GCA_041742825.1 Acidimicrobiia bacterium | reverse complement strand
GTCAACTGGGTTTGGTGGTGTGGTTCTGTTGGGCGAGTTGTTCCCAGATTTCTCTTGCGATGTAGCGTTTCAGGCAGCGGATGATTTCTGGTTTGGTGAGCCCTTCTCGGGTTCGTCGGTCGGCGTATTGGCGTGTTGGTTGGTGGTAGCGGAGTCTTACGACTGCGATCCGGTAGAGGGCGGCGTTGGCTTGGCGGTCTCCTCCTCGATTGAGTCGGTGTCGTTGTTGTTTGCCTGAGCTCATATCCACCGGTGATGTGCCGCAGAGGGCGGCTAGTGAGCTTTCGGATCTGATCCGGTCGGGGTTAGAGCCGATGGTGATGATTAGATCGGCTGCTGTTTGGGGTCCGACCCCGCACATGTCCAACAGTCCTGGCGGGGCTGCCTCTTCGACGAGGGCTTGTATTTCGACGTCGAGAGTCCTGATTTCTTCGCTGAGCTGTTGGTGGCGGCGTCCCAGAGTTCTCAACGCCAGTTTCGCTGCTGCGGTGGGGTTGTTTACCGGTCCTGGTCGGTAATGGGATACGACACCAACGATTCTTCGGAGAGTGAGACCTCGGAGGGTTGCTTGGAGGGGTTCGGGGCAGGTGACAACCAGTCCGTGGATCTGGTTAGCGACCATGGTCCGCTGTTTGACCGCACTGCGACGGGTCACTTTTAACAGTCGTAAGCATTCGACGACACCGGTGTTTCCTCGAGGTTGGTTGCTGGCTTGTCCCGAGAGGACCGCTCGGGCTGCGGCCACCGCATCAGCGCTGTCGCTTTTGCCGTAGCGGCGTCGTGTTTGGCGGTTGGGGCGGATCACTTCACGGATCTCAACCCCCTCTTCGCTCAAATAACGGGCCAATCCCGACCCCCACGACCCGGTTCCTTCAACCCCAACCGTTCTCACCGGCCCGTAACTGTTCAACCAGGCCAACAACGAGGCGTAGCCAGCAGCTGTCGCTTCGAACGGGGCGGTTCCTAACACAGCTCCGTTGTGATCCACCGCAGCAGCCATGTGGGTGTCAGCGTGAGTGTCGACCCCACCAACGATCCCGACCCGCTCTGGCATAATTACCGATGTCATCCCTTTTCCTTTCCATAGATTGAGGGATGGCACTCACCGTCCGGGTGGTGGACAGTCCAGGGACGGGGCCTCTTGTCCAGGCTCCTATCAGGTCACATCCACCCTCGGCGAGTGCCTAGCGGCTCCCAGAACCCAGAAGACAGATCCCTGCCAAGGACACGAAGTCAGGAGGGTGGAGAGTCATCCCAGGCTCCGGAAGCCACCAACAACATTATCCCTGGAGGGTGGGGCTCTCACCAACGGCACCTGAGCTCCCGGCCCGCGGGGACCGCTCCCTCCTACCTCCACCCGCCTATCCGGCGGGTGCAGGAACCTTCCTCCCGCACGCGGGAGGACAGTTGGAATGTGGGTAGGGGACAGCCGGCTACTTCTCCAGCCCTGGTGCGATTATCCTCAGGAGCCCGCCTTTGGGGGGTGGTGTACCCGGTGCCACATCGGGTATTGCGGTCCTGTAAGAGTGGGTTACTTCTCCAGCCCTGGGGCGATTATCCTCAGGAGCCCGCCTTTGGGGGGTGGTGTAACCGGTAGCACGGCAGGTTTTGGTCCTGTAAGAGTGGGTTCGAGTCCTGCCCCCCCAGCGACTGCCTAGGAAAGGCTGACTTGCCAACTCATGTGATCATTCTGGCCGCCGGCCAGGGCAAGCGAATGATGTCTGCCCTGCCCAAAGTGGCGCACACCGCGGCCGGCAGGACTCTGGTCGGATGGGTCATCGATGCCGCCGCGAAGTCGAATCCCGAGTCGATGGTTGTGGTCCTCGGTCACGGCGCCGATGAGGTCCGCCCTCACCTCGATTCCAGCATCAGCGTTGCAATCCAGGAAAATCAGTTGGGTACGGGCGATGCGGCCAGAGTGGGAATCGCCCGGATCCAGGACCTCGCCCCCGATGACACAGTTGTGGTCCTCAACGGCGACATGCCGATGATCACTCCAGAGCTCATTGGAGAACTAGTGGCCCGGCCTCCGGAGACTGCCGCTCTCCTGGTCACCTCGGTGTTCGAAGACCCGTCCGGCTACGGGAGGATCGTGCGGCAGAACGGGTCTGTCGTGGGGATAGTCGAAGACAGGGATTGCACCCCTGAGCAGGCCGAAATCAACGAGATCAACGCCGGGATCTACTCGTTTCGTGCGGAGGACCTCATGGAGGCTCTCGATCAGGTCACGAGCGACAACTCTCAGGGGGAGTTATACATAACTGATGTAATCGGGATTCTTTCCCGCAAAGGTGCAAAACTGGAGCCGGTGAAGGCCGCTCCTCGAGAGGTGATCGGGATTAACTCACAGGACCAACTCGCCGACGCGCGCAAGCAGCTTCGGACCAGGATCAACTTCGACCATCTCCAAGCAGGCGTCAAGATCATCGACCCGGACCGCACCTACATCGACGACTCCGTTTCCATCGAACCCGGCGCCACCATCTATCCGGGTGTGCACCTCGAAGGGAACACGACTGTCGGTGCAGATGCGCGGGTTGGGCCGGACGTTTTTGCCGTGGACTCCGAAATCGGTTCCGGGAGCACCGTCTGGTATTCGGTGTTGCGGGGTGCGGTAGTCGGGGAGGGTTGCGAGGTCGGACCCTACGCCTCGCTGCGCGGCGGGACAGTCCTCATGAACGGTGCCAAGCTGGGAACTTTCGTGGAGACGAAGAATTCGACGCTCGGCGAAGGCGCCAAGGCCAACCACCTCACTTACCTGGGCGACGCCACGATCGGTCGGGGAACGAATATCGGTGCAGGAACCGTCACCTGCAACTACGACGGTTACGAGAAACATGCCACCACAATTGGTGAAGACGTGTTCATCGGATCCGACACGATGCTGGTGGCTCCTCTGACCATCGGCGACCGGGCCATCACCGGGGCCGGATCCGCAATCACCCGAGACGTAGAGGCTGACGCGTTGGCCGTCGAGCGCAGCGAACAGAAGAACATCGAAGGCTACGCCCGGAGACGCGCAGAGCGGCAAGCGGCGAAGAAGACCGAGGAGCATTAGAAGTGGATATCGTCTCCCGGAACCGGATGCTGCTCTTTTCGGGGAGCGCCAATGTGCCCCTTGGTGAAGAAGTCGCCGAGATGCTCGGTCTCCCGCTCGGCCAGCTCGAGCTTTCAAAGTTCTCAAATGGTGAGCTCTACGCACGGCCGATCGAGTCGGTGCGGGGGGCGGATTGCTTCCTCATTCAGAGTCACTCTCATCCGGTCAACGAGCACATCATGGAGCAGCTGATCACGATCGACGCATTGCGTCGTGCCTCTGCCCGTCGGATAACGGCGGTCATGCCGTTCTACGGATACTCTCGCCAGGACAAGAAAGTCCTCCCTCGGGAGCCGATTACCGCACGTTTGGTCGGCGACCTGTTCATGACTGCGGGGGCGGACAGACTGGTCTCCGTCGACCTCCATACCGGACAGCTCCAGGGTTTTATTCAGAAGCCGTTCGACCACCTCACGGCGATCCCGATGATCGCCGACTACGTCGCGAGCCAGATCAGCGGCAGGATTGCGGTCTTGTCCCCTGATGCGGGCGGCGTGAAGCGCGCTGAGCGATACGCCCGCAGGCTCGGTGATGCCTCAGTTGCGTTCATCTACAAGCGACGCGACCCCAAGGAGCACAATGTCTCTCACGCTCTGTCGATGGCAGGTCGGGTCAAGGACAAACACGTAGTGATCGTCGACGACATGATCGACACCGCGGGCACGGTGTGCAACGCTGCGGAGATGATGCGCGACTATGGGGCCCTGAGCGTCCGAATCGCGGCGACCCATGCGATCCTCTCCGATCCGGCAATCGACCGGATCAAAAACGCTCCCATCGAGGAGATGATCATCACCAACACCCTTCCGGTGAGCGAGGATGTGCGAACACTCGACAAGGTGAAGGTCCTCTCGATTGCTCCGATTGTCGCCGAAGCGCTGCAGGCGATCTTCATGGAGTCGTCGGTGTCGGAGATCTTCCTCGGCGACAACGTCTAGCCTCCGCCGCCCGCTCACCGGTCACGAGACCGATTCCGACGAACGTTCTCTTTTCCTTTTCCGTTTCCTACACTCCGCCTGAGTGAGCGCACGACATAGAGAACCCCTATCCCCGGTCCAATCCCGACTCCGGGGTCTCGTCATCGGCCTGGTAATCGTCTTTTTGATCGTCTTCTTCTTCCTCCGCGGGGAAGGCCAGGAAGGCTCCACCCCTACCAGCCAGCCGATCGCCGGGGACACGACCACCACCGGCCCCGAGGGAACAGAAACCACGGGCGGTGACGGTTCGACGGTTACCACGGCTCCTGGAGAGACGACCACCTCGGCCTCCAACCTTCCCGCCCTGACCAGTGTGAGCCTCGATGTGGTGTTCGAAGGTTTCCAACAGCCCGTGGTCATCACTTCTCCGCCGGGGGACAACCGCCTCTTCGTGGTGCAGCGGGTCGGGGTGATCCGGATCCTCGACGAGAACTTCGAGATGGTCGACCCGGCCTTCCTCGCCATAGACGACCGCGTGCTTGCCAACGGAATCGAACAAGGGCTGCTCGGCCTCACTTTTCACCCGGATTTCGCGACCAACGGCAAGTTCTATGTCTATTACACGACCCCGGGGAGCACCTCGGCAGGCAACCGCCAGCTCTCGGAGTTCACCGTGTCGGCGACCAACCCGAATCGTGCCGATCCCGAATCCGAAAGAGTGATCTTCAACCTTCCCCAACCTGAAGGGCACACCGACATCCGGCACTATGCGGGAGCGCTGGCATTCGGCCCGGATGGTTACCTCTACTCAGCGCAGGGCGACGGCGCCGACTCCCGCGACCAGGGCCAGGACCCCAACACGATGTACGCAGCTATCTCCCGACTCGACGTAGACAATGGCGACCCGTACGGGATCCCGCCGGAGAATCCCTTCGTCGACGGCGGCGGTGCGGCGGAAGTCTGGGCTTACGGTTTGCGCAACCCGTGGCGGTTCAGCATCGACCCGGTGGACGGCCTGATCTACATTGCCGACGTCGGCCATGCCGATCAGGAGGAGATCAATGTCGTCCCCATCAGCGGGGGTGGATTCAACTTCGGATGGTCTGACGTCGAGGGCACCCGCTGTTTCCACGTTCAGGACTGCGACCTCTCCCTCTATACCGCGCCGGCGATCACCTACCTCCACGGATCCGAGGAGGGCCAGGGTTGTTCGGTGACTGGTGGATACGTATATCGCGGCGCCGAGATCCCCGAACTCCACGGCACTTACTTCTACAGCGACTGGTGCAGCCAGTGGGTCAAGTCATTCCGCTATGTGGACGGCCAGGTCACCGACGAGAGAGATTGGACTACCGAACTCGGGGCGATCGGCCAGATCAACTCGTTCGGCCTGCGCGGTGACGGCGAGCTTTTCGCAGTCACCCACGACGGCAAGGTCGCCAAGCTCACCGCCAATCGCTAATCGCCGGCACTAGGCAGCATCAATTCCTCACCGGGGTAAATCAGGTCCGGGTCGCCAGAACGTATCGAATCGAGATTGATCTCGATTGTCGCCAGCCAAAACGTGTGGACTTCCTCAATGCGGGGCTCACGCTCCAGTCTTCCACCGAGGGTTTCCTTGGAGATCTTCCAAAAGTGATCGCCGCTTTGCACAACCACGGTGGCCGTGGGAGCTTCGCGTAACTCCACCGGTGGATATCCGCCTACGGCCACGGGCTCCGCCACCGCCAGGGTCATGATGGCAAACACCGCCGCTGTGATCAGGACCATTACAAAGGGTCGGCTCATGACCCGAACGTAAGGCTTCCGGCGAACGTTGGGAAGGGGGTTACGATCAGCGTTTAGTCGAGAGGATTTGGAACCAGATGAAAGTTCGTATCGCAGTGGCCGAGTCGAGCAAGGTGGTCGAGCTCGATGTCGACGACCTGGCGGCATTCAAGGAGACGATGAGAGCGACAGTCGAGGCCGGAGACGTGTTCTGGACGACGGACACCAAAGGTCGGGAGTTTGGAATTCCCGCCGGGCGAATCGCATTCGTGGAAGTCGAGTCAGAGAACGCCGACGTCGCGGTTGGCTTTGCTCCCGGCAATCGATGACCGAGAAATAATGAGACCCTCCGGTGGGAGGGTCTCATTCAGAACTTGCGTTCAGGCGGATCGTCTCCGCCGGTCGGCCAGCCACCGTTTGCGGAGGCGTCGCCTGTCATCTTCGGCATAGCCGCCCCATACACCCGATTCCTGGTTGGTCTCGAGAGCGTACTGGAGGCAGTCTTCCTGAACCATGCACGTGGAACAGATTGCGATAGCGGCATCGATCTGCTCCACTGCAGGTCCTGTAGTCCCTACGGGGAAGAAGAGGTTCGGTTCGGAGTCCCGGCAAGAAGCAAGGTCTCGCCAGTCAGTTGTTATCTGGGTTGTAAGCACAAAGTTTCCTTGGGATTGTGATCTTTTTCACAAGCATTCCCACCAAAAAGGCGCGGTGCGAGAGGATTCACGATTGAATTTAGTGGTGTGATCCATTTTTGTAAACGAGTTTCTAGGAAAATTATTCCGTGAGCAGACAAGTCAACGTCATCGGCCACCGTGGGTGGCGGGGTCGTTACCCGGACAATTCGCTTCCGGGGCTCATCGCCGCCGCTGAAGTATGTGACGCGGTCGAAACGGACGTGCGCCGTTCGGCCGACGGCAAATTGGTCCTTTCCCACGACCCCAGCATTGGCGGCCTGGAATTGGCTACGACGCCGTGGAGCGTTCTCGCCGAGGTCGAACTGGGTGGTGGGGCAAAACCGTGCCTCCTCGATGAGGCACTTGCAGCGCTGCCCGAAACTCCTGTTCTCATCGAGATCAAGAACGCTCCGGGTGAGAGCGGGCATGAGCCCGATCACAGGCTCGGTCTCGAAGCTGCGTCGATGTCGCGGCCGTTTGACATCGTGATCTCGTTCAACTGGGCGACTATCGACTTGGTAAGGTCCACGTTTCCCGAGGTTGTCACCGGCATCAATGTCGGCATGGCCGGAAGTCTCCACGATGCGTTGGAGCATTGCCGGGAAGGTGGCCATAGCTACCTGATGCCGGACGCAGATCTGGTGCTGGCCCGGATCGAACCTCTACCCGAAGGAGTCGATGTCGCAGTGTGGTCGACGCGTCAGGTCGAAGCCGATGAGCGGTCGTTGAGTGAGTTGGTGTCGAAGGGGGTGTGGGGCATCATTACCGATGACCCGCAGCACACCGTCGACTTTCTGAGGAGTCTCCCATGACGATCAAGGAACAACTGGCCGCCGAGCTCAAAGAAGCGATGTTGGCCAAAGACGCGAGACGCCGCGATGTCGTGCGCCAGGTGCAGAGCGAGGTGTCTGTCGCCGTTAGTGAGCCAGGTTTCGAAGGTGAGGCGGACGATGCCTTCTACGAGCAGGTCATCTCGAGCTACGTCAAGAAGATGAAAAAGTCGAAAGAAGAGTACGAGGGTTACGGCGAGCGGGGCAAGGCAATGGCCGAGAAACTGGGATACGAAGTCGAGTACCTGAGTCGATGGTTGCCGAAGAAGCTCGATGAGGAGGCCACCAGGGCCTTGGTCCGTGAGAGCCTCTCTTCGCTTGGTGCCTCCGGCGACGATAAGGCCGCGGGGCGGGTCATCGGAGCGTTGATGAAGGAGCACGGCGACGACCTCGACGGTGGCTTGGTCAACCGGCTCGTCAGGGAAGAGCTGGCGGGGAGTTGAGCCCTCGGTCCGATAGCTGATGCTCCCCGTCTTCGAGCCAATGCTGGCGACCCGCTGGAACGATCCGTTCGACGACCCGGGTTGGTGGTTCGAGGTCAAATGGGACGGCTATCGGGCGGTGCTGTCCAACGACGGAGGGATCCGCGCCCGTTCCCGCAGAGGAATCGACCTCCTCGGGCCATTCCCCGAATTAGCAGGGCTCCCGATCCCCCGTGGGGTTGTCCTCGATGGTGAGATCGTGGCTTTTGATGAGATCGGCCTGCCCAGCTTCGACCGGATCCAGAAACGGACAGGCTTTGGTGGACTCGGAACCGGCGACAGGACGCCGGTCAATTTCGTTGCCTTCGATGTGCTCTACCAGGGTGACGAGGTCCGGACCGGGCTTCCTTATGAGGCACGCCAGGAGATCCTGACGGGCCTCTCGTTGGCAACGCCCCTGGTTGTCACCGAGCCGACAAAGGGCTCGGGTATTGCCCTGTACAACGCAGTCAAGGCGCAGGGGATCGAGGGGATCGTCGCCAAACGCTCGGGCTCAAAATATGTGCCCGGGCGGCGTTCGGCCGACTGGCGCAAGGTTTCGGTGAAACAGAGGATGCGGGCAGTCGTTGGCGGTTACGCCGAGGGGGACGGCGGACGGTCGTCAACCTTCGGGTCGCTTATGCTCGGGCTCTGGGAAGACGGCAAACTCAGATTCATCGGCGCGGTCGGGTCAGGCTTCGACGACCGGACGCTGCGTGCCATCAAGGGCTCGCTAGAACAGCTGGAGCGAGAGTCGAGCGCATTCCAGCCTTCAGTCCGCTATCCCGGGAAGCTGCACTGGGTCGAGCCCGGCATTGTTGTAAATGTCGAGTTCAAGGAGTGGACCGCCGACATGCACCTCCGCGCACCGGTCTACAAAGGGGTCGAGATCGCTGAGGTCGCCGGCATCACCTGGGAGAGTGAAGGCCCGTCCAGCTAGCTCCCTAGCTTGCTTTCTTGGTGGCTTCGACCGAAGCCTTGAGAGCCTCGAGAAGATCGACGACCTTGGTGGGCTCGGGGGAGGAGTCGACGGCGATTATCTCTTCACCGGCGACCTTCTTCGCAGCAAGTTCTTCGATCTGTTCTCGCGACCTGTCCACGTACACTTCGCGGTCGAAGGGTCGGGTGAGGTTGTCGATCAGTGATGCCGCCATCTCGACTTCTTCTTTGCGGATCTCGACGTTGGCGTCGAGCTCTTCGAACTCGGCGGCACGGATCTCGTCAGGCCAGTACATGGTCTCCATGACGATCACGCCATCTTTTGACCGAAGGGTGGCTAGCTGCTGCTTCTCCCGGATTGAGACTTTGGCGATACCGATCCGTCCCTTCTCGGTGAGGGCCTTCTCCAGGATCTGATAAGCCTTGATCCCGGTCTTCTCCGGAGCCAGGTAATAAGTCTTCTTGAAGAGGATGGGGTCGATCTCGGTTTCGTCGACGAACTGCACGACGTCGACCAGCTTGTTGCCGTCGGGGTTGACCCCTTCGAGCTCGTCGTCGGTGAACACGACATAGCGGCCCTTTTCGAATTCGTAGCCCTTGACGATGTCGTCCCACTCGACTTCTTTACCGTCGTTCTCGGCAACCCGCTTGTACTTGATAGGGGAGTGGTCGTCCTTGCGGAGCTGTTTGAACTTGGGCGATTTTTCGTCGGTGGCGCTGTACAACCCGACCGGGATGGTGACCAACCCGAAGTTGATGGCGCCTTTCCAGATTGCTCTTGGCATGGTCAGCATTCTAAAGCCACTCAGGGACAGAATGATCAGGAGCGAGCAACAAAGAGGATCCGATCACGCGACTCGGGGATCCTTGACCTTGTCAACTTGACGACAACGACGCATCCGTTGCCCGGGGTCATGGTGGGCGAGGCCGATCTGGTTGATTTTGGTGAGATCAGTATCTAGGAGTGGTTCCAGCCGGAAGTGGTATGGGATTCGGCCCGGAACATGGCCTACGTGGTACACGGGGATCGAGACACATTCACGGCCGTAGAGCTGACAACTGGCGAATCGGAAACGCTCGACTGGGCACAGCAGGCATCTTGGCTGGGTCGGGTTCTCGCCTGGCTAATCCCTCCGGCACAGGCCAAGGGCCCGAACCTGGGCGCTCGACGAAGTGTTGGCCTCAGTGCAGACGGAGCGACGTTGTATGTCGGAACCACACGAAGCCACCTCGAGACCGAGAGCGACACAGAGCTGTCCGCCGTGTGGGAACCGCAAGGCATCGTGGCCCTTGACACCGCATCTGGCGAAATGCTCCGGCATTGGTCGA